>JAJZAN010000041.1 GCA_021799435.1 Bacillota bacterium | reverse complement strand
CGGGCCGTCACCATCACAATGGGAACGGGGCCGTCCTCGCGAATGCGTCGGCACAACTCCCACCCGTCCAGTTGCGGCATCATCAGATCCATAACCACCAGGTCGACCTTGTGCTGTGCCAAAACGTCCATAGCGCGAAGACCGTTCGACGCTTGCAGGGTCTCAAAGCCTGCCTGAGAAAGTGTCACGCGGATAAGTTCTCGAAGATAGGGATCGTCGTCCACAATGAGAATGCATGCCATGCTAAGCTCATCCCCTCCATCGCGGTCATTATAGACGGAGGTTTGTGAACGCAACATGAACAAACTCAGGCAGTGACCGTCTTGTCCCAACGCGGTGCATAGACACCGTGCATAGCATGAGCCCTGTCCGCCCCAAGGCCCTTCCGGTCCGAGGCTCGTCGCAAATCTAGGCGTTCCGCTCCTTCAAATTGTCCCGATCCACGACCGCGGCATCGCCCCAGAGGCGCTCCAAATTGTAGTAATTGCGTTCTTCTTCCGTGAAGATGTGCACCACCAGCGCTCCATAGTCCAACAGCACCCAATGCGATCGCTGTCTGCCTACCCGGTTCAACCGCTCCACCCCGCGTGCGGCCAGGGCTTCATCGATAGTCTCGGCCAAGCTTTCGACTTGGATGACGTTCATCGCGGAAACAATCACAAAATAGTCGGCAATAAGGGTCACATCCCGCATATCCAGGATGACCACCCGCTCCCCTTTTTTGCTTTCAGCGGTGTCTGCTGCCATTAAGGCATTGGCTAATGTCTCGTTCGTGGTGGTGTCCCCTCTCTATAGTCACATGAGGCCAGTTATCTGCTGTGACACTCCCGGAGCGCTTCCATCATGTCCGGATGCGGTGCCAGTCCTTTCTCTTGAAGATATGTCAGGGTCTGCTCAATTACCGCACAATATCCCGCGTCCAAATCCTGGTGGGCTAAGTCATAGAGCATGGCCCGGGTCTCATAACGGCGGCCCGGTTCCACCCCATCGGCAACAAAGAGGGCCCGGCCCAACGGGTCGAGTCCGGGGGCGGCCGTGGTGTGATAGCGGATGGCAGACCAGATCGAGGGGGTTCCCACTCCCGCTGCCTCCAGCCATTTGGCGGCAATCGGGCCGTGCAGCAGGACGGGTTCCTCTTCCTCCTCGAGGCCCCACGCTAGTCCCAACCGTGCGGCTTCCGCGAGGAGATCCGGGCGCGGCAGTTCTCGCGCCAAATCGTGCGCCAACCCGGCTAGGTGAGCGTCCTGGGGCTCCAGGTGATGACGCTCAGCCAATGACCTCATGACCTCTGCCACACGTTCCGAGTGGCCGCGGCGATGCGGCGTAAGCATACCGAGCCGTTCTTCGACTATCATCGCGTGCCCCCTATCATTGTGGTCATCTTACCTAGAATCGTCTCGCAACGCAACGCATCAAAAAGTCCCCGGCGCTCGCCGAGGACTTTCGCTCCGCCTGATGCCCTTTAAGACCAGGTGTGACCTAATACTTGTTCTGGCGAGGCCTTGCTTCGTTGACAATGATGTCACGCGCACCCAGTTGGGTGCCGTTCATCGCTTCAACCGCCTGTTCCACATCCTGATCTTCGACTTCCACAAACCCGAAACCACGCGACCGTCCGGTCTCCCGGTCGGTGATAATACGCGCTGAAACCACGTGCGCGTGCGCGGCGAAGGCGTCGGCCAACTCCTCTTCCGACATCGACCACGGCAAATTTCCGACATACAGCGTTTTAGCCACTTGCAATTCCTCCCTGTGTCTTGGTCAAGGCACCTGGCCAGGGACCCAGGCACCCGGTTCGCAATCTAATCCACACGGTACGGATAAGGACGCTCTCCCGTGATGCTGGGAAACCACTGGACTTGAACACAGTATGAACATTTCTCCCCTGCTTCATGCCCTGGCTAACCATAGACATGGTACTTGGCGATATAATGCTCCACTGCCTCCGGCACCAAATACTTAATCGACAGGCCGTGTTGCAGCCGCTCCCGAATTTGACTGGACGAGATGGCCAATGCAGGCACCTCCAGCGGGTGAATCCGGGTCATCGGCTCCTTCCCCAACTGCTGCTCCAACGCTTGGATACGCTCTAACGAGTAGCCCGGCCGACTGGCGGCAATCAGATCCGCGTGTCGGAAAATGCTATCCGGATTATGCCACGATACAATGTCCAGAATAGCGTCTGCTCCGGTGATAAAGTACCAGGCCACCGCCGGATCCAGTTGATGGAAATGTGCCAGCGTGTCGCTGGTGTAAGATGGCCCTTCCCGGTCTATCTCTACTCGCGAAATCGCAAAGTGCTGGTTTGAAACAATGGCCAAAAACGTCATCAGATACCGATGTTCCGGGTCTGCTACGTGAATATCAGCTTTGTGGGGAGGCTGGCCCGCAGGAATGAAAATCACCTGATCCAGGTTGAATGCATCCCGAGCTGCTTCGGCCGCGACAAGGTGACCGTAGTGAATCGGGTTGAACGTACCTCCCATTAGCCCTATAGCTCGACGCGCTTTAACCATTGGCCCCTCAATTCGACGCCCCGGAGGGCAATTCCTCTATTTGCCTTTAAGCGAATCCTCGGGCTCCTCGGCGGTCAAATCACCGTCGCGGAAAAACAGCAGACCTTCACCGACCCAGACTTCGGTATTGTCGGCGACGCGGGCTCTCCGCAATGCTTGGACGACTCCCCGGCGCCGAAGATACTCGACAAAGTAGTTCTCGGCATTGGGATTGCCCCAGAGAGTCATGGAGCCCCGGTTCTCCACATCCCCCACCAGCCGCACTGCGTTCTCCCCTTCCGGCACAACCCGGAACCCACGCACCGTCGGTCGCTCCACCGGTTCCCGGCGCTCCATCGGGGCGGGCGGGTTCGCGTCTAACAATCGGCGAACGCGCCACATCAGTTCTGGTACGCCCTGCCCTGTCACGGCTGCAATGCCAAACACGGCCTCGGGCGCCAGAGCCTCTTGAAATCCTTCAAAAACCGTCTCGCTCCCAGGCAGATCCAACTTCGTGCCCACAACCAACGTCGGCTTAGACGCCAGTTCCGGAGAAAAGGCCACCAATTCTTGTTGAATGATGCGATAATCTTGGACGGCATCGCGTCCGGTTTCGGGACTCATATCCACGAGGTGGACCAAAGTCCGCGTGCGGCGCAAATGGCGCAGGAAGGTGTCTCCCAATCCTGCGCCCGTATGGGCACCTTCAATCAGACCCGGAACATCGGCAATGACGAAGGGATCGCCATAATCAGCGACAACTCCCAAATTGGGTACGAGCGTCGTAAACGGGTAGTCAGCTATCTTGGGTCGAGCGGCCGACACCACACTAATCAGCGTACTCTTTCCGGCATTAGGAAAGCCCACCAATCCCACATCAGCCAAAAGATTCAATTCCATGGTCACCCAGCCCGCCTCGCCGGGCTGGCCCCGTTCCGCCACTTTGGGCGCCCGATGGGTGGAACTGACAAAGTGGGTGTTGCCTTTCCCGCCGCGGCCGCCTTGGGCAATCACGGCCGTTTCCCCAGCATGGACTAAGTCCGCGATGACCTCGCCATTTTCACGACTCACCAAGGTGCCTGGCGGCACTTTGATCAACAGGTCCTCACCATCACTGCCGTGACGTCGGTTATTGCCGCCGGCTTCGCCGCTCTGGGCCCGGAAATGGCGCTGTTGACGAAAGTCCATGAGGGTATTGAGACCGGGATCCACGACAAAAATGACGTCCCCGCCCCGCCCACCGTCACCGCCAGCGGGGCCTCCATTGGGCACATATTTTTCCCGCCGGAATGCCACAGATCCGTTGCCGCCGTTTCCTGCCTGCACAAAGATGGATACTTCGTCTACAAACATGTCTCTCGCCTCTTCTACATCCGGTTCGCAGTGCCACCAGAAGCAGGCGTCCTGCCTCTGGGCCAATCGGTTTGCATGCCCTCATCCACGACGATCCATTCGCGCGGTAATGGATGCCGCTGTTCGTTCACGCGAATGCTGAATCCCTGGGAGCGAAATTGCACCCATATGGCCGTTTCGGCAATGCGCATAGCTTGCGCCATTCGCCGCTCCAGCATCCACGCCATCCGATAGGTTGGCAGCAAACTATCGAGCCCTTCCCAATGAATGGTCACTCCACGCTCTTCACTGGCGGCATCCCAGCGCAGGAACAAATAGCTCCAATGACTTGGCATACGCCGAAACCATTGCGATTGTTGCATTTCCGCCTTCATCAGCGTCTCTAGAGCCTCTTCTGCCTTTCCCACGGCTCCCAGTTGAAGCCATCCGCCCACCAATTGCAGCTGGTTGGCCAGCCGGTGGCGGCGCAACCGCACAATCCGGATGGTCGTCACGCGATGGCGGAGCGCAGTCCATTCGATGAGATACAACACCGTCGCACCCACGGCAAAAAGGCGCCACGGGCTTGGCAACAACGCGTCGCCAGCCCCCAGCGCCACTAACACAGTCCAACGTACAATTAAGCCCTTCACTATCCCCTAGCTATTGAGCCTCTGTCACCGGGATAATGTCAATCTCTCGCCGCGTGTGGCTCTTTTGCCGAAAGGCCACCCGACCGTCAACCTTCGCGTACAGGGTGTAATCGCGGCCCATGCCGACATTTTGTCCAGCATGGAACTTCGTGCCCCGTTGACGGATGATAATCGACCCGGCCGACACCACTTGACCCTGGTGGCGCTTCACACCCAACATCTTGGGATTGGAGTCACGGCCGTTGCGGGAGCTACCGCCACCCTTTTTGTGTGCGAACAGTTGTAACCGCATGATTAACCCTCCTAAAGTTTCTCGTTCGCCGACCGTACCGTATTAAATCGGACCGCGTCAGGCTCTGAACGAGCCAAATCCTTGAGTCCCATCACCATGGTCTCAACAATTGCCCGGGTTTCGGGTGACATCGGCTGGAGAAACGCGATGTCCGCCTCTCCCGGATCCACAGCCCCTCGCGGGGGCTGGACCGAAACATGTGTCAGCCCCAGAGTCAAAGTCTCGATGAGCGCGCTGACGGCTGCACAGACAATGTCTTCCCCGTACGCGCCTCGTCCCGCATGGCCCGTCACTTCAAGCCGGGTCGGCGTGCCATCCGCCGCGCGGGTTAGACGCACCCGAATCACGCCAGCTCGATGCGCTCGATGCGAACTCGGGTTTGATACTGCCGATGGCCCTGGCGGCGCCGGTAGTTGCTCTTGGGCTTGTACTTGAAAACCAAAATTTTCTTGCCGCGCTCTTGCGCTACCACTGTGCCGTAAGCCTTGGCTCCAGACACGTAAGGCGTTCCCACCACAGGTGCGCCCTCATCGCCCACAACCATGAGCAAATTGTCGAACGCCAGTTCATCCCCCGGTTCTCCGGCGAGCTTTTCTACAACCAAAATCTGACCGGGCTCGACGCGATATTGCTTACCCCCGGTCTCCATCACTGCATACACAAGAAAGTCCTCCTCATCCTGAGGTACCGTTAGTCCAATGCATGTTATCACAATCCGCATCTCTTGTCAATTTGCGGATAGTTACAGCTGCCCTTTTTGGATCTCGGATTCTCGGGCCGCCACTTGCGCATCGGCCGGCAGGATCCGGGCGGTGGCGAAGGTCCTCAAGGCCCGCACAATCTCGACATTGACCCGCTCTCCGACATGAAGTCCACCGTTTTCAATGTCGATGACATATCCGGATAAACGGCTGATGCCGTCCTTGGGGTTGGTCGCATGACGCTCCTCAATGTCGATCTCCAACCGGTCGCCGTCGCGCACCGGCAGAGCTTGGCGCTCCACTTCAGCTCGTTGCCCGACGGCCACAAAGTCGACATGATTCATATCCACCGCGTCCACGCCGCGCACAAACACCGACCGTCCCGTGTCATGCTCCAAAAGGCGCAAATTGCTGCCCCCGGGCCCAATTAAGTGGGCCGCCACCAGCGGGTGCGTCTCCACCAGTACAGCCTCGGCATCGCTCTCCCGGAATTTCTCCATAATCCGGTACCGCACCCGGCGCGCCACGACATCCTCAGACAACACATGGCCCCGCCCCTCACAAACTGGGCACACCCGCGTCATCTGGTTCAACAGCGACTCCCGCACCTTTTTGCGCGTCATCTCCAAGAGTCCCAGACGAGTCAATCCCAGCACCGTAACCCGCGTCCGATCATCCCGGAGCGCCTTCTGGAAGGTCTTAATGACATCGGTCTGGTCGGCCTCGTTCTCCATGTCGATGAAGTCGACCACCACAATCCCGCTGATGTCCCGCAAACGCAGCTGACGGGCAATCTCCACCGCCGCTTCCTTGTTGGTGGCCAGTACGGTGTCGGACAGGTCGGTCGTTCCGACATTTTTGCCGGTGTTAACGTCAATCACGGTGAGGGCCTCGGTCTCGTCAATGACCAGATAGCCGCCGCATTTGAGCCAAACGCGGCGCTTCAAGGCGCGGTCCAGCTCGGCCTCGATGCCGCGTGCTTCGAACAAAGGCACGGACCCTTGATACAGCTCAATCCGGTTCTTCAGCCCTGGCGACAAGGATTGCGCCAGCTCCCGGGCCTTCATGAAAGCGTGCGCATCGTCGATGATAAAGCGGTCAACCGATTCATCCAAGTGGTCCCGGAGACTGCGGGCGATGAGCCCCGCCTCCCGATGCAGCATGGACGGCGCCTTAGAGGTACGACTCTTGTGCCGCACACGCGACCAAACCCGCCGCAAGTACGCCAAGTCGCGCATGAGAGCACGCTGCGAAGCACCTTCCGCCACTGTGCGAACAATGAGTCCCATGCCCTTAGGCCGCATCTTTTCCGCCATCTCCCGCAGCCGGTCACGCTCCCGTTCACTGTCAATGCGCCGCGATACGCCGACCGTTTCGGAATAGGGGGTGAGCACCAAGAATCGGCCCGGCAGACTGATGTCGGTGGTGACGCGGGCGCCTTTGTTGCCGATCGGCTCTTTGGCGATCTGCACCACGACTTCTTGTCCAACCTTGAGGACATCTTGAATAACCCGGGACTTCTTGCGGTCTCGGTCCTCGGCATGAGCGTCATCCACGTACAAGAAAGCGTTCTTTTCCAAACCCAGGTTCACGAACGCTGCCCGCATACCCGGCAACACGTTCTCAACCCGCCCCTTGTAAACGTTGCCGGCGGCCTGATCCTCATCTTCATGTGTGATGTAAAACTCGACCAGCTGTCCGTCTTCCATGATCGCCAAACGGCTCTCATGCGGTCCGTAATTGATTAAAAGTTCCTTAAAAACTTTTGGTTCCGGCTCTTTGGGGGCGCTTTCCGCTTCCGCGTCCCCCAGGGATTTTTCGCCGGATCCATCCTCCGCCGTGTCAGCTGTCAAAGCTGGCAAAATCCCCCAACGGCGACGCTTGCGCCGTGGCATATGAAACCCCTTCCTCAAATGTAGTCAAACCCGACATGGCAACCAAAAATTTTCAGCCCATTACTCCATTCGCCGTATAGACCGGGATTTCCTTTGTCGGCTCCTGGAGTTTTGCTCCATTGCTGCCGGATTCTCTAAAAGTTCAAAACTTTTGGGGCCGCTGCGCAGCGTCATCCCGTCTCAATCAATCGGGCCCGGCGGCCTCGCGGTCAGATCCCCGACAGGCGTATGGGGCCCTCCCCGCTCCAACTCTTTCAGCAGCGCCTCCTCGTATAGGATGCCCAATCGCCGCAGGTTGTCATCCAGGACCACCACGCGATGATACTTGCGGGGCCGCATGACCCGAATCACATCACCCACCGAGGTGTCAGCGCGCACCGCGAAGTCGTCCACGGCCCAAATGGTCCGCTTTTGGAATCCTAGGATTCGCTGACCCAAGTCCCGCACCACCCAATAGGAGGCATGCCGTGGCGACCGCAGCGCACCCCAATAGAGAAATCCGGCGAAGACACCGAGCCCCAACTCCAGGCGTCCGGCCACCATGAGTGCCAAGGTGACGGCAAACAAGAGTCGGGCCAGCCACAACCCAGCCTCCTGTACCCGACGCTCCGCCTCGGCATACCCGACTTGTCGGGCAAGATATCCGCGCGCCAAGCGTCCCCCATCCAACGGGGAGGCCGGCAACAGATTAATCGCGCCGATGGCAAGGCTCGCCTCAATGAACAGCGTGACATACTGCGGGTTGAACGGCAGGATCCGGTCGAATGCCCAGGCGAACGCAGCCCAAAAAAAACTGGACAAGGGACCCGCGACCGTCACCATCGTCTCGACGTAGGGATCTTGCGAGTCCAATCCGTGAATGCGAGCCAAGCCGCCAAAGGGCCACAGCTCGATGCGTTCAATCTCGAGACCGTAGAGGTCTGCCGCCAGCGCGTGAGCTAGTTCGTGCAGCGTCACCGCCAAAAACGCGATAAGCATTTGGCGGCCGCTGCCCGAAAACCAATAGATCCCCAATACCAGCAAAAACAAAGGGTTAATCCGAATGCGGCGCCATAGGCCTCCTCGGCTGGACATCACGAATGGCCGAGCCACCGCGTTCCGTATAAGGACGACGCCAATGGGTTGACCGGATACCCTTGTCTTTCCACCTCAATTGAGACTCGGCCGGAATTTGTTTGCCCCACAACGGTGGTCGCTTGGACGCGTTGGCCCGTTGTGACCAAAAGATGAGCCAGCGGCTTGATTGTGATAAGGGTGTGGTTGGCACTCTGAACCGCCACCACGCCGCCGGAAGCCTGGGTTACGTGGCCCCTCACGCCCACTTGCACCGGAGTGTGGCGGGATACGGTCAACACCACCGCCGGGTTAAACGCGGCCTTGGCTCCCTGGCCGTGCCACCCGAAACTCTCGTCGACTCGGGCGTGCGTGACCGGGGCCAGCCAAGCCACGGAGCTGGCGGCACCCCCTGGGGACGTGGAACCCCGCGTCAGATTCCGTAAAACACTGGGCGTTTGAATGTGCAGCCCAGCCAAATGGGTGGTCGCGGTCATCCAATGCCGGGTTTGGTCCATGAGAAGACTCGCGAAACGACCTTTAGTATGGCTGGTGAACGCCAAGGTCAATAAAATAAGGCCGGCAATCACCCAGCGCACCCACCGGAGCGAAGGCTCCGGCGCCTGGCCGACTTCTTGACGAGCCTCCCAATGCACCTCCGAATTGGCCATGTTATCCCTCCGCCATAGTGTATGCGCAGGGCGGTGGGAACATGTCCCCCGGGTTACGTCAGAGGGGAGTAATAGATCGCTAAGGAGTGCGGCAGGAGGCCGTAATCAATCAGCCACCGGGAATCCTGGCGGGTTACCTCATGCTGCAGGAAGCCCCATTCCTCGCCGCTCAAAATCGGCCCGACCCGGCCCACGCGGTTTAACACATAATACGCGTAGCGCTTCGGAATTCGGAGCGTCAAAATGCGAAACAAGTGGATGTCGCGGGCGATGTGCCGCACCACATCCTCGAGCTTCATGCTCTGCGGACCGCCCAAATCGTAAATTTGTCCCACCGTGCGGTCCCGCCATAAAGACCGCAGGGCGATTTCGGCCACATCCCCCACGTAGACTGGCTGAATCAGGGGCTTGGACTCGGGCAGCACCGCCCATGGGCGATTAGCGGCCTCTTCAAGACGCTTAAAGGTCTCGGATCCCTGACCGAACATCAAATGGGGGCGAAGAATTGTGTAGTCCAGTCCGGAATTGACGACAATCTGCTCGGCCACCCACTTGCTGCGCTGAAACCGTGTGGGCGCATGAAATCCGGCCCCCATGGCGCTGATGTAGATAAACCGGGTAATGTGTCGCCGTTGAGCTTCTTCTACGATACGCCGTGTCCCTTCTTCATGGAGCGGTTCGACCTCTTCTGTCTCGCCCGGATGATGCCCCGCGCAATGGATAACAGCGTCGAAGGGCAGGTCCGGTCCCTGGAACGGTTCATCCTTCAACAGATCGCCCACCCACGGCACCACCGCCAAATCATCGGGGACCTCGCGGGTCAGACCTACCACGCGATATCCCATCCGCATCAAGCGCGACGACACCTCACGGCCCAGAAATCCTGTTGCTCCTGTCACTAGCACATTTCGCATCCGGCTTGGCTCCTTCATGGGCACATCTTCGCCATGGACCCACTTATTCCTTTTTCGCCGCCATCTTTTTTTGAGAGGTCCGACGCGGCGTGCGGGTCAAGCGCCGCTCGATCCGCTCCAAGCGGGCCTGAATTTTGGCCAGCAGTACGAACAGCGCCAGGAACAAGGCCAAGTCCACCGCCAAGAGAATAATCCCGTCAGTTTTCATGGCTGCCTCCCCATCCTCTCAACACCGCCAAATCCTTAATCCGGACTCGGCGCATTAATCGACCCCAAGGTTCTACCAGCAGAACCGGAGCGTCCTGACAGGCGCCCAAGCAGTGCACCGGTGTCACCCGCATCGTATCCGGCCCATGGTTCCCATCCGCCAATCCGCGGCGAATCCACTCGGCCCCCTGCTGCCGGCACGTCGATCCGTTGCACACCAGCACATGCGCACGATGCGGCATCACCCGTCCACTGGAAGGAAGCACGCGCGGGGCGCGATAGAGCACCATAAAGCCCACCGCGAATCCCACCAACGCGCCCAAGGCAACGTCCGGCCCTCGCCAATACGCCGCCACGCCCACGAAGATGCCCAAGGCCAGAAGAGGCCCCTCGAATTTCTTCGTTCCCGGTTTGCGCCAGAACAGAAACATCCACGCCATGAGGCAGCCCCACGCGAGATTGGACCCGCTTGTCCATCCCCAGGCAAAAACCCCCGCACTGGCCAGTATGAGCGCCACCATGCGGCGGTTCCGGTGCACTTTTAAGGCGGCCACTGTCATGAGAACCAGCCAAGTTCCCGCCATAAGCTCGCGAATATGCCCCATACCTGCCCCCCAAGCTGGCAAGTCTCACACCATTCTCTCGAAGGCCCGGCATCACATCAGGGGGGATGTTCCTCCGCTCACCGATTCCGGCTCCTCAGATTGGTTCGAGTATAGCATAGGCACTTGGCGGGACACGGCTGGCTTGTAGTTCTGTGTCTTCCGGCGTCCATAGACGTTCAACAAGATTCCGATGCCGGCAGCGTCCGCCAAGAACGCCGATCCCCCATAACTCATGAAGGGCAACGGCACGCCGGCGACCGGCATAATCCCAGTCGCCATGCCGGCACTCTCAATCACGTGAAAAGCGAGAAGCGACGCCATTCCCGATGCCAAGAGGGTTCCATAACGGTCTTTGGCCTGATAGGCGATGTAAACGGCTCGGGCAATCATCACCAAATAGATGAAGAGAATCGCCATCGACCCGACGAATCCCATCACCTCGCCAATGCTGGCATAGATGAAGTCGGTGTAGGACTCCGGCAAGAATCCGAGCAGGTTAGACTGCGCGCCGATCGCCCCGCCGCCTAAAAGACCGCCCGTGCCCACCGCAATGCGGGACTGAATGACATTATAGCCGCCTACCAAGGGATCCTTGTTGGGATTCAAAAAGATCGTCAAGCGGTTCAATTGATAGCTGTGCATGATGGGAATCTTAATACCGTACCGGTAATGGAGATAGATCCAAGCGATAATGGCGAACAGACCGGCTGGGAAGATGAGCATCTTGGTCCAGGGGACACCGGCCATGTAGAACATCCCTACGGTAATGGCGACAAACACCAAGGTCGTGCCCAAGTCCGGCTGTTTCAAGATTTCCAGCATCGGGATGGCCACGTGGATTAACGGAGAGACAATATCCCGCCATCTCTTGAGGCTTTTCTTCTTGTCCAAATGCCCGGCCAACGTCACAATAATGGCGATTTTGGCAAACTCCGATGGCTGCAATTGAAATGGCCCCACTTGAATCCACCGCTGGGCCCCCAGGGCCGACTGCCCGTGGACCAGCACCACACCCAAAAGGCCTACAGCCCCCCAATAGATGTAGGGGCTCATCTTCTTGAACTTCTGGTAATCAATCCAACTGACAACAACGAGCACTACGGTTCCAAGCCCAATCCACATCATCTGCCGTTTGACGAAATACAGCGGATCAGTGGCTGGAGTCAAGGACTTCGTAGCGCTCGCCAGCACAACAATAGACACGGTTGCCAAGACATACATCAAGACAACCGTAAAGTAATCAATTTGGAAACGGGACCGACGGTTTCCCACGACATCATACCCTTTAACGCTGAAGTGAATTCAGTATAAACGATGACGTAGACCGGGTCGAGGTGGACCTTAATGGCCCACCTTACAAAGAATTCCGGTTGACCTTCTTGCGAATGGGAATATTGGCGACCAACGCCATGGCATCTTCGTCCCGGGAGAAATCAACCCGAAATCCTTGGTCATCGATGTCAAGGTACTGTGAAATGACTTTGACCAGGTCATTCTTGAGATTCTCCAGCGCCTGCGGGGACAAGCTTGCCCGGTCGTGCACCAGCACCAGACGGAGACGTTCTTTGGCCACATCCTTGCTCGCGTCGTCCCGCCCAAAAACCCGCGCGAACAAGTCAAACATGGCTCCCCCTCCTCGACTCACCCTTTAATCCCCATCATCTTGCGCAACCGGCCAATAAAGCCCTGGTTCTCGTCCTCCAGCTTCAAAAACGGCACCTTCTCCCCCATCAATCGGCGCGTGATGTTGCGATAAGCTTCGCCGGCGCGGGATTGCGGGTTCATAACGGCCGGCTCGCCCCGGTTGGTGGAGACGACGATAAATTCATCGTCCGGCACGACACCCAAAAGCTCAATCGCCAAGATTTCAATCATGTCATTGATGTCCATCATGTCGCCCTTTTTTACCATGCTAGGACGAATGCGGTTTACAATCAAGGATGGGTCATGCTTTTCCTCGGCTTCCAAGAGTCCGATGATGCGATCCGCGTCACGTACTGACGATACCTCCGGGGTGGCAACCACCACGGCCTTGTCCGATCCCGCGACCGCGTTCTTGAAACCTTGCTCAATACCTGCAGGACAATCAATCAGCACGAAATCGAACTCTTCCTTCATCTCCCCGACTAGATCCCGCATCTGATCGGGACTCACCGCAGTCTTGTCCCGCGTTTGGGCTGCCGGCAAAAGATACAGGTTCTCGAACCGCTTGTCCTTGATTAACGCGGTTTTCAATTTGGCAAATCCTTCGACCACATCGACCAAGTCATACACGATGCGGTTCTCCAACCCCATGACGACGTCTAAGTTGCGCAGGCCGATGTCTGCGTCAATCAACGCCACCTTCTGCCCCGCTTGCGCCAAACCTGCGCCAATATTGGCGGTCGTGGTAGTCTTGCCAACCCCTCCCTTGCCTGAGGTTATGACAATGGCTTCACCCATCGATAGCTTCCTCCTCGTGTTTCCTTCACCCCGGCGGAAACCGGAGCTTTACGCTTGGAACTCGGCTCCTGTGAGTACACTCCGCTGCCAGCGGTCAATGACCAGCTGGCCCTCACGCACCTCTGCAAATTCCGGCAGGTCGGGCAATACCGCCTCACCCTGATCCGGCGCCCTGCCGATGAAGTTGGCAATCCTCAGCTGCGTGGGGTTCAGCCGGAACGCCGACACCGTCGCCTGCTCGTCGCCTTCAGCGCCGGCGTGCGCCAATCCGCGAAGCCAACCCATCACCACAATATCGCCGCCGGCTGTGATTTCGGCTCCCGGATTTACATCGCCCAAAATCACAACATTTCCGTAAAAGCGGACCCGCTGGCCCGAACGCAGGGTTCGCCGAATTAACAATGTCGGATGACGCCGGGCCTCCTCTTCGAAGTCCCAGTCACTGTGCCGATCCAACAATCTTTCAACAAATGGAGTGGACACGTGCGGCTTCGACAACCCTCGGTCGGATGCCGCCTTCGGGCCTGTCTTGCGGAACTGCGCCCGCTTTTTCGGCTGAGGCTTATCGCCTCCACCGAGAGTCCCCACCTCGTCCGTGGTTGTTCTTTCCATGCGCGCCTCCCCCATATGACGTCAGCATTCTAACAAGTTCTCTCTTTAATGCGGAACTCCTGCCGTGGGGCTTTCGGCATTGCCAACAATTTGTTTCCAAAAATCGCCAGTGGCGTCGAATTTTCGCCGCTAAGAGAACGCACCCAAGACATAAAAAAGGTTCAGCTGCAGCTGAACCCTCATTAGTGGTCTACCGTGCGCTCCGAGCGTAGCGCCTAGACGCCTCATATCGCGGCTTGAATCCCAGAATGCCTCCGATCGCCGGGGTCACCAACATGCTGAACAAGAGCCACACCGGCAAGGGATGCATGAATTCGCTCCATGCAAACGGAAACCCGAAGACCCGCAAAATTACCCATTGGAAGGGCACGACCAGCAACTGAGCCAATCCCGCCAGCAGTCCGGGAACAAACACGTTGTCCCGCGCAATGCGCGACTCCAAATGAGCAATGGCATATCCCAAGAGCGCAAAGGTTAGGGCATTAATTCCCCACAGCCGGCCCGCCCATAGGTCCTGCATGAGGCCCCCAATCAGACCTGCCGCCAGTCCCCGGCGCGGCGTCTCATAGAGGGCAATAATCACCGTAATGGGGAGCACCAGATTGGGTACATAGCCAATGGGGAAGATTTGCGGCAGCAGCGCCGTCTGCACCAAGAGTCCCAAGAGATACAGCACAATCCAGGTGGGGATTCGAAACTGCCACATTATCGTCCTCCTCCGCCGTAAATGGGCGGCAGCGAGGTCCCGCTGGGATGCGACAACACCACCATCACATTCTCCAGTTGATTAAAGTTCACGGCCGGTATCACGGTGGCAGTTTCCGTCAAGCCATAAGCGGTCTGCGTCACCTTAGACACCTGCCCAAGCAACAAACCGGGAGGATAGTACTGGCTGTAGCTGGAGGTCACGACCGCATCTCCCTGCAACACATCCGGGTGATGCGAGAATAGTTGAAAGGTCAATTGTCCGCTGACCGGGTCGCGGCCATTGACAATGCCTGCCGACTGCGACCGCACATCTTGTGCTCCGACGCCCGAATTCGCGTCGAGAATGAGCATCACGGTCGAGGACACCGGCGTGGCGGCGACCACGCGTCCCACCACACCTTGGGGGACGATAACAGCCATGCCGGGATGGACTCCGGCGCGCGTGCCGCGGTTGATCACCACAGTTTGAAGCCATGTGTCCGGGTTTCGGGCAATGACAGAAGCGCCCACCAACTGCCAACCTGATGCAGCGGTCCTTAAGTTCAGCAGGCCTCGAAGCTGATTGTTTTCCTGCGATAATTCAGAGAGCTCCAGTTTCATGCTGTTGTATAACAAGAGCTTTTGCTTCAATTGGACATTTTCTTGCTGGAGGGTGAAAAGTTGCCCCACGGTGCCTACGCCCGCACCCACCTTGTTGCCCAAATAGGTCAGGCTGGCACTAGCCGGCGATACCACCGTTCCGATTAGGTTAGAGAGAGATATCACTTTGCTATGGACGCGCGCCGTAAAACTTAAGCTGAGCGACACCACCATTATCACTAAAACGATAATGATGGGCCGGCGCCAACGGAAAATAAAGCCGCCCATCACGAATCCTCTCCCCTTGAAACATAGTTTTCATTTCTGAAAATCCCGCCTGCCAGACCCAGGCGGTCTGGCAGGCTCACCGTCGTGTTAGTGACGGTTGCGGCGGCGCAGGGCTTCCAGGTGATGCGGATCATCTAACACCATGCCTGTCCCACGCACAACGGTCAAGAGGGGTTCTTCTGCCATGTGCACTGGCATGCCTGTTTCCGAGCTCACCAATTTGTCGAAATTACGGAGCAGAGAGCCTCCGCCTGTCATCACAATGCCACGGTCCATAATGTCGGCGGCCAGTTCCGGCGGGGATTTTTCGAGCGTCGCCTTAATGGCGTCGACGATGCTGTTCACCGTGTCGGATAATGCCCGTTGAATTTCCGTGGAATTGACTTTCAAAGTCTTCGGCAATCCTGTCACCAGGTCGCGGCCACGCACGTCCATGGTCTCCTCATGATCGGGCGGGTAGGCCGAACCGATGGTCATCTTGACCTCTTCGGCGGTACGTTCACCAATCATCATGTTGTACGTACGCTTAATGTGGTTAACGATGGCTTCGTCCATTTCGTCACCAGCCACTCGGATGGAGCGGGCGGTCACAATGCCGTCCAGAGAGATGATTGCTACTTCGCAGGTACCCCCTCCGATGTCAACAATCATGTTTCCAGTAGGCTCAGCCACAGGCAGTCCTGCACCAATCGCGGCTGCCATCGGTTCTTCAATCACCAAGGCCTCCCGAGCGCCAGCCTGAATCGCGGCGTCTTTGACAGCCCGCTCTTCCACACCCGTGACGCCCGAGGGTACACCCACAACCACGAGCGGGTGAATGAACCGCATGTTGGTGGTGGCCCTGCGAATGAAGTACTTTAGCATGGCTTGCGTGGTGTCAAAGTCGGCAATGACGCCGTCTTTCAGGGGCCGGACCGCCCGAATGTTGCCCGGAGTGCGGCCAACCATCTGTTTGGCTTCTTGGCCCACCGCAATGTGTTCACCCGTCATCTGGTCAATGGCGACCACCGAGGGCTCCTGCAGGACAATGCCCTTGCCATGTACAAACACCACCGTGTTGGCCGTGCCGAGGTCAATGCCCATATCCTTGGAAAAGGATCCGAAGAGTCCTTTCAAAATCATTTCCTCCCTAACTTAATTCGGTCAGCAGCCCTTGATGGAGGCTGGCGTGTCGTGACCGTCCGACAATCAGATGGTCCACCACCGGGATGCCCATCACATCACCGCATTCTTCCAGACGCCGGGTCAATGCCCGATCTTGTCTGCTCGGTGAAGGGTCCCCGCTGGGGTGGTTATGAACAACGACAATCGAAGCCGCGGAACGCGCCACGGCCGGCCGAAAGACCTCGCGAGGAAAGACTTCGACCCGATCCACACCGCCTCGAAACACAGTCTCGATGCCTAGCACATAACCTTTGGTGTTCAGTAAAATCACCCGAAATTCTTCCTGGTCGCGGTCCCTGAGATCGGACACGAGCCGCACCGCATCTTCGGGGCCCTTGACCCTTAATGAGAGCCCCTGCTCGACGCGATGGCCAACCTCCAACGCGGCTGACAATGTCGCCGCCTTGGCTTGTCCCATTCCCCGCACCTGCATCAGTTCCCGAGGTGTACAACGGCTTAACCGGGCCCACCCGTCCTTGAGCAGCGCGTGACTGAGCTCCATCACTGTCTGTCCCTGAGTGCCTGTTCCCAACAGCACCGCCAGCAATTCTGCATCTGACAGCACGCCGGGTCCATGGCGCAACAGCCGCTCCCGCGGCCTTTCGTCCTTTGGCCAATCCCGAACGCTCATTTTATGACCCGCTCAACCGCCTAATAAGCCGCTCGACCACGTCTCGCGGCAGTCCGATGACGATTTCCAGATTCCCTACATAGGACTCGACGAAACGCCCTGCGCCACCTTGAATGGCGTAGGAGCCAGCCTTGTCCATGGGTTCTCCTGTTGCCACGTAGTCATCAATTTCCGCTGGTGTCAAAGACCGAAAGGTCACATGAGCCACATTGACCGAAGCATAACCGCGTTGCCGCGCGCCCGACCACACGGCTACTCCCGTGTAAATCTCATGACGATTGCCGCTAAGCATTTGCAACATGGCGCGAGCGTGATCCGCGTCGTGCGGCTTGCCCAAAATCATGCGCCCCAACGCTACCACGGTGTCGGCCCCAATAACCAAAGCATCGGGATGCTTCTGAGCCACCACGAGTGCCTTCTCAACCGCCAGCCGCCGTACCAAAACCTCAGGGCGCTCATCGCGCCGCGGTGTTTCGTCAATATCCGCGGGGTGCACCTCAAATTCCAACCCCATTTGCGTCAGCAAGTGTCGACGCCGAGGCGATGCCGAGGCCAAGATTACCGATTCCATGATTACGAACTCCGTCGCTGATACCAAAATAGACCCACGATGAGGCCAATGACGCCAACGACGTTCATCTGAATCCATCCACCCACCTGCAGGCCGACAACTCCCAGATTAAGAGACCAGCCGGTGCCTGGCTGGGATCCAATCGACAGCAAAGTGCGGCCCAAAGGCGCCCACAGCGAATCCAACAGGCGGCCAAGCACGGAGCCTACGATTCCTCCGATGAGAATGTATACAATGGCCATCCCTAAACCCTGTCGTCCTTTACGCACTGCTGCCTCTTCTCCCCACGGTTCCAAATCCGCTTTCTGCGGTCTGGTCAGAAATGGATCGTGTCCAGAATACCATTCGACCAAAGTCCCGGGCAATCGCTGAATTCTACCAACTGTGACAGCATATCCTAATTTTCAACGTCACATATCGACACGAATGCCCGGCATATACTGAAATAGGCCGCGTTGATTCAAATACATGAGCAGCGACAGCGACCCCGCCACCAGGAGCGCTTCATCGGGCCTTTGCATCCGCCTCAGGGCCTCCTCGACGGCGTTCACTGGGTCATCCACGGCCTTCACCCAGTGATCAGATGCCAGCCGCGGCGCTAAGGACGACAAATCGCGTCCCCGTTCGCCAGGCACGCGCGTCAACACGACATCGCCCACCAGCGGGGCAATCAGGTCCAGCATGTCCTCGGCTGGCTTGTCGGAGAGTGCCCCAAATACCAAGTGCCATCGCTTGCGGTTCCACGGCTCACGTGCCAGCGTAGCGACCACGCCGTCGATGCCATGCAAATTATGGGCCCCGTCCACGACAATTAACGGGCTTTCCGAGACGACCTGAAATCGTCCCGGCCAATGAACCGTCTTTAAAGCCTCGATCGCCAAATCGAGTCGGGGCACGTATCCCTTCAGAGCCAACCGCTCAATGGCGGTCCAAGCCGTTTCCAAGTTGCCCGTCTGATAGGCGCCCTGAAGCGGGACTCGGACCTCGCGGCCCTCCCGGATCCGAAGGGCAGGGCCGGTCTCGGTCATCCAGGCCTCGACTTCGGGTTCGAATACAGGCACCGACCACTTGGCCGCTTCCGCCACAATGCGCGTTCGCGCCGCCGGGAAGCTCTGGCGGGCCAGCACCAGTTCACTGCCGAATTTCAGCACCCCAGCCTTCTCGCCGGCGATGGCCTCAATAGTGTGGCCCAAGCGATCGGTGTGATCCATGGCGATGGGCGTGATAATGGTCAGAAGCGGTGGGGGCACGATGTTGGTAGCGTCCAAACGTCCGCCCAGTCCCACTTCCACCACTGCCACATCGACTCTCAAGCGAGCGAATGCCAAGAGAGCCAAGGCGGTAATCGCTTCGAAAAACGACGGAACGTCAGACAGATTCCGCCCGGCCTCTTCCACCTCTTGCCCGAATCGATCCCATAGAGATTCCTCCAATGGGACCCGGTTAATGCTGACTCGCTCGTTAATTTGGCCTAAGTCGGGCGAGGTGTTAAGCCCCACCCGCAACCCTTGAGCGACCAGCGCGTCTGTGACCATAGCCGCCACAGATCCTTTGCCGTTCGTCCCGGCAATGTGAATCACGGGATAGGCCCGCTCAGGATGGCCCAACCGCTCCATCAGCGCTTCAATCCGTTCCAGACCCGGACGGATTCCGAATCGGCTTTGACCCTGCCACCACTCTTCTTTCACCGAAGAGCCTCCTCGCGCTCCTGGAGCCGCTCAATGCGAGCTTCCAGCTCGGCGAGACTGTCTCGAGCCTTAGCTACCACCTCAGCTGGAGCCCGCGATACAAAGTTCGCATCCAAAAGACGCGTTTGGAGCCGCTCCCGTTCCACCTCGGCCTCGCTCTTGGCCTTTTTGACCCGCTCAATCTCCCGCTCGACATCCACCAATCCTTCCAGAGGGAGATATATCGTTCCGCCCAGCGTCACCCCGGCGATGGCCCGTTCCACCCGTGATCCGTCCTCCTTGACCCGCAAGTCTAGACGATCGGCCCGCATGAGAAGCTCCGCTTCGGCGCGTCCTTTCTCCCAACGCGACACAACCTCAGGCGTATCCCCTAAAGCCACAAATCCGGCCTTTTGGGTGGGTTTTAGGCCCACTTCCGCCCGTAAATTGCGCCCAGCTCGAACCAACTGCTGGATGTATTCAATAACTGCGGCCCCGTCCTGCTGCGCCCGCTCCGGGTCCGGCGCAGGCCACTCCGATATCATGATGCTTTCCCCGCCGCCCAACGCCTGATACAATTCCTCGGTCACGAACGGCATATACGGGTGGAGAAGCTTCAAAGCCCGTTCAGCGACGTGAATGAGCGTACTCAGCGCCTCATCCCGCTGGGGACCCTTGAGGCGCACCTTGGCCATCTCAATGTACCAGTCGCAATAATCATCCCAGAAGAAGTCGTAGATGGTCCGCGCTGCCTGGCCAAACTCATATTGGGTCAAGGCATCGGTCATGCTTTCGATGGCAGCATTGAGTCGAGTCCAGATCCATTGGTCGGCCGGGTGCTGGCTGATGGATTCCGAAGCCTGGAATCCTTCCGGCCGGTTCATCAGGACAAAGCGCATGGCATTGTACACCTTGTTGGCAAAGTGGCTGCCCGCTTCAAAACGCTCCCAGCTCCAACGGTAATCGTTGCCGGGAGCCGATCCCAGCACTAACGCGATGCGGAGCGCGTCCGCGCCGTATTTGTCGATGACCTCGATGGGGTCCACACCGTTGTCCTTGGACTTCGACATCTTCTGTCCCTTGGCGTCCCGCACCAGACCGTGCAGCAGCACAGTGGAAAACGGCTTCTCGCCGGTGAAGTGGATGCCTTGCATAATCATGCGAGCCACCCAGAAGAAGATGATGTCATATCCCGTACTGAGCACCGATGTCGGATAGAACTGAGCCAAGTCCTCCGTGTCCTCCGGCCACCCCAGCGTGGAGAAGGGCCACAGCGCGCTTGAAAACCATGTGTCCAACACGTCCGAATCCTGATGCATGGACCCGCCGCATTGGGCGCAGGTCGCCACCGGCGTGCGCGACACTACCATCGCGCCGCAATCGCAGTAGTATGCGGGGATCCGATGGCCCCACCACAGCTGCCGGGATACACACCAGTCTCGCACGTTTTCCATCCAGTTCATGTAAATCTTCTCGAAGCGCTCTGGCACAATCCGAATGACGCCCCGCTTGACCGCCTCGATGGCAGGCTCCGCCAGGGGTGCAATTTTGACAAACCACTGCAGGGACAACAGCGGCTCAATGACGGTGCCACACCGTTCACAGTGTCCGACGGCGTGGGCAAGCGGCTCGGTATGGCGGATGCGTCCTTGAGCCTCCAGATCCTGCAGGACCTTCTTGCGAGCCTCTTGCCGGGTCAAGCCCGCATAGACTCCGGCCGCCTCGGTCATCCGCCCATCTTCGTCGATGACCTTGATTTCCTCTAGATGATGCCGCTTGCCCATTTGGAAGTCGTTGGGATCGTGAGCCGGTGTCACCTTAACCGCCCCTGTGCCAAACTCCCGGTCCACATAGGTATCGGCAATAATGGGAATACGCCGGTTCATAAGGGGCACTTCCACAAACTTTCCAATCAGATGCTGATAGCGCGGGTCATCCGGATGCACGGCGACCGCCGTGTCGCCCAACAGGGTTTCTGGCCGGGTGGTTGCCACCACAATTTCGCCATCTTGGGAGATTAAGGGGTATGCAATGGACGTTAGTTGTCCCGTCTCGTCCTCATGCTCCACCTCAATATCGGACAGCGCAGTGCGGCAGGAAACACACCAGTTGGTGATGTAGTTCCCGCGGTAGAGCAAGCCCTCTTCGTACAACCGCACAAACACTTCGGTGACGGCTCGGGACAATCCCTCATCCAAGGTGAAGCGCAATCGGCTCCAGTCGACCGAGGCTCCGAGCTTGCCGATCTGTTCCAAAATGGTGCCGCCGTATTGCTCCTTCCAGCGCCAGGCTTCCTCGAGGAAGGCTTCACGCCCCAGATCATAGCGGTTTTGTCCGCGGCTTCGGAGCAACTCATCCACTTTGGCTTGGGTCGCGATCCCCGCGTGGTCGGTCCCCGGCAGCCACAGAGTGTTGTCCTGACGCATGCGGTGAAAACGAATCAAGATGTCTTGCCAGGTGGTATTCAGTGCGTGCCCCAGGTGCAGCACTCCGGTCACATTAGGTGGCGGCATGACAATGCTGAAGGAGGGGCGGTCCGTCCGCATCGACGGCTGGAAGTAACCGCGATCCCGCCACAGCTGGTACCATTTGTCTTCCACCTCCGCCGGATTATAGCGGGGACTCAATTCCATAAAGACTCCTCCTCAAAATGGCCTAAATACAAAAACTCCCGTTTCGCTAAGGGCGAAACGGGAGTTCGCGGTACCACCTTAATTTGCCTCACAGGAGGCCTTTTCGCGCAGTATCGGGCGCCCCCGTCTTGATTCGCGTCCAAGGACGATCTCAAGAAGCCTCCGGGTCCACACACGTTGGAGCCCTGGGCGGGATTCTCAGCTTATCCCCGCTCTCTGTGCCAGTCTCCCAACGCTTCTTCCCATCTCAGGCGTATATCAATGACAAAATTATGTTACTCAACGACAGCGAGAATGTCCTCCGCCGAAAGAATCAAGTGCTCCACGTTGTCAATCTTGATCTCGGTTCCAGCAAACTTGGCGAACAGCACCCGCTGACCGCTCTTCACTTTGACATCTTCGCCGTCGCCCACAGCCACTACCAAACCGGTTTGCGGCTTGTCCTTGGCAGTGTCTGGGATAAAAATCCCGCTCTGGGTCCGCTGTTGCTCTTCGACCAATTGAACCAATACCCGATCACCCAAGGGTTGAACCTTCATCCCAATATCCCTCGCTTCCTGAGATAGCCCACGATTACATGGCATTTAAATTATATCGGACGCCTTCCGCCTGTCAATCCAGTTCGAAACCGGTCTCATTCACCGAGTCGTGTCATATACTCGATGCGAAGGAGGACAGAACCGGTGACCCAACGACTTTCTTACGGGATTCCCGCCATATTGGCGGCAGCCCTAGTTTTGACAGGATGCGGTCAGCGGACCGCATCGCCGTCCCCAAGCCGACATGACCCAGTTCTCACACTCCATATCAGTGTACCCGGAACGCTGGCCGCCACACCCGTGAAGGTGGCCGAGACGCTGGGATTTTTCCGTCATGAACATCTTGATGTCAAAGAAGTGGCCCGGCACGCGCAACTGATGATCCAGTTGGCGGGCAGCCAATGGCCGGTCGACGGATACCTGGGTGTGCGTCCGGATATGGTGCTGGTGTCGCCGATTCCCGACCCGCACTTTCGTCTGCGCGCCCTGAATAACCTGCCCATGGTGCTGACTCCGGTGGTCGCGCCATCCCAGCCACTGGCCGTGAAAATCCTGATGGCCCACCATGCCGCCATCAGCCGATGGTCGACCATGCCCTTTACGGACGTCGAATCCCTATGGAAACGCCACCACCTGCCTTGGGCGCTGGTGTCCCTGCAGCAGGCGGCAGACTTGCAATCCCTCAATTCCGCTACAGCCATTCTCGCATGGCTGGGCGCCTCCACCGGCCCTATCCCACACGTGGTGGTGGCGGGGGAAGCTCCAAAAGCTCAATTGACGCACTTTCTCCGGGCTCTGAACCTGGCTCTCTGGTACTTAAACACCACGCCGGCAGCAGACGTGTCTCAGACTCTGTCTCTAAGCGCTAAGCCAGACACATCCCTCACGCGGGAGCTTGCGGCGGCCCGACACTATCAATATTGGCCGGCTACCACTTTCCCGGATTCGCAAAGCTTTGAGAGGGCCCGCCGCGATTGGTACCCGACCTGGCCATCCTACAGCCAAGGGGTCAATCCCGTCCCCGGGCGTCAGGCTCTCGCGGGCAAGGGCGCATAACGCGCCCGGGTAATCTCCATAAGTTGCAGTTCCGTATGACCCGCTAAGTGACCAGTCGCGGCCAGCCGGGCCACCGCCCGGAATCCGACTTTCTGATAGCTCCGGATAGCGCGCACATTGTCGACCCGAACGCGCAGGTATACACGCTCCAACGAAAGCAAGTGAAAGGCGGCAAAGACGGCCTCTTCCAGCGCTTCACTCCCGAAGCCATGATTCCAGTACTCTTTGTCGCCGATGGAAATGCGGATTTCAGCTTCGCGTGCTCGCCATAAAATCTGCTGCAGTTCCACGTCGCCAATGAGGCCACCGTCGTTGTTGATGATGGCAAAGGCTAATCGCGACCGGTCACGAATAAGATTATTCCACCAGACTTTTTCATCCCCATGCGTAAATTTCTTCCCGGTCAATTCAAACAAGGCCGGGTCATCATCCCAAGACATAAGTACAGGCACGTCCTCGTGCCTAAGTCGGCGGATTCGCCGAAACTGATCTGTCAAAGACAAAACCAAATCGTCGTCACCTCACAAGAAGTCCAAGCACTAAGTCATTCGACGAATATGCCCGAGCTCCTGTCAACCCCGCGGCATTCCAGGACCGATTTCTATTGGTAATGCTGGTATCCCGGACCATGCTATGGACAATCTCGGGGAGTCTCCACCTAGGATCGATATATGTTGGACGCGAGCAATCGGACCCCGCCGCATCGCGAGAAGATTGCCGCAAACCGGTCTTGTCCGGGACACTTGACCGGACCTCGTGAATTGAGTAGCTTGGTCATATGGACAACCTCGATGGGAAAACGCTCTGGGTTATGCGGCACGGACGGCCAAACGTCCCCCCTAACCCTCTTCTTATGACAAAAACCCAATTTAACGCGTACCTCGAGGACTACGATCTGGCGGGGCTCAGTACGGACGAACAAAATCGTCTTCGCCTGCTCTACGCAAGCTATCCGGTCCCCGAACTCGTTATTTCATCCGACTTGCCTCGCGCCTTGGAAACGGCACATCTCTTTGCACGCGGCGCCGAGGTGATCGTAGATCCTCTATTCCGGGAAATCCCCGTCAAAGTTCCCGAAGCCAGCACCTGGTTTCTCGACCGGCGCTGGCCCAGTGAAATGTGGTGGAGCTATCTGCGCTCCGCCTGGTTCTTCAACATTCCTCCGGAAGGTCAGACGCTCTCCTACGCTCGGTGCCGGGACGCCATGGAAGAGATTATGCGCTATCAGCAGCGTGCTCAGCGCATGGCCGTGGTCTCACACTCCGGATTTCTTTTAGTGACCGTGCATCTGCTCATGAAGGCGAGACGGTTGAGCGGACGACGCCTTCCCCGCATCAGCTTTGGCGAGCCCACCACCTACCGCTGGCGCTAGAGGTGTAATCCCAGACCGCGCAAGGCGTCTTTCACCTGATCGATTCCTTCACCAGTGCGGTTGGAAACGAGGAACACAGGCCGTCCATAGGCCGTTTCCAAGGCATCTTTGCGCTCCTGCTGTTCCGTGCGGTTGAGGCGGTCCATTTTGCTGGCCGCTACGACGAGCATAATATTGCGCGACGCTGCCCAATGCACCACCATGGCCTCCTCTTCCTCAGGGTCACGGCGCACATCTTGTATGAGGACGCCCGCCACCAGAGGCTGACGTTCCGTAAGATAGGTTTCCACAGCCTGTCCGAATGTCTGTCGGTCCTGCTTGGAGACTTTGGCATACCCAAACCCCGGCAAGTCCACAATATACCACGAGATCATGCTGAAGAAATTGATGCGCTGCGTGCGGCCTGGTGTGGAACTAGTATGGGCCACCTTGCTGCCGACCAAGGCGTTGATGAGCGATGACTTGCCAGCGTTGGAGCGGCCCATGAAGGCCACCTCGCTTTTGCCGTCTTGCGGCATCTCGGCTATTGTGAGAGCCGAGGTGACCAGCGCTCCGCGGCCTGGCCCCTTGGGAGGCCCCCCCTTCCCTTTACCCTTCTTCGCCATGACCATCCTCCGCCGCCAACGCGATTTTCAAGACCTCATCCAAGTGCCGTACCGCCTGGATGCCTAAGTTCCTCCGTACATTAGAGGGCAACTCTTCCAAATCGCGCTGATTTTTTTCCGGAATCAGCACGGTGGTGATTCCCGCCCGATGCGCCGCCAAAATCTTTTCTTTGATGCCGCCTACGGGAAGCACTCGGCCTCGGAGCGTAATTTCTCCGGTCATGGCAACGTCCGGACGGACCGCCCGGCCGCTGAGCGCCGACACCATGGCGGTAGCCATGGCGATCCCCGCCGAGGGCCCGTCCTTAGGAATGGCGCCTTCCGGCACGTGAATGTGCAAATCGGTCGTTTCATCGAATCCCTGCGGTACACCCAAATGTGATTGGTGCGATCGGATGTAGCTAAATCCAGCCCGAGCCGATTCCTGCATCACATCGCCCAACATCCCCGTCAGGGTGAGTCGGCCTTTGCCCGGCATGGAGGTCACTTCGATGGCCATAATGTCGCCGCCGACATCTGTCACCGCCAAACCGGTAACAACCCCGGCTTGAGCCTCCTCCTCAGCGGCCCAATGACGCACCCGCGGTTGGCCCAAAAACCCTGGCAGGGTTTGAATGGTGACCCGCACGGGGGTTTTGGCGGACTCCACGATTCGACGTGCCGCCTTGCGGCAAATCGTGCCCAGCTCCCGTTCCAGCTGCCTTACTCCAGCTTCGCGGGTGTACTGGGCCACCACATGCGCCAATACCCGGCGGCTGATGGTGACCTGCTCCGGTTTGAGGCCGTGCTGGCGGACTTGCCGCGGCCACAAGTACCGTTCTGCAATGGCGATCTTCTCCTCTTCCGTGTAGCCGGGGATGGTAATCGTCTCCATGCGGTCGAGGAGCGGGCGCGGAATGGAATGCAGGACATTGGCGGTGGTGATAAACATCACGCCCGACAAGTCAAACGGCATCTCTATGTAGTGATCAGAAAAGTGCTGATTTTGCTCAGGATCGAGCACTTCCAACAACGCCGCCGACGGATCGCCGCGAAAATCGGCCGCCATCTTGTCCACCTCGTCCAACAAGAACAACGGGTTTTTGGTCCCCGCTTGCCGAATTCCCTGCACAATGCGGCCCGGCATGGCACCTACATAAGTGCGGCGGTGTCCACGGATCTCGGCTTCGTCCCGCACCCCGCCTAACGACACCCGGACGAAGCGGCGTCCCGTGGCCCGAGCTATGGAACGAGCTAAAGACGTCTTCCCCACCCCCGGCGGGCCGACTAAACACAAGATGGGGCTTTTCAGTTCGCTCGACAAGGATTGCACCGCTAAGTATTCCAAAATGCGCTCTTTAACCGGTTTCAGGCCAAAATGGTCTTCTTCCAAGATCTGCTCCGCCTCAGCCAAGCTCAGACCCGTTTCACTCACGGTCGTCCAGGGCAGATCGACAAGCCAGTCCAAGTACGTACGCACGACTGCCGCTTCGGCAGAAGTGGGCGTCATCCGTTGGAGCCGGCCGATTTCCCGCTCGATTTTTTCTCGAATGGGATCGGCCAAGTCCTCCATGGATTCCAGACGAGCCCGGAGATCCTCGATCTCACCCTCGCCCTCGTCAGCATCCCCGAGC
>JAJZAN010000182.1 GCA_021799435.1 Bacillota bacterium | reverse complement strand
GCGAGAAGGGCGCCGGCACCTTTTTGCCACGTTTTCACACCAGGTAGTATAAGCAATTTGGCCCGCCAGCCAAGCGCGTTAAACTCAAATACACTCCCTGCCGGAAGTATCTCGAGTTTCGAAGGCACCTTGTGTAAGATGGGGACAGCTTTGACATGAAGGAGATCCGATTATGAATAGACAAGGTTCGAAAGCTTGGTTTGAGCGTGCAGAGCGCGCTATTGCGGGCGGTGTCAATTCACCGGCGCGATCGTTCGCCGCGGTGGGAGGCAACCCGCCGGTCGTGATTGAGCGCGGGGAAGGCGCCTGGCTCATCGATGTGGACGGGAACAAATATATTGATTATTTGGCCGCTTTCGGCCCACTGGTGTTGGGACACAGTCATCCCGCCGTGACCGCTGCGATCGCAGCAGCCATCGATCAAGGGCCGTTGACAGGCGCTCCTCATCCGGATGAGATCCGGCTGGCCGAAGAGCTGTGTGATGCGATCAAAGGGTTGGATCAAGTCCGTCTGACCACCACAGGAACGGAAGCGGTCATGTCGGCTATCCGCTTGGCTAGGGCTTATACGGGCCGCAACAAGCTCATCAAGTTCGAGGGCGCGTATCACGGGCATAGTGATGCCGTATTGGTACGGGCTGGATCAGGGGCGTCTACCGTAGGCACAGCCGACAGTGCCGGAGTCCCGGTTGGCGTGACCCAAGATGTCATCAGCTTGCCATTCAATGACTTGGAGCGGTTGGAGGACACCCTGCGTCAGCACGGTCACGAGGTGGCGGCAGTCTTGACCGAACCTATCGTCGGCAATATGGGAATTGTGAGCCCGGCGCCCGGGTATTTGGAGGGCATGGCGCGATTGACGCGCGAAGCCGGCGCCTTGTTGATCTTTGATGAAGTAATTACCGCTTTTCGGTTTCACTACGGTTCGGCGGGCGACATGCTGGGCGTCATTCCCGACCTGTATGCCTTAGGCAAGATTATCGGGGGTGGATTGCCTGCCGGCGCCTATGGCGGGCGACGGGATGTTATGGCGGCTGTGGCCCCGTCCGGGCCCATGTTTCAGGCGGGCACACTGGCCGGGAATCCCCTGTCATCGGCGGCTGGTCTCGCCACTCTGGGAGTTCTCAAACAAACCAATCCGTATCCTCGCATGGATCGATTGGCCAATGATTTGGCGTCGGCCATTCTCCAACTGGCGCATCAGTATGGCGAGGCCATCACCCTTAACCGGGCTGGCTCCGGGTTCACCGTGTTTTTTGGCGGTCAGGCGGTGTCTGACTACACATCCGCGCAACAGGCCGACAAAACGCGCTTTGCCGAGTTCCACCGCCTAATGTTGGACCAGGGGGTATATTTGGCACCGAGCCGCTTTGAAGCTTGGTTTGTGTCGGCGATCCACGACGTGGACCTCATTCAGCAGACCGTGGAGGCGGTCGACCGCGCTTTTGCCGAAATGACCTCCCGCTAGCCCTCTCCGAGAGCTTGGTCTTTTCCCCCCGGCAGGGCATATCCATGAGGCAAGAGGATGTGCGGGGGGCTCCTATGACTGAACGTTCGGTATGGCGGGGAGCATTCTGGCTCTCCCTTGGATCGTTTGTATCCAAACTAATCGGGGCCATATACCGCATCTTTTTGCCGCGTGTTCTCGGAGACTACGGTGTGGGTCTGTTCCAAATGGCGTACCCGTTGTACGCCATTTTGCTGGCTGTCTCGGTCAATGGGATCCCCACCGCGCTCGCCAAACAGAGCGCGGAAAAGCTGTCCCGGGGGGACACTGAAGGTGCTGAGCGTCTTGGCGCCTGGGCGCAAGTGGCTCTGGGCCTGATCGGCATGGTGCTGGCGGCGTTGATGGAGTTGGCCTCGCGGTGGATTGCAGTCTATGTATTTCGCGAGCCTGCGGCCACGGGTGCGATCCGGGCCTTAGCGCCCGCGTTGGCTTTTGTGGCACTGGAGGCCAGTTTTCGCGGCTATTTTCAAGGCCGTCAAGAAATGCGGCCAACGGCGATGTCGCAGATTTTTGAGCAAGTGGCCCGGGTCATGGTCATGTTTCCGCTGGCGTATCACTTCCTGCCCACCGGCGTGGACAACGCAGCTGCCGCAGCCACCGTGGGAGCACCGGTGGGGGCCGCCGTCGGCATGGTGTATTTGGCGTTCCAACGGAGCTCGAGGGGCAAGTGGTCCCTGCGAGGCCGATTTCCTGGCCGTGATTTGTGGCGCTTGTTTACCGTGGCGCTGCCTATGTCGCTGTCGGGGTTGTTGTTTCCCCTGATGTTGATGGCGGATTCCATGTTTGTGCCTATGCGTCTGCGCCTGGCGGGCCTGACCTTGGAACAGGCCACGGCACGCTTCGGCCAACTCAGTGGTGAAGCGATGCCCCTGATCAACTTGACCATGGTGGTCGGAGCGGCGCTGGCGGTGTCCTTGGTGCCGGCCATCGCGAGGGCGACCATCCGCGGGGATCGGAGAGAGGCCAATAGCAAGGTGGACAGCGCCATTCACTTGGTGTGGCTGCTCGGCTTGCCCATGGCGGGAGGCCTGGTGATGCTGGCGCACCCGCTGACCCAGCTTCTATATGGGGAGTCGGGCGCCTCTGGAGCTCTGCAGGTGCTGGCCCTGGGATCTCCAATACTGGCGTTGCAGCAAGTTATGGGGTCGTCGCTGCAAGCTTCTGGACACGGATGGGTGCCCGTTAAGAACTTGATTTACGGGGCTGGCGTCAAGTTCCTTCTCACCTGGTTTCTAACGCCGATTCCTTTCTGGGGCATTCGCGGGGCGGCGATCGGCACGGTGGCCGCATCCATTGTGGCGGCCTATCTGAATTGGCATGACTGGGTGCGTATTGTCGGCCCCGGAACCCACCCTTTTCGGAGCGTGGTCTGGCCTCTGGCGGGCACCGTGGTTATGGCGATGGGGTTGCATGTGTGGTTGTACGGACCGCTGTACGGTCAAGAAACACTGCGATCGGTCTTGGCGGTGCCGGTTGGGATGCTTTTGTACGGTGCGGTGATGGTGCTGTCCGGGGAGTGGCAGGCCGTCGCGCAAGCATTGAAAGCGCGTTAAAATAAGGGAATACTGGGACCTTTTGCTATACTATGCCTGTGCCAAAGGGGGGCAGGCAATGGGACGCTGGACGTGGTCAGACGACGGGGATCAAGAGGTTTTTGTCATCCCCGGGCCGATGACGGGCCAAGCGCTCCTTGCGCACTTTGGAGGATTGTTTCCCGAAGATGCTGAGGTGGGTATCGAGCGCGCATCCGGGTCTCGAGAGAATGCCTCGTTTGGTGCGTTGGGTGATCTTCACTTGGATGCAGGCGATTCACTGACGTTGCCGGGGATCCCGGTTGCGGGCGGGCCGTTGGTTTATGTGATGGGGCGGCTGTTAGCTCCAGACGGATGTCCCTGGGACAAGAAGCAGACACCCGAATCCTTGCTTCGGTATTTGCTTGACGAGAGCTATGAAGCAGCTGAGGCGTTGATGGCAGACGACCGAGATGCCTTCATTGAGGAATTGGGCGACGTATTGCTGCAAATCGCATTTCAGGGGGCGCTGCTCTCTGGTACAAGCTTTCATGACATCGCGAAACGGCAGGCAGCAAAGCTGGTGCGTCGGCATCCCCACGTGTTTCAGGAAGCCTTGGCCGAAAGTTCGGATGAGGTTCGTCAACAATGGGAACGGCTGAAGGCCGAAGAGCCGCCTCATGAGGGCTCAGCCCGCTGGGTATATCCCAGCCTGGTCGCCGCCAAGCGCCTGTCTAAAGATGGAATAAACCCGGAAAGCCCCGTCTATCAAGAAATTTCGGCATTGCTTGAGGTATATTTTGACAAGTCTCCGGGGAAAATAGAGGAAATTCTGGCAGATGCAGCCTGGGCAATTGCCGCAGGCGGCCGCATCCATCATCAGGATGCCGAGTGGGCACTCTGGAAAAAGTTGGTTCAAGAGAGCCGCAAAAATGGCGAAATGCCAAGGAAATCGCGGTAAAAAAAGGATTTCCGTGACACTTGGCGAATATTTGGATGCGAAAAATCCGTTAACGAGGGAAATTAGGAGGGACGATTTTGAACAAGGCAGAGTTGGTGACCGAAGTCGCAGAGCGTGCCGGCATGACCAAGAAGGACGCGGAGCGTGCGGTGAATGCAGTCGTAGAGAGCATTGAGTCGGCATTGACCAAGGGTGACCGCGTATCGTTGGTGGGCTTTGGTACTTTTGAAGTTCGGGAGCGCGCTGCTCGTGTGGGTCGCAACCCTCGGACCGGCGCGACTTTGGAGATCTCCTCCAGCCGTGTGCCGGCTTTCAAGGCGGGCAAGGCTCTTAAGGATTCTGTGGGTAAATAGTCTTACTTCCTGCGTAGCGAGGTCGTGTGAAGTCCGCACGGCCTCTTTTTATTGGATGACAATGGAGTGATAGCATGCGGATCGATAAATATTTGAAAGTAAGCCGCATTATCAAGCGGCGCACCGTCGCTAAAGAAGTCCTCGACGCCGGTCGTATCACGGTCAATGGCCGCGTTGTCAAAGCCGGGTACGAGGTGAAAGTGGGAGATCAAATCCAACTGGACGTGCCCGGTGGACCCCGCACCGTCGTTGTCGAGCAAATTCGCGAGAACGTTCCGGCCAAAGAGGCCGAAACGTTGTACCGCGAGGTCTAAACCGTGTGCGGCCGCCATAGGTTGAGAGGAAAGATGCTCAATCGGGAAAGGGGTCGGTCGCATGGACGAGAAACGGGGCCATTCCATCACGCTGGCCAACCGTCAAAGCCTATCTTTGGAAGGTGTGCAGCATGTCGACAATTTCGACGATGACACCATCGTCTTGTCGACGACGCTGGGCACCTTAACCATTCGCGGGCATAATCTCCGCATCCAGACCTTAGATTTGGACCAGGGCCGCTTCGTGGCGGTGGGTGAGTTTGACGCGCTTCAATACGGCCGTAAGAAGGGTCAGCGCGGGGACGCCAATACAACATGGAAAAAGATTTGGCGATAGGGGGGCAAGTGCCATGACCCCGGAGGCTCTGTACGTCATCGCGGTGTGGATATTGACCGGGATGGGCTTTGGCATGCTCGCAACGGGGTATGGCGCCTGCCGCAAAACCTATCACGTGTATAGCGGGCTCCGCGAATTCCTGGACTGGTTCTGGTTCATGCTCGCGGCGGCGGCTTTTCTTGTGGTCATTTTTTGGACAGAGTGGGGCACGCTGCGGATCTGGAGCGTGGCGTTTGTGTTAGTCGGTTATGGCCTCTGGTCATGGTTGGCCGCGCCCATGGTGCTGCCTGCTTTAATTTGGGTTACGGGAGGCCAAGCTCGTTTGGTGTATTACAGCCTGCTGCCGGGGAAGTGGCTTCGACGAACTGTCGTTCGCGTGGTGACAAAGCGTCGTAAACCTCCCAAAAAAGAGTGACAGTGACTCTGTGGATATCCTATAATGTAAAAACATCGTACAAATCTTGTACTAAAATTGTACACAGGTTGTGCACAGAATGTGGATAAGTTGAGGACTTATGCAGATCGAAATTCGCGGCATGGAGCGGCTCTC
>JAJZAN010000040.1 GCA_021799435.1 Bacillota bacterium | reverse complement strand
GCGATCTGCACCACGCCAACATTTTGCGTCATCAAGATGCATGGGTCGTCATCGACCCCAAAGGAATCCTGGGCGACCTCCACTTTGACGTCATTCAGTATCTTCTCAATTACGCCAGTTGCGGAGGTGACGCCGCGACAGTCTTGGCGCGTCGAATGGCGATGGTGGCGGAACGGCTGGGGTTGGATGAGGGACGCATCGCCAGATGGGGTGTGGTCAAAGGCATTTTGGATGCTTGTTGGGCGCTTGAGGACGGGACCGACTGGCATAGCGGGCTCGTGACCGCTGAAAGGTTCGAGTGGCGGCTAGCCCAGTCGGGTGACGCCAAGGCGTGACTCGGCAGGGGCCAATCGAGGATTACCGGGGCATGGTTCAGTGGACCCCGCAACGGGAACGCTTTCGGATCGATTGCCACGGAAAAACGCAGGGGTCAGGGCTGGCGCGGGGAAAGCGTCTGGGCTGAGTCACGGTGGGAACGAACTTTGTCTTACGGACTTACTGGTAGTTTTGTTCGCGAGGTCGGCAAGCTTCTCTTCACACCGCCACCCGCCGGCGCTCTCACGGAGTCGACGGCGGGTATGATCGCGGCGCGGCTGGCTATGCCCTAACGCCCAGCTTATCCAGTAAGAAGGCATACTTTTCGGCCTCATCTGCCAGGTGTGCGAGGCGGCCCGATGACCCAAAGTGGCCAGAGCCCATGTGGGTTTTCAGTACCAGTTGATTGTTGTCGGTTCTTGTGGCGCGCAGACGAGCCACCCACTTGGCGGGCTCAAAATATCCCACCCGAGGGTCGTTCAGCCCTGCGGTCACAAACATGTGTGGGTAATCCTTTGCCTCAACGTTATCGTATGGACTGTACGATTTCATGTAGCTGTAATGCTCGGGATTGGCGGGATTGCCCCACTCGTCCCATTCCAATGCCGTCAACGGAATCGAGGCATCCATCATCGAGTTAATCACGTCGACAAAGGGGACACCGGGGGCGGCGACGCGGAACAAGTCCGGGCGCATGTTAAGGACGGCGCCCATTAGCAGTCCGCCCGCGCTCATCCCTTCCGCAGCCAATAGGTCCGAGGTTGTGATTTCCTCGGCGATTAAATGCTCGGCCACACTGATAAAGTCCGTGAAGGTATTGCGCTTCGTGAGGACCTTGCCGTCTTGGTACCATCCAAAGCCCATCTCGGAGCCGCCGCGAATGTGGGCAATCGCATAGATGACGCCGCGATCCAAGAGCGGGAGAAGCTCCGGGAGGAATTCGGGGTCGGAATTGGCTCCGTAGGAACCATAACCGTACAGAATGGTGGGGGCCGGCGTGCCGCTCCAAACATCCCTCTTGGCTACCAAAGATACGGGTATCTTGGCTCCGTCCCCTGCCGTGGCCCATAATTGCTTTTGCTGGTAGTCCGAGGGATTGTAGCGTCGGACAGCATCCTCGGCCAGCACGGTGGATTGGCCTGACGCGATCTCGACGGCGATATGCGTTCGCGGCGTGACCATCGACTGGTATTCCAGCAGCACTTCCGTGGTGTCATACGCCAGGTTTTCGCCCGGGCCTACGGTGTAAATCGGCTCGTCCCACGCTAGTCGCTGAAGTCTTCCGGCGCTAAAGAGCCATATCTGAGTCAACCCATCTTCCCGGCCCGCAATGACCAGACCATCAGCAAAGGGCAGAACGGCCTGCCAGTATCGTTCGGGGGCATAGGGAATAAGGGGCTTGGCAAGGTCGGGATTCGGATGGTCAATGGGTACCGCTAAGAGTTGAAAGTTCTCAGCGTTTTCATTGGTCAGGACCAGGAACTGATCTCTCCAATGTTCCAAGGAGTATAGAACGTTGGGGCGGCGCTGGCGATACAGCCGAAGCGGTGAATCGGACTCGTCCAGGGAAAGATAGCGCACTTCGGAGGATGACTTGCTCCGCGAGGTAAGAAACAGATAGTCATGGCTGCGCGATGCTGCCAAATCCAGCTCAAACGTGATATCGGATTCTTCATAGAGGACCGCGTCCGTATTGTCGGCCAAACGTCGCCGGTGCAGCCGGCAGGGCCGCTGCGCTTCATCGACGCCTAAGTAATACAGGTATTCTCCAGCCTTGTCCCAGGCTGCACTACCGTAGATGAACACGTTATGCACCGGCTCGCCAATAACGGCTCCCGTCGCTATATCCTTCACGTGCAGAGTATAGCGGTCTGTGCCGTCGTGATTTTCCAAGTAAAAAACGCGCCGATTGTCGGGGCTGACTTGCACATCGCTGACGTCCAGATAAGCGCCCGCCTCAGCCAGAGAGTTCGTGTCCAGCACAGTCTCTTCAGGAGCCGTGTCCAAGGCGGCCCGGCTGACTGCCTGCTTGCGGTAATAGGTGCGATATTCCTCGCCCGAATTAATGCGCCAGTAGTAATAATACGCGCCGTGCTTCGTCGGCGGGCACGCCTCGGTTTCTGGGACCCGGCCAACCATATCGCGATAGAGCGTCTCGCGGTACGAGGCCAGAGGAGACATGACTTGGTCAAAATATTGATTTTCCGCCTCAAGATAGGCGATGACTTCCAGGTTGCTGCGATCACGCAGCCAGTAGTAGTCGTCCGGACGAATATCACCGTGCATCTCGTGGGGATGTGGCTTCTTGGAAGCTGCAGGGGGGATAGGCATGATGTTCCTCCTCATCCAACGTGATTCTCCCATTATACGGAGTTCCATGGCAGTATGGGCAACCAGCAGGACTGTTGGGGGCGAAAACGAGGGACCTGGGGCTGTCAGCTTGCACCGTTTTCCATGTGTTGCCGCCGTTGGTGCTGGTGATGGCGACGCGGCCCCGCAATCCGGTGCCGGGGCACAAGGGGGAAGTCTAGTCGACGTCTTGTGCGGGCATTTTTGCTAAGAGGATGCTTAAGGCCACCAACCCAATCAAGGTGGCGAGCGCGTCGCGGGAATCAAGGCTGCTGGTGGAGGCCATGACCACGGCGTGGCGCAGGATGGCGATAAACACCAATGCCAAAAGAGGCCTGAGTGGCAGGTGGTGGGTTCGAATAGCCCAGGCGATTGTGTGCAACAGTTCGGCCAGCATCATAATGGTGAGCATTGGATTGAGCAGGCTGACCAGTGAGGCATAGGAAGTCGCGTGGACGAGGTGCTGAATCAGATCCTTGGCGAGCAGGGCGGCCAATACCAGTACGAAGAGCATCGTCAAGAGGTACAGCGCGCCCGCACCCCATTCCACCAACCGGGTGATCGTTTTTCTGAGGGTGTTCAGATGGGGCATGCGCAGTCACGTCCACCTTTCGTCGAATATATCCGGAGACCGGAATTGCGCTCGACACTATCTGTTCCCCGTTCACAGCCACCCTAGCCGTGCCGGAGACAGGGGCCGTCATCACGACATAAGGAAGGTCAGGAGTCCACCGGCCACTGCCTCGCAAAGAGGCTTTGAGGGCGGGCGCTTGTGGAGCCTCGCTCGTTAGTCCGATTTGCGCCGGTGGGACGCCACCCGTTCCCGCGTGGCGCAGCGCGGCGAGCAGTATCGACGGCCCCCGCCCTTACCGAAGTCGACGAAGGGGCGCCCGCAGGATGCTGAGGCACAGAGACCACCGGGTGGGCGTTGCTTTTCACTAGCCAGGATGGCGAGCGCCATCGCCGAGGAGGCGGCAAACCATGTTCCCCAAGGCGCATCGTCACTCGGATCGACATGCAAGTGCCAAGGCGTATGATCATGGGCGGTGAGGCGCGGAGCGACCGCGTAGCGCGCCAGCAAAGCATTGATGTGTGCCACTGTTGACGCCATGTCGGAGGCCGCGAACACGACCAAGACCTCCTGGGCACTGCGCCGGAGATCGGCGATGTCCCTTGCCGTGAGATCGGGGTTGGACTCTCCGAATTCTTGCAACAGGTCGCGTGTGAGGGCTAATGTAGACCCTTCATCATGGGTTTCAACGACAAGCACTGCGATGAGAGCGGCGGCGCGTTGGGCGGCATGCGCCGCCGACCCTAGCTGCCAGTTTCCCCGATTGCTTCTGCTCATAGTGCCAGTGTATCATATGTAACGTGAAAACACACATTAGGCGTTACGGGTTCGGTCAATACCTTGCTGGAGCCCTGCTTACCCGACTCAGCGACGAGATGGACGGACAAACCCTGTTGCTGCTGAGTCTCGCGGTGACCCATCGCGTCACCTTGGGGGCTGACGTGCTGGCGGCATTGACGGCGTCAGCCGCTATCGGAGGGCCCCTGTGGGGTGCCCTGTTGGATCGCGCGCCGCAACCGGGGCGGGTGCTCGCGGGCGCATTGGGAGCGTATGCCGTGGGGTTTGGGATCTTAGCCACGACCTTAGGGCACATCTCCGTTTGGCAGTCCGTGATGGTGGCGGTGGCAGTCGGCAGCTTGACGTCCACTATTTCCAGCGGCTGGTCGTCGCGGTTGCCCGACTTGGTGAGCGCGAGTCAAATCGACCGGGCATCTGCCGTCGACGCCGCCAGCTACAACGTCGCGGGACTGGTGGGACCGGCCGGGGCGGGGTTGCTGGTCATGGTCTGGGGTGGCATACCGGTGGCGATATTGCTGAGTGGCTTCATTCTGGCTGCGGTACCGGCGGCTTGGCGGATGCCTGCTGTCCCTGCCAAGCACCATCAGGTTAGTGGATTCCTGAGTGACGTTTGGCCCGGCTTGCGGACCATCGCCTCGTCCCGTGCTTTAAGGCGGGTGACGGTGGTGTCGGTGGTTTCCTATTTCGGGTTCGGGATGATCGGCGTGGTGGCACCGCTGACAGCGCAGGGGACGTTTGGCCGCGCAGGTTTTGGAGGACCGCTCTTGTCGGTATTGTCGGCCGCTGCCCTGCTTGCTACGGCGATTTATGCCAAATACTCCCGCGTGGCGCCTCCCGAGGTCGTTGTGGGCGCCACACCGTTTATCATGGCCCTCGGCTTCGTGTTGTTGATGACATCCTCTCGGGGCCTCGTTGTTGCGGCCATGGCCTTACTCGGGATTGCAGACGGGCCTCAATTGGCCGCAGTGTTTGCCGTACGCCACCGAGAGGCCGAGGATACTACCCGCAGCCAAGTCTTTATGACCGGCGCGAGCCTGAAAATCGCCGCGGCGTCCTTAGGCATGGCATTAGCGGGACACCTTGGGGCATCGTCGCTGCGGATCGTGCTCGTCGTGGCCTTGGCAGCTGAATTAGGGGCGGAAGTGGCCTACTTTGCCCTGCCCTGACCCCGGGGGAAAGGCTACGCGCGGGTGCGGTAACATCTAGGCTTGTTCAGGCGGGTCGTGCGCCTCTTTGGGCGGAGCATGCGGATTGGGCCACAGGAATCGAGACTATGGTACCCTTTGAATGAAGGCAAAACATATATTAAGAGTCGGCTCAAGTGGGTGAAGTCGGCAGGCGGCGAAGTGGGGCGGATGCGAGGGATCTCGGAATGAATCGGATAATAGTCGGAGCGGTTGGATTAATGATCGGCGCAGCGGTGGGAGCCCACACGATACAACTTTTCCATCCGTCTCAGCATCTCCGTCGATCGACGGCCACTGTCAGGAAGACGGATAATTTTGCTGCGTCGACCCTGGGACAGATTCGGGCTGACCTGCGCCAGTACGGCGTGGAAGAAAATCCACAAACGTATGAGGTTTATCAAGCCACCGGCGGAATTGGGGCCGCGAACCCACGTATTGTCAGTTGGGGCCGCACGGGAAACATGGCCTTCGAGGTGCCGCGTTCAGGGGAAACCTACCGCATCGAGGAGATGGCGGTGAACCCTATGATATGGCACGACGTCCCGTCGGATCGTCCGATTCATTGGCAAAAACACCTAAACACGTCGGGGCAAGTGTACTATGGCCACAACTTTACGGGTGTGCAGAAGTATTTCTTCAAAAAAGGCTCCACCTACATTGTTGTCGTCGTGACCCCGACGGGGCCATTTCCGACAGGATTAATCGACCACCTGAAACCCGTGGGAAATCCTCTCACCCACTCCTAATATTTGGTGATGTCGCATGCGTGCCGCCTCCTCTGCGCGGCACATGGGAGCCGGACCTGATCCGCCGTCGCGCTGCAGGGGGAGCCAGCATAATCTCATCTGGGGAAACTCCTCGAAGTTTGAAATAGGAAAGGAGAGAGGTGCCGTGGCCAGCACATGGCCGTCGCAGTGGACCGCCTTGGATGAGCTTTATGGTCCCTCAAAATGGACTCTCATGGTCGCGCAGGCCGTGAGTCGGGCCGAGCGTGCCTACGACATCTGGCTGCATTGGCATGAGAGTCGGGTGATGATTGTGGACGCGCAGTCGGGCGAACGGAATTGGTGTCCCCTGTGCCCGCCGTCGTGGGGAGATACGGTCAATCGGTTTCAGGTTGGGCCGGAACGCCGTCCGTTTGTGGACGAGGATGAGGCTCTCGCGCACCTTTCCGCGTGGATTCACAACCGTTCCCAGGGCCGCCCGCTGCTGAGCCCTCAAATCACCGAAGAGCTTTACTTGCGTCCCCAGACACGGCTTCTCCGGGGAGACACGCATTCCACCATCGGCCGTCTTATCGAGCGGCTGAGTCGGCAGGCGCCCCCAGGTTTCCGTTTTTGTGGACACCTGCATGAGCGGGAGTTCAATGTGGCCAATCCGATGCCGATTTTGGTGCCGTGGTGGTCTGTAAGCAGCCACGACTCCGAGGACCCGTGTCCGCTCTGTGCCATGGGCTTGCCCGCTTGGTCGTCCCAGCGGATCCGATCCGACAGCCTGCCCGAAGACGCCCATGCCCCTGATAATAGTGCCCTCTGGCAAGCGGTGCACCAAGTGCACGAAAACGGGGTTCACGTCGTCGACCCCAGTGACATCGACTGCCCGGACTGCCGGCAGGCAGCCGAGTGGCGCTTGGAGCAGGGGCCGCGTGAGCCGCTTCCCCATGACCTTCCGCTGTTTTGATCGACGTCGAGCGCTCCACTGGCTATGTGTGCGGGATGGCTGGAGCACTTGATGGCCCGGGCTTCTTAATAATGCGCCGTGGCCGCATCCTGGCTGACAGCCACGGGGGACCAGGAGCGTCCGTCATTTCGGGAGTATTCCAGAACGGCCGCCGCACCACCCGCATTGAATGGGGCTCCGCCCACCAGCATGGCCAGATCGCGCTCGTTAATCACCGTGACGGAGGCGACCTGCCGGTTGGCCCACGCGCTAGAGACGGCGTGTGGTGGCCGGGGGATCCGCACGTCGCGCCAATGCACTCCAGCATCGCGAGTCAGCAGTACTTGCGGACTGCCCCCGTTCACCTGTTCCGCCCCATCGGTGGCCAGGGCTATAGGGCCGTCAACCGACAGCCCATCGCTGCCAAGGCCACCCATGGCGTAAGACGGCACCGCGCGAGTGATGACCCGCCGCTGCCAACCGCCATGGGCTGTGGAGATCCAAAGGATGCTTCGCGATCCACGGCCCGTGACAGGAGCGCCGGCAACCCAAATGGTGCCTTGGGGACTCTGGGCCAGGGAGGTCAGAACTTCGGATGTGGGAGAGTCGATGGCGCGTGTCCAAGACTGGCCTCCATTGGTTGTGTGCCACAAACTGTGCTGTGTCATCCAGTACCCGGTCAGGGCGGTCGTAAAGAGGACCTGAAGAGGGTTCGGGTTGGGCACGGACGGCAGGGCCTTCCACCGATGCCCATCTGCAGCACGCAGGATCCAGTGCGGTTCCCGGGCGGTCTTGGCTACAAGAACTCCCGTACCCACAGTGGCCAGGTTGGCAACCGGCGATGGGAAGGCCACCGCCTGCCATGTCCCGCCCCCATTGCTGGTTGTCCAGACTTGAAGGCTGCCCGTCATGGTGGGCGCCCACACGTAGCCTCGCATACCCCGCCACACCATCCCATCGACCGCAGTGCCTAAGTGGGCCGCGTGCCACACCCGCTGCCACCGCCGACCTCCGGTCTGGGTGGCGTAGACGGCGACGCCTTCCCCGAGTGGGGTCTTCGCGGCGAAGATATATCCGACCCGCGGGGACACCCACGCGGTCTGCAGTATGACGCCGGGGATGACGGCCGGGGCGTTCGAGCGGTGAACGCCTCCGTGGGGGAGCGATGTCTCGACTGGTGAAGCGGCGCTGCGGATTCCCACCCCGCACCCACTCAGTGTTAGGGCCAGAATCGGCATGGCCCACCACGAAGTTCCAGTCGTCGCTTTCATCGTACGGCCTCCTTACATCACAAGAACGGCACGAAGGACGAAAGGTTCCATGCCGTCAACATCTTCACTCGGGGACGTAAGGTCCCGTTGCGGCAGGAAGGCCAACGCGGGAAGCTCCGAGTCGGCCGTTGTCATTCAGGTGGATGGACCTTAAATCCATGTTTAGGACGGTTGTGTCATTACATCCAACGGGCTAGATCGTTGGACCAGCACAAACCCACTCCGGGGGGATGACTGCTGGGGACCGCAAAATACCTTCTATTCGCTTCAACTTAACGTCTAACGGCTGTCCTGACCTGCCGAATTTGCCCAAGGGCGGAACACTGGCCCTAGGTGTGGAATATTCTGGCAACAAGCCATTTGAGTGAGGAGGATGTGCATGCCGGAGATAGGAACTCCACCGGGCCTTTGTGTGAGCCGGGTTCTGGCTACCGTTCAACAGGCCGCGGGAGCAAGTAGGGGCAGCGGCCTTGTTAACCCCAGCGGTGATACCAGGCCAGAGTCTTGATGTCATCGTCAGCTATCTGCCAAGTCCGGTAACGTTCGGTGCGAAGCTGACTAGTTATGTCTTTGTATTGCTGGACACGAACACTGGACTCGAATTAGTGCGGCAACCCATGGTGATGGCAGCCTCAGGTACAGGAACATGGGCCGGGAGTGCTACCACCACAGATGGCAATTTCTTTCCCGAAGGATTCGTGTTGATCTATGCCGGTCAAGACACCTTGCTGGGACCGCAAGTCGCTTTGGCGAATCTCACGCTTTGCAACGAGAACATTCATTAAAGCGTTGCGTGCGTTGACCCGGATAGAGGCTGGTCTTTTAGTAAGAAAGTGCTCTACGGTTGTAGCATCACTTGCCGCGGTTGAACATTCACAACTCAAATCATTAAGGCAGCATCACGCTGCTGGATGCCGTTCAGATCCCATGTGGTTCCTTGGTGGTCTACGCAAAACATTATTGCAAACGATTATCGATTGCGACTGTAACAGACGAGGCCCACTGCCATGATTGCGGTGTTCGGTAAGCGGGCACGGTCCGCGATATCGCATTCCATATCGCGTGCCCAAGCAAGTTGCGTGCACCGACAGTCCCGATCCCTGGTCAGTAGTCCCCATGCGGAGCCCAGTCGCCTTGCACTGTTAAATGGGCTGGTGAGGCTAGGACGGGTGCAAAGTGGCAGAGACGCGGAACGAGGGGGATGACGCGGCATGGGTTGGCTTCGTATGGGCTAGATGGTGCTGAGCCCAAAATCCCGACGCCATGAGGGCAGCAAACAATACCAGCTTGAAAACACGGATTAAGACCACGCGCCGAGGACGGGCAGGGCTCGCCTGATCTGCATGCGTGGGGTGCGTCATGGTCCTTCAACCCGTGATACGGGTTGGTCAACCGCGATCGCGTAATTGGCATCCCGCATGCTTCGGCGTACAGTCGCGATGACGAGCCCGGATCGACCGCTCCGGCCCGATTCTCTCAAGATTGCCCAGTGATTCAAGTTCTTCCCATCCCCCTCGGGGCCATCATATTCCAACCCGAGGACGGATGCCAGTTTTGGAATCTTCTGCTACGGAGATCGGCCCACCAGCGCGGCGAGGTAGATGCCGAAACTGATCGAGCCACCGCTGGCGAGCAGCCGGTAGGTCGGAGAGACCGGCAAACGGCGGGTCTTCTGATCTGAGAGATAGAAGCCCAACAGGCCCTTTGACACATATTGATGAAACGCTCCATCAGGCAATGCAGCCACTTCCGCCAAGATGGCGTGGTATATCCGGCGGATGCCAAAGACAGCTTCTTGGGGAGCGGCATAGTAGGTGACAAAATTCAGATCGCCGCCCAGACGGTCCTCTTCTTGGTCCACGTAATAGTCCAGTAAAATGTGCAAGGCACCCATCCAGGGGAAATAAAGACTGGTGATTTTTTGCACCAGCGATTCGGAGGGATTCGGATCCTGCGCTAAATTGAGAAGCGCGAAGAGGCCCAAAGTGGATCCCGTGGCGGCCGCAAACTCCCACCAATGCAACTGGTCCCCGGGATCCGACTCACGTTGGAACCATTCGGTTAAAGCGGGTACCCGCGCCTCTTCTGGACCATGTTTGTACACTTGGAGATCCACATAAAGCCGAACCAATCGCTGAAATGGGCGCCGAACAGCATGGAATCCCGGGAAGGCGATCAACGCTTTGCGGGCGTCGTCCACCAGACTTTGGGCATATCCGCCGTCCTCCCCATAGGGGTGAAGTGCGTAATAGTCATGATGAACACTGTCGGGATCAGCGGCATCGATGAGGGCTTGATGCAAGAGCCGCAAATTGGCCGGATCCTGCGACGGTCCGCGATCGGTCACCGTATCGAGGTAGTCGCAGAGGGTTTGGTAAGGCAGCAAAAAGGGCATCAGTCGCGAGTCCGGGTCCCGAGACGGCGCAGCAAACACCCCGCCTCCTTCACAGTGAAACTGCTTCGTATTCAAAGATGACAGTGCCTGGCTTCTCAACTCGGGGTGCGGGATGGCCTCCGCCCGCTCTCTGAGAGGAGTCAGACCATTCGCTACGGCGGGACGCACATAGCGAAAATATTCCCGAGCCCAGCGCAGCGAGTCCGCCCACTCAGCCATGTTGTTTTCCCTCCCAAGCTCCCTTTCTTGTCTTCCACTATGCACCCGGGTTTGAAAAAAAGAACCGGGCGAGAATCGCCCGGTTCTCGGTTATCGCTTGGACAAGGGCTTCGGCGCGCGCACCGGCGGATTCGAAAAATCCGGGGTGAGCGGGGAAAAGTCCTTCAAGATCGCTTCGATTTCCACGATTCCGCGGTCCAACTGTTCGTCGATCCCCTGCGCCAATCCCTGCGGCGTTTCGTCAACCCAGATATCCGGGTTGGTGCCGTAGTTCTCCACAGCCAGGCCGACATCCTTGAACCAGAATGCGTCTTCCGGCTGGGAGGTGCCGCCCCAGTCCACCAAGTGATAGCGGGGATTGATGCCGATGACGCCTCCCCAAGTCCGGGTGCCAATCAACGGCCCCAGCTTCATTTGCTTGAAGTTGTGGCTGAAGATGTCGCCGTCCGATCCAGCGTTCTCGTTGGTGAGCGCCACCATGGCCCCTGTCGGGCTCTGATACGGGTATGCCTGCAGGTGGCCGTGCCGGGTTCGGGCATAGGCAATTTGCTTGCGTCCCAGCATTTCCAACAGCAAGGGCGAGACGATGCCGCCACCGTTGTAGCGGACGTCGATGATGAGACCTTCGCGGTCGTGTTCAGCCAAGTATCCCCGGTGGAACTCGGCAAAGCCGGCACTGGACATGTCCGGGACGTGAACATAACCCACCCGGCCGCCGGTCTTCTCGTGTACGTAGGCGCGATTCTGGTCCACCCACTCCCGGTATCGGGCCGGCACTTCGCTGGCGATGGGCTTGACGTCCACCGTGCGAGGCTCGCCGCCCGGCGTTACGACCGTGAGGCTGACGACCTGCCGGGCATAGTCAATTAATCGGGCGCCGGGTGGAAGGTCGGGTCCCAAGGGAGCGCCGTTAATGGTCGTGATGACGTCTCCTACCTTGACATTAACGCCCGGGGACAGCAGCGGCGAGGTGCGGGCCGGGTTGGCGTTGTCCCCATGGATGATATGGGTGACTTGGTAGCCGGCTTGAGTCTGGCTCCACTGATACCGCGCGCCTAGGAAGGCGCTTCGGTGGTGCGGTTCGTCCCGGTATTGCCCGCCATATTCGTAGGCGTGAGAGCTGCCCAGTTCGCCGTACATCTCCCAAATGACATCCGAGAGATCGCTACGGGTCGAAATGCGATCAATCAGGCGGCGATAACGGTCATAGACAGCGTCCCACGGAACACCGGCCATGTCTTCCACCCAGAACATTTCCCGCATCCAGCGCCAGGCTTCACGATGGATCTGGTACCATTCGGCCAACTGGTCCACCGTGACATGAATACGGCCCAGGTCGACAATCCCGCTCTCACGGCCCGGCTTGTCGTCTTTGGACTCGAGCTTGTCGCCGGCCTTAACCAGTTTCAATTGCGAACGAATCCGCACCGCCATAGTCTTTCGGTCCTTCGACAGCGCGAAGCTCGTCATTTTGTCCGCCAGCGTTTCTTCTTTAAGACCGTCCCACTGATACTTAATGAGGTGTGCGCGAGCGCTGGGGCCGCTGTCAAAGAAGTCGTCGTGATCGCTTCCGACCGGCTCGGTTTTGGTCCAGAAAACCTGACCATGTCCCGCGGCAAGCTGGAAGTACAGGCCTTCCTCGACGGGGAATTCCAACACCCGGTCCTGGATTCCGTCCAAGTCAATGGCCACGATCTTGGACTCGGTCCCTTTGTCCTCTTCGGACTTTCCGCCGACTTCATGCGGCACCAAGGGGCGAGGTTCGGGAATAAAGGGTGAGGTGGTGTCCTTGGACAGGACGATGAGGCAGGGCACCTCGCCCTTTGGGAATCCCAGATCGAACTTCATGTTGTCCCACACCGGCTTGAAGACCCGCTTGGAGAGGAAATAGAGGTACTTGCCGTCAGGATCGAATACGGGCTGGCGATCGGCCAGCACCGGCTGGGTAATCTGGTGAGCGGTCTTCGTGGCCAGCTCATAGAGGTACAGCGCGGTGGTGAGATTGCCGGGGAGTGCATAGGCCAGCCAGCGGCTGTCTGGCGACCAGTCGATGCCCGGGATGCGGTCGTGAGCCGTTTGGGCCACCAGACTCACATCGAACGTCTTCAAATCCAACAGCCAGAGCTGCTGCCGTTCGGTCGCAATGGCGGCGAATTGGCCATCCGGAGAGGCCAGCATCTCCGTCACGATGCCAAAGTCGGTAGGGATGCGAGTCACGTGTTCCCCGCCCTTCTCCAGTCGGCGAAGCTCGAGACGGTCTTCCCCGCCTTCGTCGGACACGACCAAGAGGGTGTGGTCATCGACGTACTGAGCCAACCGATAGCGGACGCCCTGGACGGTGCCCAACTGTCGCACCGCGCCTTCAAATGGAGCCATTTGATAGAGCTTGCCCCGAGAGGTAACCAGCAGTTCATCGCCGTGCTCGGTCAACTCATACTCGTCCCAATATTCGGCGGCTTCGAGGTGCTTAATTTGCCGCTGCGTGCGCTGCGAGTAGAACTCGACCGGGATCACCCGGGTCTGGCCGGTTTTGATATCAAAGGCATACAAGTCGCCGCCGGCCTGATAGACGATGGTCTGGCCGTCCGTGCTAAGACTGCGCACGTAGTAGTCCTCATGGTCGGTGTGGCGCTGAAGGTCTTCCCCGCTGGGGGACATGGAGTAGAGGTTGGCGTGGTCCTCGTGATCGGCGATGAAGTAGATGCGATCTCCAATCCACAAAGGCAGGACAACATTTCCATCTTCCATGGCAAAGCGCTTGAAGTCGTTGTTGCCTTGACGGTCAATCCAGAACATGCCGCGGGTACCTCCGCGATACCGTTTCCAATAGGAGGTGTCCGTGGTGGATCGGCCTAACACGACGCCGCCTTTCGGCCCAAAAGAGACCCATGAGGCGCGGCCGTACGGGAGCAGCTCCGGTTCTCCACCATCTTTGCTGACCGCATAGAGTGAACGCCAGGCCATAAATGGGTTGCCTTGGTATGTAGAGAAAATGATGCGGCCGTCCGGATGCCAGCCCACCATGGCAGTACCAGCGCCCATAAATGTCAGCCGCTTAACAAGACCGCCGTGGCTAGGCATCACATAGACTTCGCTGTCACCTTCCTCTTTGCCGATGAAGGCGATCCATCGCCCGTCTGGGGACAGTTGAGGGCGACCAACCGAGCCGAGGCCGGCCGTTAGGCGCCGTGCGGTTCCCCCGGTCAAAGGCACGGTCCACAAATCGTCCTCGGCGACAAAGACTACGGTGTCACCGTGAACGGTGGGGCTTCGATAATACCCTTGATTGTGCATGACGTCACTCCTTTGCGTTGTGCTGGTGCTCCCCAAGTCATGGAGAAAGGATTCACGTGTTCGTTCGTCCATGCGGGATTGCTCTCAGTATAGAGGAGTGCCGGGGGCCTCGCAATTTCCTTGCGGCAACGGTATCGAAGGGGCGGAAGACCATGGCATTCGAGGCTCCTGTGCTATAATTTTTCCGACAATGAGGGGGAGAAGCGTGACACAAGAGAGTCGATTTTTGTTGGCCTGCCAGGGCAAAGCCCATGATACCGTGCCAGTCTGGTTCATGCGGCAAGCGGGTCGGTACCAGGAGTCCTATCGGGCCTTGCGGACCCGCTACAGCATGTTGGAGCTGGCCCGGTCTCCCCGCTTGATGCGCGACGTGACGGTCCGTCCGGTCGAGGAACTAGGGGTGGACGCGGCCATTTTGTTTTCCGACATTATGGTGCCGCTCACCGGTCTCGGTCTTGACTTCGACATTCAGGAAAATGTCGGGCCGGTGGTCCGAGACCCGATCCGAACTGCCGGGCAGGTGGCTCAGATTCCCCCCTTCCGCTCTGATTTGGTGGACTATGTCTACGAAGGGACTCAGCTGACGGTGGAAGCCTTGGGGCCCATCCCGCTGATCGGTTTTGCTGGGGCTCCCTTTACTTTAGCCAGTTATTTGGTGGAGGGACGGCCGTCCCGTACCTATCGCGCGACCAAAGAGATGATGTGGAACAACCCGGCCGTGTTTCAGGGGTTGCTCGAAGTGCTGTCGGACATGGTGATTGAGCATCTGAGACGGCAAGCCGGGGCAGGTGCGCAAGCGTTGCAGGTGTTCGACAGCTGGATTGGGGCGGTGGGCCAAGCGGATTACCAGCGGGCGGTTCTGCCGCACATGATGCGCATATTTGGCGCGTTGAAGGATTTGGGCATTCCCCTCATCTATTTCGGGGTGGGCACCCAGCATCTTCTTTCTGCCATGGCCGCCACCGGTGCCACGGTGATTGGGGTCGATTGGCGGACCCATCTCCCCGAGGTGCGGCACACCTTGGGAGCAGAGGTGGTGCTGATGGGCAACCTTGACCCGGAGCGGGTCGTGGCCGGTACCGCCGCGGCTCTGTCTGGGGCTGAGGAGATTGTGAAGCAAATGGCGGGGGACCCCCGTTACATATTTAATTTGGGCCACGGTGTGCCTAAGGAGACCAATCCTGAGGTGTTGAGGGAATTGGTGAGCCGCGTGCATGAGTGGGGCCGTCTAGGGGAGGGGTCTTGATGACGCAGGGCGTCTTATTGATGGCGTATGGGACAGCGCAAGGGCCGGAGGACGTACTGAGGTACTACACCCACATTCGGCACGGTCATCCCCCGACCGAGGCCCAGCTGCAAGATTTGTTGAACCGGTACGAGGCGATTGGCGGGGTGTCTCCGCTTTTTCAGATTACAGAGCGCGAGGGGGCTGGACTTCAGGCCGTGCTGGACCGACGCCATGGTCCCGGCGCATTTCAGGTGTACTTGGGCATGAAGCATGCCGCGCCTTTTATCGTCGACGGTATTCAACGCATGGCGGATGACGGCATTCAAGAAGCGGTTGGGCTGGTGCTGGCGCCCCATAATTCCCGCATGAGCGTGGGTACGTACCTTGACGAGGCACAACAAGCGGCATCGGGGCTGGGGATCGCGGTTCGGTCGATTCGCTCGTGGGCTTCGGCACCGCGGCTAATCCGTATTCTGGCCGATCGGGTTCAATCGGTGCGCGGGCGGTTTACCGCAGAGGAACAAGACAATCTTCCGATTATTTTTTCGGCCCATAGTTTGCCAGAACGGATTTTAAAGGACCAGGACCCCTATCCCAGTCAGTTGCGCCTGACGGGGGATTTGGTGGCGCAAAAACTGGGCACCCAGCACTACTCGTTCTCATGGCAGAGCGCCGGGCGAACCCGGGAGCCTTGGATGGGCCCGGACATCCTGGATAAGTTGACGATGATGGCCGCGGATGGATTTCGGCAGGCCATCATTTGCCCCTGCGGATTTGTCTCCGACCACTTGGAGGTTCTCTATGATTTGGACATCCAAGCTCAGCAGCATGCCCGGGATCTGGGACTGCATATTGAGCGCACACCGTCTTTGAATGACGATTTCGAATTTCTGGAGCTGCTGGCAGATTTAGTCGAGGAGGCTCAGCGATGACGCGGCGGGTAGCGGTCATCGGCGGCGGGATTAGCGGTCTCGCCGCCGCTTACCGTCTGTTGCAGGAAAGCCCTGAACCTCTCGAACTATTGCTGATTGAAGCGTCCGGTCGGTTGGGAGGGGTGATCCAAACCGATCGCAGCCAAGGGGTGGTGTTGGAAGGGGGACCCGATTCCTTTCTCAGGCGGAAGCCCGAAGCTCTCCAACTCAGTGAGGAGTTGGGCCTGGGGTCTGAGGTCATTGGCACCAATCCCAACGTCCGGGGCGCGTATATCTTCTATAATGGCCGCTTTCACGATATTCCCGAAGGCGTACAAGCCGGCGTCCCTGCCCGATTGGAGGGACTTTTCAAGAGTGAACTGTTGAACCAGCCGGAGAAGTTTCGTCTCATGGCCGACTTAGCCCTGCCGCGTTTGCCTTTCGAGGAGGACATGGCCCTGGGGCGCTTGCTTCGATACCGCTTCGGCGATGCCTATGTGGATCGCATTGCCGCTCCCATGATGTCCGGGATTTACGCCGGTGATATTGACCTCTTGAGTTGTGCCGTGACCGCACCGCAACTGCTCAGGCTTCAGCAGCGCGGCCGCAGCTTGATTCAAGAGTCGCAAAAGGAGGCTCTGCGGGCGCCGCGCCCAGCCCCGGGTCCGTCCGGGGGTATTTTCAGCACCTTGGCTCGGGGGTTGGGGACCCTGGTCGAGGCCCTGGAGTCGCGCATTCGCTCCCATGCCCAGGTTATGCTGGGAAGCCCGGTAGAGACGGTGGACCGAACGGAGGCCGGGTATCGTCTAGTCCTGGCCAACCAGGAGAGTTTTGAGGCCACGGACCTGATTGTCGCCGTGCCGGCCTATCAGGCGGCGCGCATCTTGACGTTTTGGGACGATGCCGAGCGCGCCCTCTTGAGTGAGATACCCTACGCGGACCTAGCTGTGATTGGCGCCGTCTACCAACCGACGGCGTTTAACCGGCCACTCAACAAGACCGGATTCTTAGTGCCTCGCAATCAGGTCGCGGAGATGACAGCGGGAACCTGGGTGCGCTCAAAGTGGAATTATCCAGACACTGTGGATTTGGTGCCGGTGCGGGCCTTTTATGGCCGTTCCGGGGACCGGGCACTCCTCACAAAGACGGATGAGGAAATGCTGGGGCAGTTTCGCCAGGACATGGGCTATATCATGGGCGTCACTGATGTCCCCCAGTATCAGCGCGTGTTTCGCATTCCTCAAGGCATGCCGCAATATCTGGTCGGGCACCAACGGCGGGCGGAAGCTATCCAGAAGGCGGTTCAGCGCTGGCCGGGCCTTCGTGTCATTGGCTCTTATTTCGATGGCGTGGGCATCCCGGACTGCATCCGGCATGCCAACCAGGCGGCGACGGAACTGATCCGAAGCTGGGGCAGCTAATGCCGGGGCATATTCGCGTTTCACGGGATGGCACGGTTATCTGGCTCACCATTGACCACCCCCAACGCAAGAACGCGTTGACGTATGCGATGTGGCGAGACCTCACGCAGGTGCTGGGAGAAGCGGCCAGTGACTCCGGGGTCCGGGCGGTGGTTATCCGCGGTGCGGGCCATGATGCGTTCTCCGCAGGTGCGGATATCAGTGAATTCGAGGAGCGGCGTGCCGATGGCACGGCCGCTGAGGAATACGACCGAGCCGTGCGTGCGGCCGTGTTAGCGCTAAAGCAGATGGCACCTCTGACACTGGCGTGTCTCCGTGGCGACGCGGCAGGAGGCGGAGCCGAACTGGCGCTGGGCGCGGATACGCGCTTTGCCGGCCGATCACTTCGCATGGCGTTTACTCCCGCCAAGCTGGGCATCGTCTATGGCCCGGAGGAGACCCAGGAACTGATTGAGTGGGTCGGCGCTTCACGCGCTCTCGAATTATTGGCCACTGGGCGCGCCGTGACTGCCGAGGAAGCCCTGGCTTGGGGCCTGGTAAACCATGTGGTTGACGACAAGGATTTGGATGGAGCAGTGCGGGACTTTCTTGAACAGATCACGCATAACAGTTGGGAAGCGGTGCGCCGCACCAAACAAATGGTGAGGCGGCTCATGGTTGGGGAGAGCCCCGAAAGTCCAGAGCTTCGCCGCTTGGTGTATGAGGCTTATGTGTACGGCGATTATGGGGAGCGAGTGGCGCGCTTCTTGGGCAAGAAGCGGCCTTGAGGAGGAGATCCCATGGGCAAAGGAGCGACGGCGGGGGAGTTTGTCTACTTGCGGCCGATTGATGAAGGGGACCTGGAAACCATCTTTCTTGGCGCCAGTGAGGACGAGGAGGGGCGCCGACTGACGGGAACCCGTCAGATCTTTACTCGCGAGTCTGTGGAGGCGGCATATCGCCGCTTTCGGCAGGACCCTGATCGGGTCGACATGGCGGTGTGCCGCATTGAGGATGACCGCGTGGTGGGAGAGGTGGTGCTTAACCAGGTCGATGCTTATAACCGCTCAGCCAACTTCCGCATCGCCATCTACGCCGGGTTCCGCGGCCGGGGTTACGGCACCGAGGCGACCCGCCTGATGTTGGACTATGGATTTCGGGTCCGCAACTTGCACCGCATCGAGTTGGAGGTGTGGAGCCAAAATCCCCGCGCTCAACACGTCTACGAGACGGTCGGATTCCGGCGGGAAGGGGTTCGGCGACAGAGCTGGCTTGACGAAGGCCGGTACTATGACAGCTGGATTATGGGCATCTTGGCGCATGAGTTTGAAAGCTAATGGCGGCCGCCTGCGGCGGACAGGGCTCTGTCGAAGTCTGCCAGCAAATCCTCGATAGCCTCGATGCCAGTCGAAATTCTCAACAACTGGTCGGTGACTCCCATGCGTCGACGCACGTCCGGCGGCACTCGCCCGTGCGACATAGTGGCCGGATGACTGACGATAGTTTCGACGCCCCCCAAACTCACGGCAAAGATCGCTAGTTGAAGATGGGCCACAAAGTCCGCGACAGCAATAGCGGGAGTCAGTTCGATCGAGAGTACGGCACCGGGGCCGTCTGCTTGCGCGAGGTGCAGACCGTGGCCGGGATGGCTGCTGAGACCCGGGTAATAGACCGTGGACACTTCGGGACGTCGCGACAAAAACTCGGCCAATTTGCGGGCGTTTTCCTGCTCACGGTCCATGCGGAGGCCGAGGGTCTTTAGTCCGCGCAATACCATCCAACTATCGTCCGGGCTCAAAATACCCCCATACATGATTTGGATTTCCTGCAACCGGGCGGCCAGTGGCTCACGCTTCGCGATGACCGCGCCCGCCAGTACGTCGCTGTGGCCGCCTAAAAACTTTGTGGCGCTGTGAATCACGATGTCGAACCCCAGGTTGAGGGGCCTCTGCAAGTAGGGGGACATAAAGGTATTGTCCGCAATGGTTATCAGGTTTAGTTCCCGCCCGAGGGCAGCAAGAGCTTTGATGTCCGCAATGCGCAGGCAAGGGTTAGACGGCGTCTCGACGTATAAGGCGCGCGTTTGCGGCCTGATGTGTTGTCGAACGTCCTCCAGCGACGAGGTATCGACGTAGGTGATGGCAAGTTTGCCCTGCGCCGCCAGCGACTCGGCCAGTTGGAATGTCCCCCCGTACAAATCATGCGGAAGCAACACGTGGTCCCCTGGCTCAAAGAGTTGGAACACGGCGGCGATGGCCGCCATGCCGGAGGCAAAGGCAAATCCCTGAATGCCCTCTTCAAGTTCGCACAGGGTCTGCTCCAACAATCCGCGGGTCGGATTGGACACGCGGCTGTAGGAATAGGGAGATGACCCGTGGCGAGGATTCTGATCGAACGTCGACCCGCGGTGAATGGCGGGACTCGACGAACGCGTTGCGGCATCAATTAAGGCACAGTTGTGGACGAGTTTGGTAGAGCGCTGCAAAATGAGTCCCTCCTAATCGCTGTCATCTCACTGTAGCGCGCAGGGGGGACCCTTCCAAGGGCCAAGAAACCCGAGTGGTTCCTTTCGTGAAACCGGCGGAACCGAGGGGCTTATGTGTGGTGCTCGACGAGGCGGGCTAGCCGCCTCAGTCCAGTCTCAATTTGGGCCGTGGGTTGAGCACCAACAGCGATGCGAATCCACTGACGGAAGTCCGAAGGCCCGGCTCCGAACGGCTCTCCGGGGGCAAAGAGAAGATCCTGATGGCTGCCTTCTTGATGCAGGTAGTTCGCGCTCGCATCGGTCTCCAAGCGGGTGAACAAGTAGAAACCCAGGCCCGCCTTTGTGAACGGCGTCAACACACGGGTTGTTTCCAAGACCTTCAGGGCTGTTTTGAGGCGGGACGCATAAATCGCCCGAGCGCGGCTGATGTGGGTGTCCACGTCGCCCATTCGGAGCCAGCCTTCGGCAACTAATTGACTTAGGGTGGAGGTATGGAGGTCGCTAAGCTGCTTTAGCGAGACCAGTTGTCGTATGAGATCGGGAGGAGCCACCAGGCAGCCCACCCGAATCCCTGGAGAGAGAATTTTCGACAACGTATTCAGGTACACGACCATGGCTCCGGGAGTTGCAGCCAGCGGTGGGTGGTCCGCGAGGAACCCGTAGGCATCATCTTCAATAATGGGGATGCCGGAATGGTTCGCCCACTCGAGGAGCAGACGGCGCCGGACGGGACTCAAACTAACCCCGGTGGGATTTTGCGCGATGGGCTGGACGTACACAAACTTGGGCCGATGCCCTCGCCGCGCGGCTGTCTCCAACAGGTCAACCTGCATGCCCTCGGCGTCTATCGGAATGCCGACGATTTGCGCACCGTGAGCCCGGAACACGTGCAAGGCGCCGGCAAACGTGGGATTCTCGGTGATCACGACGTCGCCGGGCTTCACCCATAATCGCGTCAGCAGATCCAGGCCTTGCAGAGACCCGGCGGTAACCAAGATTTGGTCCATGCCGGGTTCGAACTGCCGTCGCGCCAAATATTCCTCGCGCAACGCTTGCCGGACACGTGTCAGCCCGGTAGTAGGGGAATATCCGAACACATCGCGGGACGGATAGGAAAACAGCTCGTGCATGATGCGTTGGAAGTCGGCCACGGGAAGCAAGTCAGGGTCCGGCATGCCAATCTCAAAGTTGTAGCGCGCCGGGCTGACAGCAGCTTGCATCAAGTCGCTGAGAAACCCCGGCTGGGAGGTTGACGAAACTCGGCCCATGGATGACCTCTCGACCTTGTGAGGCCAAGCAGACGGCCCTACCACGGTAGGACTGGACTGGTCCGCCCAGACGATGTAGCCCATAGATTCCAAATCGCGCCACGCCCGCCGGACGGTGGAGCGGCTCACGCCGTAGCGTTCGGCCGTCTGCCGTTCTGATGGCAGAATATCCCCAGGGTTTATGGAACCTTCTTCAATAACCTGGCGAATTTTGTCAGCGACCCGTTCATAGGCCTTCACTTCCATCACCCCGCACGGATTGGGAGGATACTTGGTAAACGCGTGCTGCCTCGACAAATCCTTGAAACAACATTTGGGCGGCGCTGTCGGTTGCGGCTAAATCTTCCGGATGCCATTGCACTCCGACCACAAAAGGATGGCTCGGATCTTCAAATGCTTCCACCAGTCCATCGTCTGAGCGAGCCGCTAGACGGTAACCGTGGGGCAACGTGTCGACAACTTGATGATGGAACGAGTTGACTCGAATGTCTAGCTGGCCGACCAGGCGCGCCAAGGCACTGGCGTCTTCCAGCCGGACGCGGTGTGTCTGGGCAGTGCGTCCGGCTTTTTGCGCATGTCTTTCGCGAGGAATGCCCAATTGTTCTTCAACGTCTTGCACCAGGGTGCCGCCGCCAGCGACAGCGAGGCCCTGCATCCCGCGGCAAATGCCAAAAATGGGCATGTTTCGGCTAAGGGCCGCGTTAATGAGTCGCTGCTCCGTGTGATCGCGCTGTGGATTGACCGAAGCCATGTTGGTTCCTTGGGGCTCGTGTCCGTAGAGCGCAGGGTCGTAGTCGCCGCCTCCGGTAAGCAGGAGGCCGTGGCAATAAGCCAGGGCCTCCTCGGCAGTCGGATGATTCGGCAGGAGCACGGCCAGAGCCCCGGCTTGGTCGAGGGCTTCCACGTACACGGAGCGTACAAAGTCTCGGGGGCCAGCGGTGAACTGATTGTCGCGAGAAGTGGATACCGCGATGAGCGGCTTTGACATGGGTCTCTCCTCCTAGTGGACCGACCAATAGTTCGGGGTGATAAGCCCGGAAATCAGGTTAAGCGTGGAGCGAAACCCGTGAAGATGCTTTGACGAGACGTAAAACGATGCGGCGTAGGGCAGGAACAGCAGTGGGAGCTGTTTTGACGCAAACGCTTGATAAGCGTTCATGCGCTGCTGTTCTTGGTTCTGGGTCGTGTACGGCGCATAGGTTAGGTTCACCAGCCTGTTCATAGTCGAATTGCTGTAACCCCAGAAGTTCAAGGCCGACCCGGTCTTGAAGAGGCCGCCGCCCGTCGGGTAAAAGTCTGGTGAATAGACCCAGGACGTGAGCCCGGTAAAGATGGTATCCCATTTGTTGTTGGGCAGGGGGAACTGACTGCCCGGCGTCGGAATGAGACTGACTTTGATTCCCTCATTGGCCCATGACGTGGCCAAATACTGCATCAGGTTGGTACCGGTGGTGCTGCCGGTAATGTAGTTGATGGAGAAGGCGAGCTTCTGTCCGTTCTTGGTCATGACCCCGTGTGTCATTTTCCATCCATGGCGCTCCAGCAGCGCTCGGCCAGCCGCCGGATTGTACGGGTAGGTCAAGTGGTTGAGAGCCTTGTCGAAAAACGGCGTGCTCGGTTTGGAGGGGACCGGACCATTGGCTTCAATGCCTTGCCCGTGATACAACTGCTTCACAATAGCGGGTTGGTTGATACCCATGTCCAAGGCTTGGCGAATGTACAGGTTGTCGAACAGGTTGTTGATATGGCCGGGAGCGTTGCTGTTGAAATTGAGCTGCAGATAGGTCATGCCCCACTGATAGCCGGAAGTGACGTCGAATCCGGACAACGCCTGGCGGGAGGTCCAAAGCGACATGGGAATGTATCCCACGCTTACCGCACCGGTTTTGAGCGCCGTGAACTCGCTCGCCGAGGAGGTTTCATACTCGAACACCAGCTTGGCAATCGAGGACTGATGCCCGCTGTAACGCGAGTTGGGGACAAACACCCACTGCTGGTTGGCGGTGTAGGACTGAAGCTTGTACGGTCCGTCGACGACGCCATATGCGGCATTTCGGGGACTGTTCGCCAATCCGTTAATGTATTTAAGTTCCTGCATCATGTTGTGCGGGTACCGATTCCAAACTGCTTCCGGAACCGGATTAATCTGGCCGAGGCCATTGCGGATGAACCAGTCAGGGTTGACGCCCTTGGTCAACGTGATGCGCACGGTGGCGGCGTTAACCGCCGTGACGGACTTCCAGTCTGATGGCACACCACCGGTGCCGGCACCGCCATATGAGAAGGGCAAATGCGGGTTGTTGGCGCTGGCGGCTTTCATGATGTCCCACGTGAACACCACGTCTTGGGCTGACACTGGCTTGCCATTGGACCAGTGATACTTGGGATTCATATGGAGAGTAAAGACTGTATCACCTGTGTTGGCCGTGATGTGATTGACCAAGGAACGGCTGTAGTCAATGGTGTTGTGTTTGGTGACATCCAAGAGCGGTTTGAACATGAGCGCGTCGACTTGCTCGTTCGTGGAGGTAAAGTCTGGCGCACTAAAGACGGGAAAATACCAGTTGGGAGAAGTTTGCACGGGAAGCGCCACCACGACCGTGCCGTGAGGGTGGGTGATGCCTTGAGATCGTACACTGCCGCCGGGAGCCGCGGCGCTCGAGGCTCCGCATCCCGCTAGAGTTGTCACGAGTGCGGCAGCCATAAGCGCCAGTGCGCTGCCGGATTTAAAAGTCGCCAACGATATCATTCCTCCTTAAAACGTTCTGGAAGCGATTGGACATAATGTAACCCCCAATGGCTGATCCCGCAACGAACCCGTCTTTGGCCGAATAGATCCCTTTTTTGAAAGAGCGAGACGAGTTTGTTATTCAGATTAAGAATTTACCGCGTGACGTAAAGGACCGCAGGCGGCAAGGTGGTCCCAGGAGGCGGACCGGCCATACCGGTTGGGATGACATCGCAGGCGCTAGAATAATAGGAAAGGTGTGCCGGGAGGGATGGCCGTGAGCGGCATGAGTTCAGCGGATGGCACCGGGCGAGAACGCAAGCGGGAGTCTTTCAATACGGTAGCCGCCTTGTACGATCGATATCGGCGTGGCTATCCGCGAGAGATTGTGGCACAGGTAGTAGAAGCGGCGGGCATCGGGCCAGGGAGCCGGGTGCTGGAAATTGGTCCCGGTACCGGGCAGTTGACCCGGCCCTTGCTGGCCCTGGGCAGCCGCGTGACCGCCGTGGAACTGGGCGAGGCGCTGGCCGCGGCAGGTCGCGAGAAGCTGGCTCGGTTCCCACATCTTGATATCGTCATCTCTGCCTTCGAGGATTGGGAGCTTCCGCGTGAGCCATTCGACGCTGTCGTCGCGGCTACATCCTTTCACTGGATCGCACCCGAAGTGCGTGCGCCCAAGGCTGCTCAAGCCCTCAAACCGGGGGGATCCTGCTGGCCGTCTATCCCCATCATGTTCGGGGAAACGACGCCGCATTCTTTCGTGATACCCAGGCTTATTATCTGAAGTGGGGACTTAGCACCGATTCCGAGTGGCGTCCGCCGGGTGCGGATGAGGTGCCGGCCATGTATCCGGACATTGACCGTTGCAATGACTTCGCCCAGGTAGAGCGGCGTCGCATTCGACGCACCATTGGCTATACGACGGACCAATAGGTGGGCCTGCTGTCTACCGATTCTCTCATCTTGACACTGCCCGCTCCGGCCCAAGATGGATTCTTAACCGACATTCGGACGTTGATAGATTCCCGTTACGAGGGACACGTCAGCCGCGACTACCTCTATGAACTGGTCGCCGCTCGGAAGCGGGCAGCGCCTATCTGATGTCGACCAGGACTGAATGGGCTGGGCGAGGGCCGGCGATGGGGACACGCGTGCTTTGGTGGTACCATGAGGGAAGACATAGAGAGGATAGGCGGCGACAGGGTGGAAGACAGAACAGTTATCCAAGGACCATTAGTACTCCCCGATGCAGTAATACCCGAGGGCCAGATTGTGCTGGAAGATGGCCGGATTGGGGCGGTACACGACCGTCCTCAAGAGGTGGCCGACCTGGTCTGGCAGGATGGCTGGATTATGCCCGGACTGGTGGATTTGCACATCCATGGGGCAGCTGGCCGCGATGCGATGGACGCCTCGGTGGAGGCGTACAGGGATTTGGACCAAAAACTCCTCGAGGTGGGATGCACCGCCTATTTGGCAACCACCATGTCGGGCCTAAGCGAGGAACTCTGGCCGGTCTTCGATGCCTTTAAAGCCTACCTGCGTGAGTACCCGAACACAGGAGCACGGGGCATTCACATGGAAGGGCCATACATCCATCCCCAGCGGATCGGCGCTCAGCGGCCCGATGCCGTACGGGACGCCGTTCTGGATGAAGTGAGGGGATATCACGAGCGTCTGGGGGATCTTCTCAAGCGAATTACGGTGGCACCTGAGCGCCCGGGTGTGAAAGACCTCATTGCCTATGCCCATGAGCATGACATTCGGCTCTCCGCTGGGCATTCTAATGCCACCTTTGAAGAAGCCGTACGCGCCTTCGATGCCGGTGTGAGCCAAGTGACCCATCTGTTTAATGCCATGCCGGCCTTGCATCACCGCGAGCCCGGACTGGCCCTGGCGGCGCTCTTAGACGCACGGGTGCGCGTGGAAGTGATTGCTGACGGCGTCCACCTGCATCCCCAGATGCTTAAGATGGTGGCTCGCCTCAAAGGCCCTGACGGGGTGCTGTTAGTGACGGATGCCATCCGGGCTGCCCTATTGGATGACGGGATCTACGATCTGGGCGGCCAGGCGGTGCGGGTCGAGTCCGGAGTGGCCCGGACCGAGGCGGGCAATTTGGCTGGCAGCACACTGACCCTGCTGGGCGCGGTCTTTAACTTCCATCGCTTCGCCGAGGTGTCCTTGCCATTCGCGGTAAAAGCAGCCAGTCTAGTGCCCGCTGTGGCCATGGGATTTTCTGACCAGGGGGCACTGATCCCGGGGTACTGGGCCGATGTGGCACTGGTGGATGGACGCGGACACAATCGCCTGACCTTCCGGAAAGGTCAACTGGTATTCGATGGGCGCTAGATATCTAGGATTGGACGGGGGTGGCAGTTCCACCCGAGCCCTGGTGATCGACGATGCGGGCCGCATTCAGCATGAGTGGTCGGCTGGCGCCTCCAACATGGTGGTGGTGGGGAAAGAGCGCGCTTGCAGCGAGGTCGCAAACCTTCTTCTACAGTGCGGGCGGGTGGATGCCATCGCCGCCGGGATTGCGGGCGCCGACCGCCCCTGGGTGCGTCAAACGTGGGAAGAGTTGTTGGCACCTTACGCCGACCAGGTCTCGGTGATGGGCGACTATCGCATTGCTTGGGCTGCCCTTACGGATGGGAATCCGGGCTTGGCGGCGGTCTTCGGCACCGGTTCGGTCTTCTATGCCGAGGGACCGGGGGGACAGGTGCGGCTGGGCGGATACGGTTGGAAGGTGGGCGATATCGGATCCGGCATCGCATTGGGCCGGGATGCCGTGAAAGCCGCCTTGGCCGATCTGGAGGGCTGGGGTGCCCCGACCAAACTGACCGAGGCGGTGCGTGATTGGGCTTCGGCTCCCGATCCGGCGGGGATTCTAAACTTTGCCTATGATCCGGCAGTGGATTGGCGGCAGGTCTCGGATCTGGCCGGCGCTGTCTTTGCGGTGGCGATGGGCGGAGATGCGGCGGCAGAGGCCATTTTGACCCGGCATGAGATTGGCATCGCGCAATACATTCGCACCGCTAAAGAAAAGGCTGGACTAGTGCAGGGCGCGTTATGCGGCTTGACGGGGGGGCTGGCTTCATTGTGGCATCCCCGCCTTCGGAAAACCGTGGACTGGCATCTTCGGATCATTGCCCGAAGACCCGTGGAAGGGGCAGCGCGACTGGCTAGGCGACGGCATCAACAAGAAGGAGGCAGGGACTAGTCGATGGGCCGAATCGCGTGGGATATGGCAGCAAAGCTTCTGGGACATGCGATTGAAAACCACATGCTCCCGGGGGCCGCGGCGGCCGCGGGGGTTGGAGACCGCGTCATGTGGAAGACGGTGCAGGGTTGGGCTCAAATCGAAGGAGGCAGACGCGCTCTTCGCGAGGACACG
>JAJZAN010000039.1 GCA_021799435.1 Bacillota bacterium | reverse complement strand
TCGCCCAGGTGCCCGATGTGACGCGCGTCTATGGCGCGCATCATCAGTTGGGCTTGGATGCGCATGTCTTGGACGAAGTCAAAGGCGCCGTGGCGTTTCTCAAGGCGCGTCACTTGATTGGTCACGGCACCGGGCTTCATCGATTTCCAACGTTTGCCGTTCAGTTTTGATACTCCCCCTGAACTCGCTCGCCTTGCGGGACTAATGAGTGTGCACCAAGCGCGGATGTGGTTTGGCCAAGAATGTTGGATAATGAGACGGTGTTGCTGAGGGGTAGAGGGGACGTGACGAGATGGATGGCCAAGCCCTGCGGGTCGCCTGTGCCCGATACGGTATCATGGAGAACGCTCTGGTCGTGTTGTCTCACACGGACCATAATCTGGTCGGCGCCTACGTGCAGGATGGATGCGAACGCATCCTGAAATTGGCGGCGTCATCGCATCGTTCCGTGGAGTTAATTCAAGCCGAAGTGGATTGGATGGACTAGCTGTTTGTCCAGGGCGTGGCCGTATCACGGCCGGTGCCGGCTCGGTCGGGGCAGTTGGTCGAGCAGGTGGAGGTCCAGGGAGGCTACGTGACCGCGTATCTTTCGTCAAAGCGCCCGGCCAATCGCCGACCGCGAGCGATGTGGCACGTCGGATCACCTGGTTCGGGCCATGGGCCGCTTTTCGGGGCGCATGCACGTGGCGGCCAAAGGTTATCACCCGACGGGCACATCGCGAAGACTCCAATGGTTTGAGGAGGCGCAGCAACTCGCCGCCCTGGCCCTCCCGAATTCGGAGCGGGCCGTGCTGGACCAGTATGCGGCCTTAAATCACACATTGGCGGAGCTGCCGGTCTCCCCTGATTCGTATGGGTTGGTGCATCTGGACTTCCATTACAACAACTCAGCGCAGCACATGCAACCCCTGGGCATCGACGTAATCGCGGCAGAACGTGCCGTTCTTCGCCAAGCGACCGTGCCCGTTCGGGCACGTGATCGTCGGCCAGGCAGATTCCCAACTCTGCTCATAGGCCTTGAAGGACGGCCAAAAGTGCCATAAGATAGCCAGGAAAGATCGCTACTTTCACTGGCCTCGGTACAGGCGCTAACTGTCCGAGGCCCTCGTATTTTCCCCGGGGCCTCTTCTCTAGTGCCACCAAGAAATCAATCTAAATTTACCAAAATTCCCAGAAAACCTTGAAGGCAGTAAGGACAAATAAACTTAGCCGAAACACGACGGGACGACCGCATCGGCGAATGCCGTGGTGATGGAGCGCAGCACCAATCATGGCAGGACCTGGACGTCAGGAGCGATCCTCGCGGCGCGCCCGGTCAGTCGTGGAACATCATGTCGTCCTTTGTGAATCCTCATCGGGGCTGGATCGTCGGCACGAACGGCGTGCCCTTTGCTCGCACGACCACCGGAGGGCAATCGTGGCGGACGATTCCCCTCCCGCGCCCGCTCAAGGCGTTGCTCGCCCACCATTATGCGATTCAACAGCTCGACATGGTGACGCCCCACGTTGGCTGGATCATGCTGCAGCGGCCGGTGGGGGAGAACGGCGGCGTCATCACACGATTCTTCAAAACCACGGATGGCGGCCTGACGTGGTCAAACCAGAGCGTAGGATCTTGAGGGGTAGCATAGTGCGCTTTCCCCCCCAAGAGTTCCGGAACTGCCAGCGGGATTGCACGGCGAACCCGCTGCCGAGCCCCTTAATTTTCCATCGGTCTGGCCACAGTTGTGTCATAGGAAAAACGACCGGATGCGTCGAATGCGGAGAAAAACCGTGGGCTACGGCGTCGGGAGTACATGAACGACTGCCCAACGGAGGTGACGTATGACCTACTGGACCCTAGTAGATGACCTGCTGCAAGCCATCCCCGAGGTTGAGCCGCTCCTCCATGAGGAGTTGGACCGTTGGCCTGACATCCTAGACTTGCCGCATATCGTGTTCGGCGATGTCCTGAATCTGTTTGTGATTGAGCTGCTGTCTGACTCTCCCGCCAATGGTGAGATACTCCAGCGGATTTTTGCCTTTTTCGAAGAAATGGCAATCAGTGAGGATGATAACGTGGTCGGTGTGCTCATGGCGACGGTACTCTTCCGATTAGACGCCCCAGACATCCTTCCGCAGCAGATCCTGTTCATGGGGAAGCACGTCAAGGTAGCGCTCGAACTCCATCGAAAACAATGGGTCGAAATCGAGGAATGGACGCGACAACGGGAGGACAACCCGAGACCGCACCACCCAAAGCGCAAGGCAAGTCCTCCGTGGAAAAAGGGATCATGAGCGCGGAATGCTGTATACTGTCGAGCCCTGACCATGGAGTCAAGGAGTTTCAGGCACACGCTGCCCGTGATCTTGATGCAGTTACGCCCCCATAAATGCACGAGAACTAGATGTTAGCGGCTACGCAGAAACGTGGTGAAATTCGCGCACATCGACTTCGACGCCAGCCTTAGCAGCCTCATCTGCGGCGTGGTACACTTCGTCGACCACGCGGTCGTCGAGATAACTCTCCCCACAGTTGGGGCAAATCTTGGCCGGTACCCGGCGAAAGACGATGAGGGTTTTTCCTCGCTCCAAGGTTACCGTGGTCTTCCCGGCTTCCGGAGTTCCACTCTTACAAATCACGCAGGTCATGGTTGCCTCCTTGAAAAACTCGCATCCCATCGCATCGGATCCGGCTGATAGACGGTAATGACGATGGTCTCCTCATCGTGCGGATTATCCGCGACCACCACATGCACGGGACGGTCCCGATCCCACCCCATCACCAGGCGACTCGGATACGGTGTGTCTTCCGGATAACTTTCGATGGTCGTGCCCGACTGGATCACGGACTCCACTACGGAGCGCTCGATTTGACGCTCGAACATGCGCTGAAGCGCATGCACACGATACACGAGTCGACTCATAGACAAACTCCTGATAGTCGTTTGCTGACTATTCTACCATGGATTGTCGGTTCGATTCTGGCAGTACTGCCGGAAGTCTGGTGACCAACCGTCAGCAATCCTTTACGATGCGAATCATCGATTATCCGGCCCAATAGTCCGTGATTATCGACGCGAACTTTTCACCTATGGAATAAAGCGCCTTCCGGACCGTTTACAGGTTTCGACCAAAATGCCACCGCTGCACGTTGTGCCAAGGAGGGACATGATGGTCGCCGCGCCGTCGTTGCACACGAATTCAAGGAAGGGAGCTGGGCTCAAGCTAGGTGCTCCATGGGCGAGTTAGGTCACTCTGCGGCACGCACGGCTCCTAAGCTGGCATCTGTGCCGATGGTGCTTAGCAGGTGGTCGTGAGGTCGAGCGTCCGTCGATGCGATAAATTCGGCACGAAAATGTTTAGGACTTTTGGAGGAGCTCGGCCAACCCTTCACAATGAACACTCACGCACTCTTGCCAACTTCTTCAGGGAAAGTCGATGCGGCTGTCCAAAGACGTCATCCCGAGCGGCTGCGGGCAGAGCTGGTGGCTGGGGGTACGCTCAGTGCAGGTGTTTTGGCCGTTGTCATCTTTATCGTGTGGGGCACGTTGGGAGCAGGATATGCCGCCGTGTTGCCGTATCCCCTCATGGAGGCCATTCGCAATATCCGCTGGGGCGAGTTGCTGTCCCGCTTCGATCTGCTCTTCGTTCCGCTGTGGCTGGGACTCATCGCACTCAAACTGGCGATCTGGGTCATCGTCGCTGCTCAAGCCTCACGCCGCGCTGTTCGCATGGGACAGGCGCGGCTGTGGTATATAGCCGTCGTGGGCGCCACCCTAATCCCCGCGGTCATGGGGTTCCCGACGGTGTCGGGCCGCATTGCCTTTCTGAAAAACACACATGGAGTGACGGCGCGTTCCCACTGCTGGGTGCTCTCATCGCCGTCAGCGGCATTGCATCTCGATGGCGGCGAGCAGGCACATGATGACCCGGATTGTAAGACGCATTATGGGGGCTGCATTCGCTCTCGCATTCATGATTGGCTTGTCCGGGTGTTGGGATATGTCAGCCCGAGAAGCTTTGCACGTCCCCGTGCTGATGGCCATAGACTGGCATGCCCCAGAATATGAGGTCACCCTGGCCACCGACGCGCCGCAATTAATGTCTACTGCTGGGGGGAGCCAAAGCCAAAGCAGTGCCCCCCCGTGGGTTATCCGCGGGAGCGGCCATTCACTCACCAGTGCCCTTCAACGCCTCGGCATAAATTACCCGAATGCCAACCCGCTGCCCTTGGCGCACTTGCGAATTGTTGTGCTGGGCCACGGCGCCCTGACTCCCGCGATTCTCAATACGGTTTGGGATCGGTTCAATCGTTCCCGATACTTGCACCGCACATTCTGGGTGTTTGGCACTCGCGGGTCAGCAGCGATCATTGCGGAAGCCACTAATCCCACCGGTCCCGATCCAGCACACGCCTTGGAAGAGGCGCTGGAATCAGCCCGTGCATCGGGATGGGTAAAGCCTCTGCGGTTTTATCACATCGCAGAAACACTGTATAACACCTCTGACTCGGGGATCGTACTGCCTATGGTGTCGGTGGAGTCAGAACAGGGACCAAACCCTGGCGCGCTATCTCGTTTCCCAGGGGCATGGGTACTGACTCATCAGGGGGGGTGTCGCGGGCCAATGGTCCCGGTCACAAGTCGAAACATGGATGCTGTTATGAAACGACCATCCTCATCTGCTGTTGACCGTCCCGGCAGGACGGTATCGGTCCGTGGCCGTCGATGCGACCAAGACACGGCCTCGTCTCTCCTGGAAACGAGGCACTATCCACGTCCGAACCTCAATATCTGCATTATTACTGGAGATCGATGGCGCACCACCCAGCCATGCACCCGTGGACACGAAGGCGCTCGAACAGGCGTTGGCTGTTCAATTAGTCGGTCGGATCGCCCGACTAGTGCAATGGACGCAACAGCATCAGGTCGACGTTCTCGGCATCGACACGGGAGTCGATGCCCGACACCCCGTCTGGTTTCAAGACCACGCTGACGAGTGGCCCACGCTGTACGCCCATGCACCGGTCACGGTTCACGTCCACGTTATACTCCGAGATACCGAAAACTTGAGGGAACTGTGACGTCGGCCCATGCCATGACGATGGTCCGAGTTCCCGTCGCAAGGCAAGGCTAACGACATGCTTGACCGCGGGCCGATGGATCTCCGCCTTCACAATCTCGGCACCTATCCTCGAACATGATGTTAGTTTTTAAAGCGTGGAACCAGGCCGCTTCCCCAGGTGTGAAGGTGATTCGGAGCAGGTGACAGCAGTGCGATGTCCCCTTTGGCAGAGACCATCTCGAGCGACTCCAAGGAGTCGCAAGCTAGCCCAAAAAGTCTGACCGTGAGGCCGAATCCGCCTCCCAGGGTGAGTCCGGCGATGCCGACCGTGGGTGATCCGTCCCTGAGCCCACAGTGGTCGATAGAGGGGCAGTAGTTGGGCTCCCGCCCCTACGGTGGATAGGCCGCTGCCTGGGTCCCATCTGACTTGATTAAGGCGGCTGACGTCCATAACCACACCGTTGTTGACTGTCGAGTAGCCTTCATAACTGTGCCGACCGCTGCGGACCCGAATCGGCACGCCGTGTCTTCTGGACCAACGAATCGCATTCTGAATGTCGTGTACGTTTTGACAGAAGACAATGTACAGCGGATGTGTGGGTGGCAGGCCTGCGTGGTACTCGAGTCGGGCTTCGTCATACAGGGGACTCTTCCTGTCAATGACCAGGCCGGTTAAGGACACAGGGATGCCCATGGTTGTACCCCCTTGAAAGAATCCAGCACCCTATGGGTTACGATATGCGCATAACCAGTAGTGGGTCAATTTGGAAATGGTACGAGGGTAGGTGTGCAGAGCCTCCTATCATGAAACCCAAATGTACCCTCCGTGGATATATACAGGGCATGTTACAGTAAAGATGCCTTGCCTGGCGGCGGGGAAGCGGTTCTGCCGGTGCTGCAAGGATCCCCGCTGGGGGGGTGGCGAATAAATATGTCATGGACTTCAATGTGGGACGGGGAGCTGCATGCCTTGTCGAGTTATCGTCTGGTTCTCTTTGATTTGGATGGCACCTTAACGGATCCGAAGATTGGAATTACGAAATCGGTGCAATATGCGTTGACGAAACTCGGGATCGACCCGCCCAGTCCTGATGCGTTGACGCCCTTTATTGGTCCGCCTCTGCACGTCACCTTTGCACAACGATATCAGATGGATCCGGCTGTGGTGTCACAGGCCGTCGCACACTACCGGGAATACTTTTCGGTTCGCGGGATGTATGAAAATCACATGTACGAAGGCATTCCCACACTGCTCAGGGAGTTGCGCACCGGGCCGCGGCGTCTGGTGGTGGCGACATCCAAACCTGCCGTCTTTGCAGAAAAAATCCTGGACCATTTTGGAATTCGAGTATTCTTTGATGATGTGGTCGGCAGTCATCTAGACGGGACTCGATCGACCAAGACCGAGGTTATCGCCTGCGCTTTGGAGCGCTACCCCGGTGTCCGCGATGCCGTGATGATTGGCGATCGGGTGCAGGACGTCATCGGCGCTCAGGACAATGCGATTGATTCGATCGGGGTGACCTACGGGTATGGTACGCCCGCGGAACTGAGCGAAGCCCACCCCACGTACTTGGCAAACACGCTTGATGAGATTGGACGGTTCGTGGGCTAGTAACCTTCATGTTGATGAGTCTCCTCGCAACCACAATTCTCGGGCTTGGCTCTCTGGAACAAATTCCCTTTTGTCTCGTAGCATATATGAAGACGGAATTTGGGGGGAATATCATGTCAAGTTCAGAGGATCAGGACTTTTGCGCCATACGCATGCGTACCACCACGGAACTGGCGCCGGCCGCCAATGGGGTAGCGGCCTGGGTGACCGTTACAAAATACGACGTTCAACTGGTGTCGGTTGTGGTCGGGTTTCTGCCCGATCCGGCCATATTTGGGCTGGACAATTACACGTTTCTGGTCGTCGACCCCAATACCGGCACCACCTTCGTTCGCCAACCCATGACGATGGTTCCGTCGGGAGAAGGTGCTTGGGGAGGAACCTATACTCAGAGCTTAGGTAACGGTTCGGTGCCCCTTGGGCCTGTCATGGTATTTGCGAGCAATCTGGATGGGCTATTGGGCATTCAGGTGGCGGCCGGCAGTTTTGCAGCTTGCACGATAGGTGGAGCCCAATAAGAGGGCACTCCGCTGCGACGTGGGCGGTCCTTGGGATATAAAGACGCACTGCGTGGGGCTATCGGTGTTAAGACGGGGCCGAGTCAAAATTCTGACCGGCTCCTTTTCTTCGTGATTTGATTGCTCGCCGATTACGGGGGGCGGAATCTGTGTTTCGGACTAGAGGCTCGGGTTATGCGGGTGGTCTTCGGTTTCAAGGAGCCGATCCACCATCTCGTCAAACTGGTCTTGGGTTATTTCACCCCGTGCGAAACGCTCCCGGACTGTGGTGAGGGGATCGGTCGACACCCGTGCATGGTCCGCCGGCTTTGGCCGCTTAAAGTGGGCGAGCGCCAGAACCGCCAGGACTGCGACAGCGGCTCCGACTGCCCATCCTAGCCCCATACCGCCCTCAGGGGTCATCATTGGCACGATCTAACCTCCCATGCCCACAATCTTTTAGGTATCACCCTGCTCCCAGCCTAGTGGTACGAGATTCCTAATGGAAGGGTCGGGTGACTATTGTAGACGGGTCAAAAGTCGGATTCGCACGGGTCCGACAGGACGGGCCGCTGCTTCTTTCGGACTGGAATCCTCAAATGGGGGCCGTCGGGAGCTGAAATTTGCATAAAGAACCGGGCGAAAATGGGTGGGGATCGGACCAATGTTTGGCATTATCATGCGGCTTGCCCTTTGCGGCTTATCGCGTTATAGTAGATGTCACGGTGTATGCGGTCCCGTCGGTTAGAGGCCTAAGCCGCCGCGTTGTCAGCGCGGAGATCAGGGGTTCGAATCCCCTCGGGACCGCCATTTTATCTCCCTAAGATGAGGGAGATTTTTTTGTGCGCGTCTCGTCCCATAACGTGGGCTGGTGCCGTTCCATGTCGGATTTTGGATGTGGCTATGGCGGGTTTTACCTCGCGCAAGGGAATCGCATGGTGCCAAAAGATACCGACGTCGCCGTTGTGCGGCTGTCGCAGAAGCATGTTAGAATTGAAGCCGAAAGCTAGTCTGGCGGGTGTCATGCTGTGCAATTTTAAGACTGGCAGTTTTTGGGTTGCCGGTATTTGTATTCCGGGAAAGACAAACCGTGTTGTGCGCTCTGAAAAGAGTGTCAAGAGGCGCCCGCGAATAATCTCTAGACGGCCGATTTGTGCGGCTTGGTCGTCTGTTTCATCCCAGGGCACGAAGTGCCAAATTTTTCGAGCGAAGGGCAGAGATGATATTGGCAAACGAGAAGAAGAAAATCATGGTGCTGGGCGGCGATGGGTTTTGCGGATGGCCGACCAGCTTGCACTTATCGAACTTGGGGCATGACGTCTTCATAGTCGACAACTTGTCTCGGCGCAACATCGACAACGAACTCGAAGCTGAGTCTCTCACCCCCATCCAGCCGATGGGAACACGCCTGCAGGCTTGGAAGGAAGTCTCCGGCAAAGACATTCGCTTCTACAATTTTAACGTCGCGCGTGATTACGATCATTTGTTAAAGGTTATTGTTGAGGAGCAGCCGGATACCATCGTGCACTTCGCGGAGCAGCGTTCGGCCCCGTATTCTATGAAGTCTCCGAACCACAAGCGGTATACCGTGGACAACAATTTGAACGCCACCCACAACGTGTTGGCGGCCATTGTGCAGTCGGGCTTGGACATTCATTTGGTACATTTGGGTACGATGGGCGTATACGGATACGGAACTGCCGGGATGAGCATTCCGGAAGGTTACTTGCAAATCGAAGTGCCGACGGATACGGGGGAGCGCATCTCGAAGAAGATTCTTTACCCGGCTGATCCGGGTTCTGTCTACCATATGACCAAAACCCAGGACCAGTTGTTCTTCCTCTTTTACAACAAGAATGATGCAGTCCGCATTACGGACTTGCATCAAGGCATTGTGTGGGGCACCAACACCAAGGAGACCATGGCTGATGAGCGGCTTATCAACCGCTTTGACTATGATGGGGACTATGGTACCGTGCTGAACCGGTTCCTCATGCAGGCAGCGGTTCACTATCCCTTGACGGTTCATGGAACTGGGGGCCAAACGCGCGCCTTCATCCACATTCAAGACACCGTGCGCTGTTTGCAGCTAGCTATCGAGAACCCGCCTGAGGCGGGCGACAAGGTGCAAATCTTCAACCAGATGACGGAGACCCATCGGGTGCGGGATTTGGCGAAATTGGTCAGTGACATGACTGGAGCGGAAGTTGCTTACCTGCCCAACCCCCGCAAAGAAGCGGACGAGAACGAGCTGCACGTGAAGAATGACTTGTTCTTGTCCAAGGGCCTCAAGCCCACGTATCTAAGCGAGGGGCTCTTGATGGAAGTCACCCAGATTGCTGAGCGTTATGCGAATCGGGCAGACTTGTCCAAGATTCCCGCCACCAGCAACTGGCGCTCCAAGCCGGAAGCATAAGAGAGAGGACAACTTGGCATGAGGGCGGGAATGTCTCGGGGACATTCCCGCCCTTAGTCTTCCGTTGATTTGTGGCACGGCGGGTCAGGGATAATCGGAAAAACCGTAAGCGACACAGGCAGAAGAATGGCAGGGGTGAGAATGGGCGGGCCTGCCGGCCCGCTCTGTGCGCGGTGAGAGCGGAAGGGAAGTGAACCAGAATGCTGACCATGGGGACTTGGACTCATGCATGGCTTGTCCTGCTAATTATCTTTGCGGGCGGGCTGGTGGTGTCCAAGATTTCCGAGAAGGCTCGCATTCCGGACGTAGCCGCCTACCTGGTCTACGGCATCTTGATTGGCCCGGCTGTCTTGAACTGGATTCATGTGTCCAGCCAGTCCGAGGTGAATCAGTTCATCTTGAACTTGGGTGCGACGTTGATTCTCTTCGAAGGCGGACGCGGTGTGGAGCTCGCCATGTTGAAACGGGTATGGCTCAGCATTTCGCTCCTGGCCACTTTGGGCATCTTTATCACGGCGTCTGTGGTCGGCATTGGTGCCCACTTCCTCCTGAAGACCCCGTGGCTGCTCTCGTTTCTCATCGGTGCCGTGATCGCCCCCACCGATCCAGCGACTCTGATCCCCGTCTTCAAACGCGTATCGGTCCTGCCCAAACTTAGCCAGACCGCTGAATCGGAATCGGCATTTAACGATGCCACGGGAACGGTTCTGGTCGTCACGCTGATGGCGGCCAGCGCAGGCGGCAGTGTCCTGCACTGGGGTGCAGCGGCTTATGCGTTTGTCTCGTCAGTGGGACTCAGCATCTTGGTGGGCCTGGTGCTTGGCCTGGTTGCGTTAATCCTGGTCTCCCGCCGCGCCTTGGGATTCTTCTATGAATTCAGCTCGATAGTGTTCTTCGTTGCGGCCATTGGCGCCTATGCCAGTGCAGTCGCTCTGCATGCCAGCGGTTATATGGCGGCCTTTGTGGCCGGCATCATCGCCGGCAATGGGCGCGCCTTCGGCTGGAGCCTTGAAGAGCACACGGAAGCCAACGTGCACCATTTTTACAACGTTATGACCTTTATGATGCGGATGGCGATTTTCGTCCTGCTGGGGGCGCAGGTGAATTTCGTCTTGGTGAACCGTTACCTGTGGAGTGGACTGGTTGTGGTGGCGTTGTTCATGGTGGTGGGGCGGCCGCTCACGGTTCTGGCATCCATGCTTCCGGATCGCAAGGCAGGTTGGCAGGGGCGGGAATTGGGTTTCATGTTTTGGGTCAGGGAAACTGGGGTGATCCCTGCGGCCTTAGCGGGACTACTCGTGGCCCGCAGGGGGGCGGGTGCGGACATCGTCTCCGCCATAACGTTTCTCGCCATTCTGGTGACTATTGTTGTTCAGGCCAGCACCACGGGCTTGGCAGCGCGTTGGCTGGGGGTTCTGGTGCCGCATGAGACTCTGGAGGATTTGTAACGGGTCAAGACAGACTGAGGCGTGTCAGGTGCGACCGAATCCCTGCCAGTGCCATGCATGCCGGTGCTGCACGTTGTGGGACGGAGCCAATGGCAATATCCGGATGCGTGCTCGTTTCGGTTAAAGACAGGAAATTACACGCACGGCCGCGAACTTTTCAGACACCAACAAACTGGGGAGGATCGCGATGCAGACGTTGCGTCAGTCAGGGATTCTGGCCGTCCTCTTTGCCGTGGCGATGTCCGTGGTGAGCATTGATCGGGTGCCGGCAACGATATCTGCGGCCCCTCAGATGCATGCCGCGGCGATGAAGCGAGCCCAGCGCCCCGTGCCTGTAAAGCAAATTCTGGCGGCGTGGCATGTGGGTCAATCCACCGCCCTGCGACTGCCGTTGCAGGCGGCCAAACGAGGGAATCAGGCTGCACCGGCACGCTCCTGGTGGACCCGGGCGAACTCATCTTTGACGGTCCAAGCGTTTGATCTGCATGGCCCGATTGGTGATTTAAAGCCGCGTCAAGGGGTGGTCATCGACGCCATATGGACCCAGCCTGATAAAAGGGCTGCAGCCGGGTCTTTGAGCCCGGTATGGCGGGTCAACAGCCCAGACGCGAAAGTCACGAGTGCCCAGTTCTCGCTCCAGACCCCGTCGATAGGCCCGCTCCCCAGACGGTCAGCCATCAGTCCATGGTTTCACTTTACGGCTTCAAAGCCCGGCGTTTATGTGGTCCAAGCATCATGGGACGGCACCTGGAGCGTGCCCTTGGTCATCACCGTCGGTGCGTCCCAGCTTCCTAGCATGCCGTCCATCCCATCGATACCGGCTCAGGACGCCGGCGTGGCACCCGTCGCCGCGTCGGCTTTGGCGCTTGACCAGACGGACACAGGACTGTTGCGGGCCGCCAACGCGGCCCACCCGGGTCTCATGCGTCAGATGTGGGTAGGGCAGCCTGTAGACGGCTGGCTGCCCCTAGTGGGCCAAGTTCCCCGTACCTGGGTGCGGCCGGGATGGGCCCACGCGGTCAGCATCACCTTGTTCAACCTAGTTAATGGAACCAATATCAACTATCTGCTCCCTATCGACAGCGCGGGACGGTTCAGCGGCATCGTCGCCATTCCTTATCGCGGGCGGGTGATGCTGGAAGTCGGGCCTGCTACGGACACCGCATCGGCGGCGGCTGTGCTGTCTGCAAGCCGGGCGCAGTACGGGGAGACATGGGGCGGTGTGATTCAGTCCGCCAGGACGGTGACCGTGAACCCCGAGCTGGCGGCGGTGGCTAGTGTGGACTATCAGCTGCCGGGCTTTCATGGAGCGATGGCCGAGGCGGCACGGCTCTGGTACAACGCTCCCGACCCAGAAACTGGAGCTGTGGCTATCTCCAATTGGGTGGCGACCCATATTGCCTACAATTATGTGGAAGATCGCCGGATCACGGGGACTGTCGACCGGTGGCCGGTCGGTGCCACGGTGGGAGAGACCTGGCGAGCGCATTCCGGGGTCTGCGAGAATTACGCCCAAGTTCTGACCGCCATGCTTCGTGGGCTGGGCATTCCAGCCATCCTGCAAGACGGCGAGGTGAGCAGCGGATGGGTGTCGGTATGGACGACGCTTAAGGTTGAAACGCTGCATGAGGATAAGAAAAACCATGCTTGGGTGGTCGTAAAGGGCGTGGCGCAAAAGCCTATCGTCACCGATCCGACATGGGATGGCGGCTCACCGCCTCATTTGTCAGAGGCCTATTTCCTGACCAACAATTTCACCACAGCGACCCGGCTCTTTTTGGCCACGCATCATCCCGCTGGCGCCGAAGTCAGTGGATCCATCCTTCCTTAACAGCGGAGTATTCATCCCATGCAAAAATAAAGGCCCCGCGAGGGGCCTTTTGGTGCTCTGCAACATTCTACCAAACGGCTACTGTACCATCGGCTCGCGGCTCGGTGCCGCCCATCAGCACGCCGTCTTCGGTGCGCCAAATAATCTCACCCCGTCCGAAGGGTCCCGATTGCGGGGCGATCTCAATGTCATGACCCCGTTCTCGCAGGTTCTTGATTATTTCGGGAGGCATGGTTTGCTCCACGATGACGCGGTTGTCCGATTGCCAATAAAAGCGGGGAGCATCCAGCGCGGCTTGAGGGTTCATATGATCCTCCAGCACGTTGCTCATGACTTGCACGTGCCCCTGCGGCTGCATAAACCCGCCCATGACGCCGAAAGGCCCTACAGGTCTGCCGCCTTGGGTAAGAAATCCGGGAATGATGGTGTGAAAGGGCCGCTTTCCGGGTTGGAGGAAGTTGGGGTGGTCTGCGTCCAACGAGAACAGCTCACCGCGGTTCTGCAACGCGATCCCGGTGTTTGGCACCACCACACCGGAACCGAACCCAGCATAGTTGCTTTGGATGTAGGAAATCATGTTGCCGTCGCCATCAGCTGCCGCCAAGTATACGGTCCCGCCCGGAACGGGGGTGCCGGCTTGCCGCAGTTGAGCTTGGGGCCCGATGAGAGCCCGGCGGCTGTCGATATAGGCGTCGCTGAGAAACTCTTCGGCAGGCCATGGCATAAAGCGGGGGTCCGCAATATAGGCGTGGGCATCAGCAAATCCGAGCTTCAAAGCCTCGATTTGATAGTGGATGCGCTCGGCTTCTGAGGTCGGCGTGAGTCCGGACAGCATCTTCAGAGCCATTAGAGCAACCAGTCCCTGACCGTTCGGGGGCAATTCCCAGACATCGAAGCCCCGGTAATTTACGGAAAGGGGCTGAACCCACTCGGGGTGGAAGTTGGCCAAGTCATCGCGAGTGATGACGCCCCCGGTTTCTCGGGCGAATTGGGCGATGGCTTCGGCCAGCCGCCCGCGATAAAAGGACTCGGCACCCGTCCGTCCGATGTCTTCCAGGGTATCTGCGTGAGACGGGGAGCGCCACATCTCACCGGCCCCGGGAGCCCGGCCACCCGGGGCGAACACGCGGAACCACTCTTCAAATTCCGGTCCCTTCAGAACCTCTTGAAACCGTCCAGCGGCTGCTTGCCAGAAATAGGAGACGGAGGCGGCTACAGGGTGGCCATTTCGGGCCAAATCAACAGCCGGTTTGAGGGCTGTCTCCAGCGAAACGCGGCCGAAGCGTTGCGACAACGCGGCCCAGGCGGCAGGAGCGCCCGGGATAGTGACCGGGCTCCACCCATAGTGCGGCATGGTTTCGAACCCGCGGCTTTTAACCCAGTCGGCAGTCAACCCAGCGGGGGCACACCCGCTGGAGTTTAACCCGCTGAGGGCGCCCTTGGTCCAGACGATCGCGAACGCATCACTGCCAATACCGTTGGATGTGGGTTCTACGACGGTGAGGGCGGCGGCCGTGGCGATGGCGGCATCGATTGCGTTGCCGCCTTGCTGGAGCACTGAGAGACCAGCTTGGGCAGCTAAGGGCTGGGTCGTGGCGACCATGCCGCGCCGCCCGTACACCACGGTCCGGCGGGACGGGTGGGGATAGGACTGGGCATCGCCAAAAATGCTGAGACGATCAGACATTATGTAATTCCTCCAAAGAAGGCTTTCTTCTTACGTTGCCATGACTCGATGATTCGGTCAACGGCTCAAGTCCGATTATTCGGCAAGTTGTGGGTGCTTTCACAAAATCTCGCCGAGACAGATTTGGTCGCAGGAATACTGTCTGGCGGCGGAGAATATTGTCTATGCATGCGTAACTCAGGTATCGCCATGCGATACAAATGGTACGGCGCTAGTCGTTGGATTCCGCCATGGCCGCTAAGATAAAGGAACGCGGGAGGATCGCGAAGAGGCGGATGGTCCTGAGTAACCCAATGCATCACTGATTTGCTGGGCAGATTCCAGGAGAGATTCGCGCATAGGGCCCATGATGGTTTCCAACGGAATGCGAAAGGCGTTGGTCGACACGTTGATGGCCGCCACGATGCTGCCGTTGAAGTCGCGAATGGGTGCGGCAATGGATCGGAGTCCCATTTCGAGCTCGCCATCGTTCAAGACGACGCCGATTTCTCGCGCTTTTACCAGGTCCTGCAGCAGGGAATCGGGGTGGGTTTTGGTTTTCGGGGTAAATGCGGGCCAAGGCGAGGGACCCAGTATCGATTCCAGATCGGACTGGGAGCGATCCAAAAGCAACGCCTTTCCAAGGGCGGTGCAGTACAAGGGGAGTCGCGTTCCCACTTCCAGATTGATGGAAACGATGCGGGGGGCTGCTGCGATCCGGGCCACATAGACGGCATCTCTGCCGCTTTGGATGGCCAGGTTGACCGTCTCTTGAGTGTGCTTGACCAGTTCTTGCATAAACGGTTGTGCTATGGCGGGAATATTTAACGTCGCCAAGTACCGATGGCCGAGGTCGAGCGCCATAACGCCCAGACCGTAGCGTTTGCCGGGCAGGCGTTGGATAAAGCCGAGATCCACCAGTGTGAGCAGGATGCGCTGTGTTCCAGCTTTGGGAAGTCCGAGGGCGGCAGACAGCTCTGTAAGAGTCATCGACGGATGTTCGCGGCTAAAAGCTTGCAGCAGCTTGAGCCCCTTCTCCAGGGACTGGATGAAATATCGCGGGACCTGTCGATCGGTGCTGGCTTCGTCGGGCCTTTCGTGCAAGGATTTCGCCTCCTCATCGCAGTATCATGACAAATGCTCAAAAGGCCGTCAATCTTAGGGTCGAAGAATGAAATGTGTGAAACCGCCAAAACAGGGGCAGGAACCTTTCGCGGAGGCGGAGAAGAATTACCACTACACGAGATAACGTATCGCTCAGCGATACAACAACTGGACGGAGGGATTATCGATGGAGGATTTGAAGGAACGCCATCAACGAGCGATATCGGGTGTCATTCCGCTTGAGACGCCTTTGGAGTTTGAACGTGGGGAAGGATCATATCTCATTGACCGTTCCGGCCGCCGCTACCTTGACCTGATGACGGGTATTGCCGTCAATGTGCTCGGGTATGGTCATCCAGCCATTTTGGAAGCGTTGCAGAACCAGGCGCAAAAGTACCTCCACTTGTACAACGGGCTAGGGTATCAGGACATCGTGGTGGAATTTGCGGAGGCCATCCAGGGCATCACCGAGCCGGGCTATCCGGTGTACTTTGGGAATTCGGGCACTGAGGCGGTGGAAGCGGCCTTGAAGTTGGCGCGCGCGACTACCGGGAGATCCGGCATTATCGCATTCCGCGGCGCCTTCCATGGACGGACTTTCGGGTCCTTAAGCTTGACCGCGTCCAATGCCAAGTACCGCAGTGCATACGAGCCGCTGGTACCCATGGTTTACCACGTTGACTATCCAGCACCGACACGGTTGGGTCTAAGCCCCGATGAGGCTCTGGCTCATACCCAGCAACAGTTGATGACCCTCTTGGCGGATGAGATTGATCCGTCACAGGTGGCGGTCATTGTGGTGGAGCCGGTGCAAGGCGAAGGCGGTTATATTATTCCGCCGGCGGGATTCCTGCCGTGGCTGTCCGAATTGTGTCGGAAACACGGGATTCTGCTGGCGGTGGACGAGGTGCAGTCCGGCATGGGGCGGACGGGTCGCTGGTTCGCCTACCAGCACGCCGACATCCATCCAGACATGATTATTCTCGGAAAGGCTTTGGGCGGGGGTCTCCCCATCTCTGCTATGGCGGCCAGAGCGGACCTGATGGCGCGATGGACGCCCGGGACGCATGGCACCACCTTTGGCGGGAATCCCGCGGCCGCGGCTACCGGGTTAGCCGCCTTGCGCGTGATGCATGAGGAGCACTTGGTGGCGAGGGCTGGCGCACTCGGAACCATGGCGCTTGAGACGCTCCGGCCCTTGAAGGATCTTCCGGGGATCGCAGATGTACGGGGACTGGGGTTGATGGTCGCGATCGAATTTGAGGCGGAACGCGGCGAGTCCTTGGTCACCGCCGTCATGGAGGAGGGGCTCCGGCGGAACATGATTTTGCATCCGGCAGGTCTTCGCCATGAGGTCATTCGTCTGATGCCCCCGCTGAACATCGATCAGGCGGTCTTTGAGACAGCCTTGGGAGAGCTGGTGGATATCGTCCGCGGCGTGATGGGAGGAAAGCGGTAATGGGACTGTTTGCGTTTGAAAACGAGCCGTTTTTAAACTTCTCAGATGTTGCTGAAAAAGAGCGCATGGGTCAGGCGGTCGCTGCGGTTGAGGGCCGGCTGGGCCGCAGGCATCCCCTGATTATTGGCGGGGAGCGCGTTGAGACGGAACGATGGTTGTTGTCTCGCAATCCGGCTAATCCCGACGAGGTGGTCGGTGAGATTGCGGCTGCAGCTGTGGGCGACGTCGACCGAGCCGTGGAGGCGGCGGAGCGGGCTTTTCTGGCGTGGTCGCGGGTGCCGGTTTGGGATCGGGCGGCTCTCTTGCTGCGGGCCGGCTCGCTGCTCCGCCAGCGTCGTCGCGAGATGTTGGCTTGGGTGGCTCTCGAGGTCGGCAAAAGCTTTAGCCAAGGGGATGGCGAAGTGGCCGAGGCTATCGACCATTTTGAATGGAATGCCCGTCAAGTGCAGGAGTGGATGGAGGGTAAGTCCATCCAGCCATTGGCTTCGGAATTTAACCAATATCGTTATCGGCCCCTAGGGGTGGGGGTGGTGATATCACCTTGGAATTTCCCTACCACCCTGCCCCTAGGGATGATCTTGGCGGCAGTGGCTGCCGGCAACACGGTTGTGTTTAAGCCGGCCGAGGACGCCTCGGTTTTGGCTTATCAACTCATCTCTATTTTAGAGGAAGCGGGACTGCCACCGGGCGTGGTCAATGTCGTGAGTGGTTCCGGGGCAGAGCTTGGCCCTCGCCTGGTGACGCATCCTGCTGTCCGGTTCGTGGCCTTCGTGGGTTCTCGCGCGGTGGGCACCCGCATCTATCAGCAAGCCAGCGGGGTGGTTCCGGGCCAACTGGGGTTGCGGCGGGTGATGACTGAAATGGGCGGCAAGAATGCCGCCATCGTGGCCGACGATGCCGATTTGGATTGGGCCATGGACGAAGTAGCGATGGGAGCCTTCGGCTACCAAGGGCAGAAATGTTCGGCAACCTCTCGCGCGATTGTCATGCGCGGCGTCTACGAGACCTTTCTGGAAGGGTTGGCGGCGCGCGCCGGACAATGGGCTGGCCAAGCGGGATTGCCCAAGGATAATGCCCTGTTCGGTCCAGTCATTACGGAGGCGGCACTGGGTCGCATTGGCCAAGCGGTCGATGCGGGAGTGCGTGAGGGCCGGCTCTTGATTGGAGGTCGCCGTATGGAGCGGAAGGGTTGGTACTACGAACCCTCCGTCATCGCGGACGTCGATCCGAACAGTCCCTTGTTCCAAGACGAGATTTTCGGCCCAGTCTTGGCTGTGAGCCCTGCCGAGTCTTATGACGAGGCCATTCGTTTGGCTAATCACAGCGAGTATGCGCTGACGGGCGCCGTATTCTCGCGTTCTCCCGAGCGGCTAGCGCAGGCGCGCGACGAGTTTTACGTGGGCAACTTATATCTGAACCGCTCGACCACTGGGGCCATGGCCGGTGTACATCCGTTTGGCGGATATCGATTCAGCGGTACTGGGCCCAAAGTCGGGAGTCCGGATTATCTGGGGTTCTTCTTGGAGGCGCAGGCCATCACCGAGAAGGTACGCTACTAGGAGGCCGACGTGAGCAAACAGCAAGAACTGGCCGATCTGATTCGGGAGTCCATTCAAGATCACATGACGGTCTACATGGCCGGGTTCAGCCATCTGATCCCGTTCGCCGCGGGGCATGAGATGATACGGCAAAATTTGCGCCACCTGACCCTCTGCCGTGCTACACCGGACCTCTTGTACGACCAAATGATTGCAGCTGGGCTGGCCGACCGCTTGGCGTTCTCGTATGCCGGAAATCCCGGTGTGGGGCTTCTGCCGGCGTTTCGTCACGCCGCCGAGTCCGGGTTGCTGGCATTGGATGAGTACACGCATGCCGAGATGATTTGTCGGTTGGAGGCCGGTGCGGCTGGTTTGCCATTCTGGCCGCTGGCCGCCGAGGACAACGATCTAAGCCGTTTGAGAGGGCGGCCGCGGGTGGCCTGTCCCTTTACTGGCCAGGATGTTGCCGTGGTGCCGGCGCTCAATCCCGATGTGGCCGTACTGCATGTCCAAATGGCGGATGACGAAGGCAATCTGTATGTGTGGGGCCTGCCGGGCGATATCAAGGAGGCTGCCTTGGCTTCACGCGTCATTGTAGCCACGGCGGAAAAAGTGCATCCGGCGGATTCCCTGCGTCATCTGAGGGATTACCTCATGATTCCCGGATTCCGGGTTAAAGGTGTGACCGAGGTGCCGTTTGGCGCCCATCCCTCCTATGCGACCGGTCTCTATGAACGGGATACCCGCCTCTATCAGGAGTGGACGCAGCTCGCCAAGACCGATGAGGGGCGGCAAGCCTGGCTGGATGACTGGGTGCGCGGCGTACCCAGTCACGCGGCGTATCTGGCCAAATTGGGCGAGAACTATCTGGATGCCTTAAAAACGCGTGAAGGAGGGTTTAATCGTGCCCTCAGCTCGTGATTGGATGATTGTCGCTGCTGCCCGCCTGCTGGAAAATCAGCAGCGGGTCTTGGTCGGGGTAGGGATTCCCAACATCGCCGCCAACTTGGCCAAACGGCTTCAGGCGCCCGACTTGGTGCTGGTGTACGAATCGGGGGTCATTGATGCTCGCCCGGCGCGCCTGCCCCTGTCGATTGGCGATGGGACGCTGGTGGATGCAGCCTTGGCGGTGATTCCTATGAGCGAATTGTTCAGCCACTATCTGGCTACCGGATGGATTGACGTGGGATTTCTCGGGGCCGCCCAGATTGACGCATCGGGCAACCTCAACTCCACGGTGATTGGCGACTATCAGCATCCGCGCGTGCGGCTGGCGGGATCAGGCGGTGCCGCGGAGATTGCCACGGGGGCCAAGAAGACTATCATCGTGATGGAGCACAGCCGCGACCGCTTTCCGGCTAAAGTGGACTTCATCACCAGCCCCGGTCATCCGCCGGGGCGCCGTCGTGCCGATGGTCGGGGTCCTTGGCGGGTAGTGACTAGTCTGGGGCTGTTTGGGTTTGACGATTCGGGCCGTATGGGTGTCATGGCGCTGATGCCTGGTCATACGCAAGAAGAAGTGCTGGACTTGAGCGGATTTCGCATTCCTGCCCTGGTGGACCCGCTGCCGGTATTGCCGGAGCCGAGCGCGCAGGAGCTTCAAATCTTGCAAGATCTCAGAGCGACGTTGCCGGGAGGGACTCAGGGATGAGCAAAGTGTTTTATCGCAGTCCAGTCAAGACCTATCCGGTCATCTCCCACGGACGCGGGGTCTTCCTCTGGGATACCGAGGGACGTGAATACCTGGACGGCAGTTCTGGCGCCCTAGTGGTCAATATCGGCCATGGGCGCACGGAGGTGGCCGAAGCCATGGCGGAGCAAGCCTCACGGGTGGCTTTTGCACATACGGCACGGTTCACCTCGGAGGCGCAGGAGCGCTTGGGGGAGCTCATTGCCCGTCGGCTCGAACCAGAGCGCTACTTTACCTATTTGGTATCCGGGGGCGGCGAAGCGACAGAGACCGCCATCAAGTTGGCCCGCCAGTACCATCTCGAGCGCGGCAAGACGAGCAAGTTCAAAGTGATGGCTCGCTGGGCGAGTTACCACGGCAACACGTTGGGGGCATTGGGCGCGTCCGGCCACCTGGCGCGGAGGCGGCCGTATGCCCCGCTCCTGGCAGATCAGGCATTTGTTCACTTTGAAGGCGCGATCCCACATCAGGCGGACAGTTCCTGTCTCTGCCTGGAGCATTTGGAGGCACGCATTCAACAGGAGAATCCGGACACTGTCAGTGCCTTGATTCTCGAGGTGGTGGGCGGATCGGCGCTTTCCGGATTTGTTCCTCATCCCGGTTATCTAAAGGGTGTCGAACAGTTATGCCGCCGCTATGACATTCTCTTCATTGTGGATGAAGTGATGACGGGCATGGGACGCACCGGTGCCTGGTGGGCTCACCGAGCCGAGGACGTACGGCCCGACATGATGACCCTGGCCAAGGGCTTGGCTAGTGGATACAGCCCCCTCGGGGCCGTGGTAGCTCATGAGACGGTGTGGGATGCCATCCGTCAGGGCTCCGGGAGTTTCGCCCATGGATTTACCTTCTCTGGGAATCCGGTCTCTGCCGCGGCTGGGGTCAAGGTGATGGAGATTATGGAGTCGGAAGATTTACTGCGGCGCGGACAGGAACAAGGCCGGGTCCTTGCCCAGGAACTAGAGCGCCTGAAAGAGCAGTCGCCTCTGATCGAGGGCGTGCGGGGACGAGGTCTCATGCAGGGCTTAGTGCTGAAGTCGGTGCCAGGCCGAGCCGGGGCTGTCGCTCAGCAATTGGGCGACGATGCCTTCCAGCACGGTCTGATTATCTATCCAGGGAGCGGCTCTTCTCACACCACCGAAGGCGATCATGTGTTGGTGGCACCGCCCCTGACGGTCTCTAGGGATGAAATGACGGAGTTGTGCGAGCGTCTCGCGGCAAGCCTTTCACGGGTGCAGGAGCGCTTGTCACTGTAGGAGTCGGGGCGTGAACGCTGCCAATATGCGGCAATTGTCACGCCCCGATGTCTATATGCATATATTGGAGCGACCTCGCGCAATCGACCAGCCCTGAGGAGACTGATTCGAGAGTATATGGGAGGATGTGGGAGGATTTTTGAGACTCCCAAAGAATATCGGGGCAGAAGGGATCTCAGTCGCGGTGAGCCGGCAGGACCGCGCCACAGCGTCCGGGAAAAATGTTCCGAAAATATATATACTCTTTAATGATGCTTATGAGATCGCGATTGCAAGATCTCGCTATATCGGCCAAATCGTGCTGTTGGCACGAACGGGGGACCCAATTTCTCGGGGCGCACATGAATAATGGGGGCCGCTTTCCGCCCTAGCCCGTCAGCTTACCTCGTCGGTCATGGAAAGCCTGGAAGAGCCCGGGCTTGCCCGGGATTTTTTGCGTCTAAATTTGGAGAGGAGGGACGGGATGGGGTACTCCATGAACAGCACCCCGGCTACGGCGGAGGAGCTTGCGCAAGAAGCATCCACCGTCGCCGTCAACAGCAAAGCAAACCCCAAGTTTCGCCACGCGTACGTCCCTTGGCTGGTGGCCGTGGTGATTATTGCCCTCTGGTGGCTGGTGACCTCGGTGTTGCATTTGTTCACACCACTGGCGTTGCCGTCTCCCCAAAGTGTGGCACAGAATCTGTGGAGTATTGCGACCACCGGGTACAATGGCTATAGCTTGCTGGACAACATTGGTGCCAGTGTAGTTCGTATCGCCGTGGGATTCGTCGCTGCGATTATCATCGGGGTTCCGATTGGGTTTTGGATGGCTTCCAGTGAATTGGTGTTCAATGCCATTGACCCGATTTTGCAGTTTCTTCGTCCGATTCCGCCTCTGGCCTATATTCCGGTCATGGTGATTTGGTTCGGACCGGGTCAATTGTCTAAGTTCGTCCTGATTTTCTTCTGCACAATCCCCATCATCATCATCAGCGCAATGTCTGGCGTGAAAAATGTTCAGGAAACCCGGATTCGGGTCGCACAGGTGTTTGGCGCCAACAGCCGCCAAATGTTTCGCTACGTGGTGTTACCCTCCGCGTTGCCGGAAATCTTTACGGGCATGCGGGTGGGGATAGGTATCGCGTGGACCTGCTTGGTGGCTGCGGAAATGATTGCTGCGCAGTCAGGACTGGGCGCCATGATACTCACGGCTGGAAATGAACTGCGTACGCCGGTGGTGTTCGTGGGGATTCTCTTCATTGGCATTATTGGGTACTTGATGGAACTTCTCATCCGTACCGTCGAGGGCCGTGTCATTCCGTGGAAGGGCAAAGCCTAATTCGCATGGAGGTGTGGATACGTGGGTAAACCGTTGCACATGGTGGCCGGAGGGGCCGCCGTAAGTTTGTTGTTGGCCGCTGGCCTGGCTGGATGCGGCAGCACTGGGCAAGCGCAAGGCACTTCTAACACCACCGTCACCATCGGCTATGAAAACGCACCCGACCCGGAGGCTGTCGCTATCGAACAGCACTTCTTCCAAAAGTACATGCACGCCAAGGTAAAGCTCATCTACTTTGAGTCCGGGCCATCGGCGTTAACCGAGATGGCATCCAATAAGTTGGACTTTATGACCACCTTGGGGAATCCGCCCACGGCATCCGCGATTGCCCGCGGCGTGCCGTTGAAGGTAATTTGGGCCATGGAGCGGTACACCACCGGTGAAGGGCTGGTGGTCAAAAAATCCAGCGGCATCAACAGCCTCAAGGGTCTGGAAGGGAAGACGGTCGATTTAGTCCAAGGTTCTACATCGCCGTTCGAGCTGGATACCGCATTGAAGAACGCCGGCATTCCACTCTCCAAGGTGACCGAGCAGAACATGACCCCCTCCGAGATGGTGTCGTCTTGGAAAACGAACCATATCGAGGCGGCTTATGTGTGGACGCCATTTGATGAGGCCATGGCGCAGTCGGGCGGGAAGTTCCTGATGTACGACCAAAACGTCTACAAGCAAGCGCCTATTTTCAATCTGGCGGTGGTGAATTCCAACTGGGCATCGTCTCATAAGTCGTTGGTGGAGGGATTCATTAAAGCCGAAGAAGCGGGCGTCAAGTACTTCTACCAGCATCCAGCGCAGGCTTACCAGGACATGGGCAAGTTGAACAACATCAGCGCCCGAGCCGCGAAGGCGCAAACCACGGGATTCAGCTTCGGGACGCTCCAGAGCGAAGTCACGGCGAATTGGATGGGATCGGGCAGCGGCGTCAAGAGCTCCTTAGTGACCAAGTCGCTGGCGTCGGCAGCCGCTTGGCTCAAACAAACCGGTCAAATATCCAGCGACCCGTCCAACATTAGTCGCTATGTGGATCCTAGTTTCGCGCAAGCGGTCTTGAACGGAAAATAGGCGAGTCAAGCCCGCTGAGAACGGAAGGAGGGATCCGGATGATTGAACTGAAGAATGTGCAAAAGACCTATGCAGGCAAGCGTGGCCGGGGCACGCCGCTCACCGCACTGGAGAGGGTGGATCTCACCATTGCCGATGGAGAGTTTGTCACCGTGGTCGGCCCGAGTGGCTGTGGCAAAACGACCATGCTCAACTTGCTGGCCGGGTTCGAGCCAGCGTCTCAGGGCGACATCTTGTTGGATGGCCAGCCGGTTAAAGAGCCGGGACCGGAGCGGGCGGTGGTGTTTCAGCAGCCCTCGCTCTTGCCATGGATGACGGTGGCCGAGAACATCGCCTTCGGCCTCACCCTGCGGAACGGACCTAAGCACGTTAATCAGGAGCGGGTGGCTGCCATGGTGGAAACAATGGGGCTCAAAGGGTTCGAGTCGCATAAGCCCTATGAGCTCTCCGGTGGCATGCAGCAGCGCGTCGCGATTGCCCGGGCATTGATCACCGACCCACGCATTCTGCTGATGGATGAGCCGTTTGGGGCACTCGATGCCCAGACCCGCAGCGATATGCAGCGGTTTTTGCTGTCGTTGTGGAAAAAGTTGAAGCCCACAGTGTTTTTCGTCACCCACGATGTGGAGGAGGCGATCCTGTTGGCGGACCGGGTTCTCGTCATGACGCCGCGTCCGGGGCGGGTGGCGGCAGACATGACCATTGATTTGCCGCGCCCCCGCAAATGGGATTTGGTTCTGGGACGCGAGTTCAATGACTACAAACGCCAAATCCTTAAGGTGCTGCGGCCCGAAGAACGTGAGCCGGTGCACCTCCCCTGAGAGACCCAGGGAGGGCCCGCTTGAAGAAGGACTGTCCAAGACAATTGGGCAGTCCTTGTTTGTCGGCCTTCTCCGCGTACCTGTGATATGGTGAGGAACGAGGTGTAATGATGGCTCGTGGATGGACGCTTCGAGCGCCTGAGTGCTGTCCCCAATGCCAGAGCATTGTGTGGGAGCGCCGCGATTGGACAGCGGATCTCTTCACTCGAGGGCGGAGCTGGGTATGTGGGGGCTGCGGTTATGAGTTGTGGGAAACCATCGATGACCGGGGCGAGCATCAGTCTGGCGAGAATTGGGCCGCGTGCCGCTGTTGTGGCCGGGTCCTCAAATCGGGTGAAGCGGCTTTAAACGGCTACGGCGGTCTTTGCGCCACCGGCGACTGTCAGTGCCACGATCGAGCCTTGATCCGGGATCAGCGGCGATGGCGCAAACGCGGCCTGGCCCGCCTGGAATTGACGCCCGAATCCAAGGCTTAGTCGATGGGCTGCGTTTCCAGTGATTGGTGTACAATACCGTGCGAGGAGGGGATGGAATGGCTGAAGTGACCTATGTCAGGCATGGCAAGCATTACACCGTCGGTGAAACGGGAGCCTTGGAGGGACTGGACGGAAAGCTCTTCATCGGACAAGCGCTCGGCTTCACAGGCATGGAAGTGTCGCTAAACCGCTTTAAACCCGGGCAAGAGGTGCCTTTCTTACATCAACATAAGAAGCACGAAGAGATGTATCTGTTCGTAAAGGGGCATGGCCAGTTTCAAGTCGACGGGGAGACCTTCGAGGTCAAGCCGGGAACTATTGTGCGTGTCTCGCCGGACGGCAACCGAGCTTGGCGCAACAACTCCACGGAAGACTTATATTGCATCGTGATTCAGGCCAACGTGGATGCCCTGACGGGACAGGACGGCATCCGCAACGAAAAGGAGCCCATAGTTTGGCCTAAGTAGTTCTGGGTGCTTCGCAGGGCGATTATTAAGCAGCGGTCCCGGTGTTGACGGGGACCGCTGCCTTATATCTCGATATTCTGCGGGAGGCTGCAATTTACCCGCCTACGACAATCCCATTGGTGTGTATCAGCAGTTTTGCCGGAATGCGGGCCTCTGGTTTCACGCTGGCCCAGAGGACGCCTCCGTCGGTGGTTCGGTATAACGTCGTGATTCCGGTGGTGTCTGACACGTAGGCGGCGTATCCCACCGACGATGATATAAAGTCGGCGGTGTTGAGCCAGACGCCTTGATGGGGAACGCCCTGGGGGCCGCCGGCATGTGCCGTCCAGGTAAGGCCGCCGTTCGTCGTCTGCCAGAGAGTTCCGGCTGGATCCTGCGGCATGACTCCATGTGTCGATACCCCGGCACCGGTCCAAATCCACCAGTCCTTATAGTTGGCGGCGAAGAATTGGGCGGTGCCGGTCCCCATCAGAATGGTACGGAGCGTCCAGTGCTCTCCCCCGGTTTGCGTTGTCCACACTGCAATGTGCCCAGAGCTCATGCGAGTCAGAACGGCACCACTTTCTCCCCCGTTCCAGAACTGAGGAGGACTGCCGCCCCAGATTGGCTGTCCTCCAAGAGATACCCGGGTCCATCCTTGGCCCAGGTGACTCGTGTATAGACGGTTGTTCGTAGTCGCGAGCCAAACCTGTGTGGGGGAGGACATGGAGATTTGTCCCTCCCCAGGGACATGGCCGAATACGCGTTGCCAGTGAAGGCCTCCGTCGTTGGTAACGTAGACTTTGAGAAACTTGCCTCGGTGCGACCCCGAATCGCTGATAAGGAATGCCCCGTTCTGAGGGGAGGCCCAGACCGCCTGGAATGTTCCTGTGACGACGGTGTTATGCGTTGACTTCATGGACAGCCCGGGTACCTTCGTCGCCGAGTAGTGCCAGGTGATGCCGCCATTGTCGCTGATGGCGGTATGGACCATGCCGTCCACAGGCGATGCCGTGAGGCTGACGAGATGTTTCATGCTGAAGGCCTGCCACTGGGCAGAGCCGGTCCATCCTTTCATGGTGCCCATCCAACGCCAGACGTGTCCTCCAGAAGTGGTCTCAAAGATGTGAACTCCGGATTTCCCCACGGCTACGCCATCGCGGGCGTTCAGCATGGTCGATTGCGATAGTCCCAGAGGGTGCCATTTCCACGACTTGCGCGGGATGGGGGCCGTCGTCGGAGCGTGTACATGGCCCTTGGTCGGGTTGTCGTGTGATGCCAAGGAGCGCGTGATGGCCGGTACTCCGATGAGGGCGGCCGCCATGACTGCGGCAGCAATTCCGAACCACGGGGCGGTACGTCGCCGCGCCTCTGCCGCGGCCCTCAATCGATCGTCCAGACCCCGGCGGTGAAAGCGGATATTTGGCCTGTCCGGCATGGACAAGTCTCGAAAGCTTTGGCGCAATTCCTCGTCGGTCGGTTGCATATCAATCTGCCTCCCACATGGCGCGAAGCCGTTGCCGCGCTCGCATCAGCCGCCCCCGCACAGCGCCGGGAGACTGGCCCAGATGCCGGGCAATCTGGTCGGTGGTCCAATCGCTGTAATAGAAAAGCCACACGCACTCCCGGTCGGCTAGCGACAATTTCAGCACAATGTCGCGAAACAAGCTGGGAAGCCAAACCGGAATATCCGGGAGCGGGGTTTGGCGGTCATCTAGTTCGACCCAGTTCCCGCGTCGCTTTACGGCAGTTAAGGTCTGACGCCGCAGGGTGGTATAAAGCCAGCCGGGGACGATGTCGCGCTCTGGATGACGCTGATGAAAGGTGTAGAGCCGTATGAAGGTTTCCTGGGTGACGTCTTGGGCCAGGTGATAATCCTGGGCCAAGACATAGGCATAGGACACCAGAGAGTCGGAGAATCGGTTGACCCATGGCTCCAGCCAATCGCTGCTGTCATGGTTGTTCGCCTGCACCGGGCCTCTCCTCCTCCGTACTTCTAACTCCGCATTCTCGCCAAATGTTAGAGGCCTGGGGAATTTTTTGCCTGCCATACGCGAGTGGCCCCCCCGCACACATGTGGGGGGGCCGCTCAACCAAGAGGATC
>JAJZAN010000181.1 GCA_021799435.1 Bacillota bacterium | reverse complement strand
ATATGTTAGGCGTTCACCAACTGCTCATGGACGGTGCGCCGTTGGCGGGGATTTTCTACGCGCTGGGAAGTCTCATTGTGGGATTGGCGGCATGCGGGGCGGGTGTGATTGGCACCCGCATTCTGGTTCAAGCCGGACTCCATGCGAGAGCCAACGCCAATAACGTCGAGGAATTTGATGAGATCGAAGGGGAGTCGTAACCATGGCATTGGAGCCTACCCAGGCGAGTCGCTTGCGGATTTACATTGGAGAATCGAGTCGTTACCAGCACCGGGCGCTTTATGAGGCGGTTGTGGCCAAGGCGCGGGAGATGGGCTTGGCCGGTGCGACCGTTATGCGTGGACTGGAAGGATACGGACATACCCATCGCATTCACTCGACCAATATCTTGACGCTGTCGGGCGACCTGCCCCTGGTGATAGAGGTGATTGACCGTCCCGCTCGCGTGGACCAGTTCGCTGCGGTTGTGGCTGACATGTTGGATCACGGACTGGTGACTGTGGATGCGGTCGACGTGCGCCATTATGGGAAATCGACAACCCTGCCGGAATAACCACCAAAAGACTTCCCCTGGTGGCTATCAAGCGTTAAAATTACGGTAATTCAATATGGCGTATGTGGAGATGAGGCTCTCCCAACAAGTGCCGGACATCGGCTGATGGCTTCTACGTGAAGCTGTCGGCTTTTTTTGTTGCCGGAATGGAGGGAGCGAAGCAATGACGATGCCGAGCATCTTATTCTTGAACACCGCGACCACCCCCGAAGAACCGCGCTTCTTTCGGGATCTAAATTTGGATCAAGTCACTAATCGTGTGTTTGCGGGTATGGACGACTGGAAGCCGCTGTTCTACGCAGCCCTGAAGACCCCCGACGCCATCCTGCAACGGCAGAGCGTGATGCGAGACATCGAACACGCCGGTGTGCAGGCGACTCTTCGAGCATTCACTTCGGCCATGAGAGATCTGGAGGCTTTGCGACACCGGGCTGAGACGACCTACTATCCCTTGCAGCAGCACTTATGGTTTCTCGAAGCGGCCCACACCTACTGTCAGTTGGTCGAGAGGTTGGTGGTCGAACTGGCCGACACCGGGGGGGTGGAGTCCGATGGGCTTCGGGCGGTGCTGCACGATGCCGTGGAGTACGTGGCGTCAGACGGCTTTCGGGACCTTGCGCGGGAGACCGCCGAGCGCCGTGCGGAGCTTGAAGCCATTCGATACAGCCTGCATATCCGTGGCAACGTGGTGACGGTTCGTTCGGATGGGGACACCACCGACTACCGTCGCGACATTGAGGAGACCTTTAATCGGTTTCGCTCTCAAACCGTTCGCCCCACGACTAGAGCCATCAGCGATCCGCCCGACATGAATCACGTGGAGGCTCAGATCCTGGACCGCGTGGCGCGACTCAATCCCGGGCCGTTTATGAAGTTGGCGGCGTATGTCGGGACGTATCACGAGCGTTTTGTCGACCCCGGCATCGCCCAGTTTCACTTCGAGGTGCAATTCTACCTCAAGTATTGGGAGTTCATGCACGCACTAGCCCAGCACGGATTGGTATTTTGTTACCCGGAGATCGCGACGGATGGCGGCGACATCTATGTGCACAACGGATTTGACATGGCCCTCGCCGACAAGCTGTCGCAGATTAGCCGTGCGCCGACCGTGAACGACTTCTCCCTCCGCGACTCAGAACAAATGGCGGTGGTGACCGGTCCCAACCAAGGCGGCAAGAGCACGTTTGCCCGCATGGTGGGACAAGTCCACCATGTGGCTCGCCTGGGCCTCCCGGTGCCCGCCAGAAGCGCCCGCCTGTCGGTCTGCGATCACATTTTTACGCACTTCGAGAGTGGCGAGCCGTCTCCGCACGTGGACGGGAAACTGGCCGACGACTTGCGCCGCATCCGCGCAATTCTCCAGGAAGCGACGTCTCAAAGTCTGATCATCCTCAACGAAATTTTTTCGTCCACGACCCTTAAAGACGCCCGGTTTTTGGGGGAACGGATTTTGGAGCGCATCACGGCGAAGGGGGCCAATGCTGTGGTGGTCACGTTTATTGAGGAGTGGGCGGTCTTCAATGAGAAGACCGTGAGCCTCGTGAGTGAAGTTCTCCCTGACAATCCCTCGCGGCGAACATTCAAGATTCTTCGGCAACCGTCCGGGGGCCGATCCTACGCGATGATGCTAGCCCGAAAGCACGGTTTGACCTACGCGGAGATAAAGGAGCGAATCGGGAATGCAAGTGAGCTTGATGCATCCAGAGCAAGCGTTTGACTGGCGCCAGCCGTTGCCCGACGGCACCCGTGATTTAGCGCATGATCTGGCTCTTGACGGGGTGATTCGCGTGATGGCCGCTGACGACCCGTTTGTCGCCCATGTGATGGAACACGCGGTGTTGTGCAGCGTGGCTGACCCGCAGGTCATTCGCTATCGTCAAGCCGTGCTCGCCGATGTTCTCGCGTATCCCCACGTTATTCGTGCCATGTATGACCTCGTGGTCGAAACGTTAGAAAAGCGGCGACGGCATTTCTGGGGCGGATTAGCCAGCAGCTCCTCGTCTCAACTGCAGGCCGCCCTCGACCTCATTGTCTTGATGGTGGAGAGCATGGCGCATCTCCGCGCGGTAGCGAGGGATTCCCGGGACCTGTTTGGTTCGGAAGGCCTGTGCGCCTTCACCTTGAGGTTGGAACAGGATTTGTCTGATGAGTACCTCAACCAGGTGAAAGCCCGGCTGCGCGACCTCAAATTTAAGAACGGCCTCCACATAGGTATGCGGTTAGGCCGCGGTGGAAAAGGTGTGGGGTCTGTGTTAAGGGGACCTGAGATCCGGAATGCCGGGTGGCAACGTCTCGCTCACCGGGAACCGTCTTATAGCTTTCGCATCGCAGATCGCGATGAAGCCGGTTATCGCGCGCTTGCCGACATCCAGAACCGCGGGCTTCACGATGTTGCGACGACGGTCGTGCAGGCGGCGGAACACATGGTCGGGTTCTTTCTGCAATTGAAGGCGGAATTAGCATTTTATTTGGGGTGTGCGCGTTTGGTCAACCGCCTGAAGGAATTACAGTTGCCGCTGTGCGTCCCCGATCCCGTCGAGACGGGGTCCCGAGTCATGCGGTTTGACGGGCTGTATGACGTGGGATTGGCCCTCGATGTGGGAGGGCCAGTGGTGAGCAACCGTCTTAATGCCGATGGGGTTTCCCTCATCGTCGTGACCGGCGCCAATCAAGGCGGCAAATCCACGTTCCTCCGCAGCATGGGGCTGGCACAACTGTTCATGCAGTGTGGGATGTACGTACCGGCTAAGGTGTATTCGATGAGCGTGGCGACGAGCGTGTATTCGCACTTCGCCCGAACGGAGGATGCGGGCATGGACCGAGGGAAGCTCGACGACGAGCTCGCCCGGATGAGTCAAATCGTGGAGATTGTCAGCCCCGGCAGCCTCCTGCTCATGAATGAGTCCTTTGCCGCCACAAACGAGCGTGAAGGCGCAGCGATTGCGCGCGGGGTGGTGGAAGCCTTCGTGGAATCCGGGGTGAAAGTGGTCTTCGTGACGCATCTGTGGGCCTGTGCCGAGGAGTGGTATCGCGCGTCATATCCCCGCACCGTGTTTCTGCGAGCTGAGCGGCTCCCCGACGGCCAGCGCTCATTCAGGATGATTGCTGGTCCTCCATTGGAGACGAGCTTTGGTGCCGACCTGTATCGACAGATATTTGCAGTAGATGAGGACCGAGATGACCTCAAGTCCAGAAGCGATAAGCCTTGAGGCACCGGCCCTCTGATTCGGCACAACCTGACGCACGCTAGCGGCGAGCGGCGGGGAGGCCGGATCGGAATAAGTGGTTGGCGGTCGTGTCTGCTGCGCTCGCTGTGGCTGTCTCTGCGCCAACGAATGGGAGTTCCTGCGTAAGCGACCGGCATCGGAGGTGGTCGAGGATGCCAAAAACATATCTGCCATTCAGATTCCCACGAGAACTGGTGACACAGATCGGAAAGGGGGATGAATAGATGAATCAGACGACAAAGACCATCCGGGTGTATCAGTACCGATTTTATCCCGACCACATTCCCGACGGGGTGATGAATCAACTGCAGCTGGCTACGGATTTGTGGAACGAGCTAGTGAAATATGAGCGGTCCATTGACGAACGAAGCCAGGCTATCTGGCGGACAGATCCTATCTTGGATGCACTGTATGTCCAACTAGAGGCGTTGGGCGGGGATGGTGCCTCGCATAGTCCCAGAACCTCGCTCAAGGCGCCGACTGCCCGGCTATATCAGACCATCGCTGCACGGAAGCGGGAGGTTCATACCGCCTTGAGCCCCGTGATTGGGCAGTTTTGGGTCACGATCCGCGAGGAAAAGAAGGGTCAGCTTAAGGCGATCCGGCAACAATACGCCGAGGCAGGACTCCATTTCGGTACCTACAACGATGTAATCGACCGCTATGTTCGAGCTTCTCGGCGTGTGGCGCAGAGACGGAAACAGGGATTGCCGGCACACTTGCGGCTACATCACTTTGATGGGACGGGTTCCTTGACCTTACAAGTCATTCAGACCTCGCGGCGGCCGCCCTTCACGCTTGAACTTTTGCAAGAGGACGGTGCGCATCCGTACCGGAATCAAGCGCGCATTACGCCGGTGCCGGAGTTCCGACCGGGCGCGACACGCGGTGACCATCGTCGAGCGGCACGTGTTCATGCCATGGTGCGAATGGGCTCAGGTGCCGAGCACGAACCCCTCTGGTTGCAGGGACGCTTGGTCATGCATCGCCTGTGGCCGGCGGAAGCGGCGGTCAAACGCATCCGGTGGGTCCGAGAACGTGTGGGGACTCATTTTCGCGATAGCCTACACTTCACGGTTCGATGTTCAGTCCCAGAAGTTGTCCCTGCGAATTCCGCAATGATGGCATTGGACTTCGGATGGCGAAAGGTTGGTCAGCAACTACGTGTCGCCACGTGGGCCTGTACACGAGGTCCGCAGGAGTCGGTGGTCCTCAACACGGTGGCGGAGATTCAATCATGGGACGGGACGCAGCAGGGCCATCTTGTGCTGCCCGAGCGGTTTTTAGCGCAGATGGCCCGTGTTGAGCGGTTGGCCGCGATGCGCAGGGCGCAGTTCCACGTCATGCAGGAGTCCCTGCTCGACTGGCTCCAAACTCACCCATGGCCAGAGGGCTTTTGCGGCGACCGATCTGCGTCCGAGTGGTTGCCGACAGCCATTGCCCAATGGCGTAGTGAAGGCCGCTGTGTGACACTGGCCCTTCACTGGCGGACACACCGCTTTGCTGGCGATGCAGACATGTATCGAGCGATTGAAGAATGGCGCAAGCGGGATAAGCATCTGTATGAATGGCAGAGTCATTTGCGGGATAAAACGCTGGGATTTCGCCGGGAGTTGTATCGGACATTTGCCGCGCGCGCGGCCACTTTGTATGGGCACATTGTGATCCCCGCGATCGACTTGCGGGCCGTGGCTCAGACGGAGCGGCGTACCCCGGACACCTTGTCGCCCCGGCACGCGGACGCTGCCAATCACCAACGTCACTTGGCCGCTCTACATACCCTTCGGCGCGCGATAGACGATGCAGCGACCATTCGGAAAGTTTCACTGACCACGCTACCGATCGCGCACGTCACCCGCCGATGTGCTCAATGCGGACGGGAGAACCGCACAACGAACTTTTCTGGTGCGATCCGGGTGGTATGCCCGCACTGTG
>JAJZAN010000038.1 GCA_021799435.1 Bacillota bacterium | reverse complement strand
GTCATCCCGGTGGTGGACCGCCAGGCACCCTTGCCGGTGTCCTACGCGCAGGAGCAGTTGTGGCTGATTGACCAGCTGGCGCCGGAGACGGCGTTGTACACTGTCCCGGCGGTCTGGCGGATTGCGGGGCCGCTGGATGTCGCGGCCCTGGCGCGGGCGGTGGATGCGGTGGTCGCCCGGCATGAGGCGTTGCGGACCGTGTTGGTACCGGGTCCGGATGGGTTGCCGCGGCAGGTGGTGCAACCGCCGCAGCCGCAGCCCCTGGCCGTGGAGCCCTGTACGGCAAGCGACGCCGCGCGCGTGATCGCGGCGGAGGTGGCGCGCCCATTCGACCTCGCGGCAGGCCCGCTGTGGCGGGTTCGGGTGCTGCGGCTGGGAGCGATGGAACATCTGTTGGTCATTACGCTGCACCATGTGGTGTCGGATGGCTGGTCGATGGGGGTGTTGGCGGCGGAACTCGAGGCCCTGTACGGGGCTTTTGTCCGCGAGGCGGCCAATCCGCTGCCGGCGTTGGCGGTGCAGTATCTAGACTACGCGGTGTGGCAGCGGGGGCGGCTGGACGGGGGACTGCGGGACGCGCAGTTGGCGTATTGGCGGACGCAACTCGGGGGGACCTTGCCGACGTTGGAATTGCCCACCGATCGGCCGCGGCCGGCGCAGCAGACGTACCACGGAGCTGGGCATTCCTTCCAGATCGACGCGAAACTGCTGGCGCAGCTCGAGGGACTCGCGCGACAGGAAGGGGCCACGCTCTTCATGCTGCTGCTGGCGGCGTATCAAACCCTGTTGATGCGCTACACCGGGCAAGAGGACATTCTGGTGGGAGCGCCCGCGGCGGGGCGGACGCACCCGACGACGGAGCGGCTGATTGGCTACTTTGTGAACACGCTGGTGTACCGGACCGATTTGAGTGGCAATCCCAGCTTTCGGACGCTGCTTGAGCGGGTGCGGACGGTGACGTTAGACGCGTACGACCACCAAGAGGTGCCGTTTGAGACGCTGGTGGAAGTGCTGCAGCCGGTGCGGGACCCGAGCTACACGCCGCTGATTCAGACCATGTTTGTGCTGCAAAACGGGCTGGGAGCGCCGCTGACGCTGCCCGGGCTAACCGTGACCGAGGAGCCGGTGGCTCTGAATGTGGCGAAATTCGATCTGACCCTGGACCTGACGCCCGGGTCGGACGGGCTGCACGGTTACGTGGAATACAACACGGATTTGTTTGACGGCGCGACGATTGCGCGGTTGGTGGGCCATCTCGAGACCCTGTTGCGGGGGATTGTGGCGGACCCCGATCAGCCGGTCGGGACCGTGCCGCTGCTGACGGCCGCGGAGCGGGCGGAGATACTGGAAGCGTGGAATGCTACAGCGGCGCCGTATCCGCAAGACCAGTGCCTTCACGAACTCTTTGAGGCCCAGGCGGCGCGCACGCCGGAGGCCGTGGCCGTGGAATTTGGGACGCAGCAGCTGACGTATGCGGATCTGAATGCCCGCGCAAACCAGTTGGCATGGTACCTACAGAAACACGGCGTCGGTCGTGATACTCTGGTGGGAATATCCGTCCCGCGGTCACTGGACATGATAGTGACCGTGCTTGGCATTCTCAAGGCGGGCGGGGCGTATGTCCCGTTCGACGCCACCTATCCTGATGACCGGCTGCGGTATATGGTCGACGATACGGGAGTGCGTATTCTGGTCGCGGATGATGGGAGTGCCGCGAGACTCTCCCAGTTCGTCCCCACTATCATCGCTTGGGGGCAACAAGGGCCGCGGATTGCGGAAGAACCCACAACGGCGCCTGCGGGAACTGGGGACCCCGATCAACTGGCGTACATCAATTACACATCCGGGTCGACGGGCACGCCGAAGGGTGTGGCCGTGCCCCATCGCGCGGTGATCCGGTTGGTCAAGGGCAATTCGTTTGCGCGGATTGACGAGACAGAGACATTTTTGCAGTACTCGAACCTCTCGTTCGATGCAGCGACCTTGGAAATTTGGGGACCTTTGCTCTGCGGAGGGAAACTGGCGGTCATGGCGCCCGGATCGGTCTCCCTCGAGGGTTTAGCCCAAGCGATCGCCAATCATCGCGTCACGACGTTGTGGATGACGGCCGAATTCTTCAATGTGATGGTTGACCATGCCCTGGAAGGACTGGGTGGGCTGCACCAGCTGCTGGTGGGGGGGGATGTGGTGTCACCCGGTCACGTGCACCGGGTGTACCAACGCTACCCGGACATCCAGATCATTAATGGGTACGGCCCCACCGAAAATACCACGTTCAGTTGTTGCTTTTCGATTCCCCGTGATTGGGGCGCACAGCCGTTGCCCATCGGCCGGCCTATCCAAAACTCCTCCGCCTATGTGCTGGACCGGTATCACCAGCCGGTGCCGGTGGGGGTGCCCGGGGAACTCTATGTGGGCGGCGCGGGGGTCGCGCGGGGATATCTCAACCGGCCGGACCTGACGGCGGCGCGGTTTGTGCCGGACCCGTTCGTGGCCGACCTGGGGGCACGCATGTATAAAACGGGCGATCTGGTGAAGTGGCGGCCAGACGGGACGCTGGAATACTTGGGACGTCTCGACAATCAGGTGAAGATCCGCGGATTCCGGATTGAACTGGGGGAAGTGGAAGCGGCGGTGCAGCACGTCCCCGGGGTGCGCGACGCGGCCGTGATTGTGCGGGAGGATGCGCGGGGACAGAAGCAGTTGGCGGCGTATGTCGTAGGCGACGGCTCGGTGGCGGGGGCTGCGGTGCGGCAGGCGCTGCGGGAACGCCTGCCCGGGTACATGGTGCCCGCGGCATGGGCTGTCGTGGAGCGCTTGCCACTGACGCCCAATGGCAAGGTGGACCGGAAGGCTCTGGCCGCCCTGAAACCGGCTCAAGACATGCGGCCGGTCCGGACGATGGAGGTTCCTCGAAGTAGTCTAGAGCTTGAAATGATTCACATTTGGCGACAGATTCTCGACGTGGATGACATCGGGATGGAGGACAATTTCTTTGATTTGGGCGGTCATTCGCTCAAGGTTGTGGCGCTGCGGCAGATGATACGGGATGAATTCGGCATTGACGTTCCGATTGCGGCATTTTTCTCCAATCCGACGCCAACGGCCCTATGTGAACAAATTCTTGCGAAACATGGCGGGATTAATCGATCGCTAGTCACGTTGCAGAAGGGAACCTCTGACCTGCCACCCCTGTTTTTGATTCATGAAGTGAGTGGCGGTGTTCTCGAATACCTTGATCTCTGTCGAGAACTTGGACCCCAATTTACGATCTATGGTTTTGTGGCACCCGGCTACGATTCAGACGAGCCGCCGCTGCGATCCGTTCAGTCACTCGCATCCCGGTATTTGGCCGAGATGAAGCGAGTGGCTCCAGAGGGACCGTACCATCTCTTAGGATGGTCATTTGGGGGTTTAGTCGCCTTTGAACTGGCGTACGAGTTGGAGCGAGCGGGCGAATCGGTGGTCTTTCTCGGACTCATGGACGCGCATCCCTTTGGGGAGGGAACAGAAGACGTCCTCGCCAATCGACATGATCTGCACATTCACCAAATGCGGGAACGATTGGACATACCGCAGCACGTTGTTGAAGGCTGCACGCGGGATGAGGCAGTTCAACGCATGGCGGATGTGTTAATCAATCGGGGAGTGGTTCCCCACCAGGTTGCGTCCTCTGTCCTTCAGAGACAACTAGGTGTGATGGAGGCGCATACGGATGCGATTGAACACTATCGACCATCCGGACAGGTGCAAGCAGACTTGGTCTTGTTCAGAGCTGAAAGTTCCACGCCTCATGTTGAACACGCCCCATGGGCTCGGCGAACAAAAGGTGCTGTTCACATTAGGACGGTCCCGGGATCGCATTTGACGATGGTTCGTCCGCCGCACGTCGAGAACTTGGCTGCCGCAATTCGCAAAGTGCGAGAGCAACGGTTGTCGCGGATTACCTCTGTGACCGAGGGATAATTCCATGACGGCTTTGACGCTGTACTTTACGGATGTTTTGAGCAACCCCGTAACCAACGACGTGTTTTATCGCGCCCTTGTCTTTCAGTCGCCTCGGGAGCAGCATCGGATTTTGAGGTATCGGGACTGGCACGATCGATACCGTGCTCTGGGCGGCGTTGCTTTGGCGCACTATGCTCTGAAGCGTCATTTGCGAATGGCGTATACGCCGAGTGATTGTCTCCGGGAGTCATCCGGCCGACCATATTCCGTAAGCCTCAAGAATCGTGGAGGCGACTTCAACATTTCCCATCATGGCCCATGGGTTGTCTGTGCGGTATTGTCCTGTGGCCGAGTCGGCATCGATCTGGCCATGCCTTCGGAATTTGACCTCGCGATCGCAACGGTCTGCCTTGGAGAGGAAGAACTGGCCTTCGTCCGTACACTGCCCACCGTTCATCAGCCCCGAGACATCGCCAAATTGTGGGCTTTGAAGGAGGCGTTAATGAAGATGAAGGGCGCCGGGTTAGCCATCGAACCGAAATCTATCGAATTCAATATGAATGAGTGGGGGAGGGGCAACATTCAATTAGCGATAAACCAGGCGGATCCTTCGTCTCCGTGGTTCTGTGTGCGAGATTGGACGGAGGATACTGTTGTGGCCGTGTGTGCCGCAAAGCAGCCAGATAGCATAGCAGTACGCCAGGCAGAGTGGGACGAACTAATGCCGATGCATAGCGCGTCAATCCACAGGTAGTTGATGCGCTGGGGCTGCACGGAGGAGGCATAGGCAGCCCTCATCGCCCAGATCGAAATTCGAGAATGGGGGCAAAGGCCGGTATTTCTTTCGTCGGCCGTTCAACCGGATACCAGTTGACCCCGGTGCGGAGATGTTATTGACTGTGAGACCATAAATCCAAGAACACGTTCAAGGAGGCGACGCGAGTCTCAATTTCCTCTTTCCAATCGGCCAAGCGCAGGCGCCCCGCATCGGTGAGGCGGTATAGACGAACCGGAGCGCCCGCTGCTTCCGTCACCCAATCCGACTGCAGCGCCCCCTCGGATTCCAGGTTTCGCAGGAGGCGGTATACATGCCCATCGTCAATAGTCCAGACGGGCGGCAACAACTGCTTCAAACGATTCAGAACCGCTCCCCCATGCATCGATTCCTGTGCGAGGATGACGAGAATGAACGCCTCCAAATGCTTGCCAGTTTGATATCCGCGCGAGGCGGGCATAGGATCGCTCCCTTCTACCTAGTGTTTGGCCTCTGGTTCGGTCAATGTCCAAAATCCCACCGCGCCCACCGGTAAAGCGAAGGCGAACGCGCCGCGAAAGCCCCAGTAGAACCACAGCGGATAGCCGGGATTAGTGTGGCTCGGCGTTGGCCCCAATCCATGGAGCATCCAAACGACCGACAACAGTATCGAGGCGAGGGAGACTCCGACGGCCCTTCCCAAATTTCGTTGCGTGGCCAAGAGACTGGATGCCAGCCCGGTGTCTCCGGTGCCAACGGAATTGAGGGCGGCGGCGTTGTTGGGCGAGGAGTAGAGGCCGGCACCGGCTCCGACGGCCACGAGAATCACCCAGACACTCCACAGCGGCGCGTGGCGCGGAAGAAAGAGAAACAGCGCATCGGCCAGCATCAAGAGCCCGATGCCGATGCGCCCCGGCCACAACACTCCCGCGCGATCCAGCCACTTCCCACCCAATGGCGACACAAGAACCATGGTCAGGGCCTGCGGCACCAAACTTAGGCCAATCAAGCTGATCGGCAGGTGGAGTTCATAGTGCAGGTAGAAAGGCAGGAGGAATGACGGAAACATCATCAGCACCCAGTAGGCCATCCCCGATATTAAATTCCGCGAAAAGGCCCGGATGCGAAACACGCGCAGAGGGATGAGGGGGTGTTCGCGTTTTCCTTCCCACCGGATGAACCCAAAGAGCGCCACGACGTCCAAGGCGAGGAGCGTCATCCCCCACCCGCGATGCCAATTGGCTAAGCCAAATTGCAGCAAAGAGGTTAATAGCATGAACCACACGGCGCCCGTCCAATCGACCCGTTTCAGGGGCGAATCCGCATCCGGGGCAAACCGGGGAAGGAAGCGCCATGAGCCCCAGAGCCCCCACAGCCCGATGGGGAGATTGATCCAGAAGATGCTGCGCCACCCGAACCAGGCGGTGAGCAAGCCCCCCAACGGCGGGCCGGCCAAGGTGCCGGCCGCGACCACAGATCCAATCAGTCCCAAGGCTTGGCCGCGTTTCTCGACTGGGAATATGAGCGCGATGATGGCCATGACGTTGGCCATGATGGTCGCACCACCTAAGGCTTGAAAGGCCCGTGCCAGGACCAAGATGAGAAAATTGGGGGCCAATGCGCTGAACAACGATCCAACCACAAAGGTCGCAAGACCGACCAAGAAGATGTCCCGTCGTCCCAGCGCGTCGGCGATCCGCCCTGTCACCGGCAGCAAGCCGGTGATCACTAAGAGGTAGGCGGTGATGACCCATTGCAGCGTTTCAATGGACAGGGCGAACTGGTGTTGCAGCACCGGCAGAGCCACGTTGACAACACTGGCATCCAAATTCACCATAAACGTGCCCGTGGTGGCCGCGGCGAATGCGAGCCAGAGCGCCCGTCCCTCCAGAAGGACGGCACGCTGGGGGGAGCGGCTTGGAGCTGGGCGGGCGGTGGAATGTGGCATCGTCGCGATCCCTCCTCGTGCGTTCAATCCTCGTGTACAAATCGGCAGGCACCCCGCCTCGAAAAGACTGACACGTCCCAGCGAACGTCCCTAGATGTGATGGATGTCGGTTTGGAGCGGATCCGCCGCAAGTCATGGCATGGTTCAGCGGCGGCTGCCGTACGCCGCCATGCGTTCCCGCACCGCGTCGATCGCGGCTGACGGAAGTTCCTGGGCACCGCCCAAAGTTTGTGCCTGCAGGATGAGCTCCGCCGCTTCGTCCAACGTGGCCAGCAGGCGCGCGGTGCTCATCGGGTCTTGGTGGAAAACCAGCACCCCATGATTAGCCATGATGACCGCCGGCAGACCCGGATGGTTTCGAACGACGTCGACTATCGCCGCGACCGATTGGTCCGATCCACGGGGCGCCCACGGAACGACAGGGACCGGTTCCGTCACGCCGTACCGCAGGAGCGGTTCATAAACCAGGGGAATCGGCTGATGGGCGATAGCAAAGACGGTGATATGCGGCGCGTGGGTATGAACGACAGCGCCGATTGACCCCCGCACTTGATAGACTCGGGTGTGCATCTGAATGACTTCCTGCATGCTGGGGTCCATGACTTCGCCTGGGGTCAACTGGCCGGTCAAATCCAGCACCGCCAAGTCTTCACTGTGGAGATTCCCGATGGATCCGCCGCGGGTCATGACAATGTGCGAATCGTCGAGACGCGCCGAAAGGTTGGCGTGTTCGCCGCGAAAGAGCATTCCGGAATCGGCCAAAAGATGGGCGGCATCGACAATCTGTTGTCGCACCTGTTGTTCCTGCACTTGAAACATCCTCCTGTCTCTGACTAATCCGGTGTGTGTTGCATGGAGCAGCCGCTATTCCAGGGGGCCTAGGAGCGCCTGCAGGCCCTCTAGGGACGCGGAGAGGACGGCGGTGCCGGTCATGAACTGGGTTTGCGCCATAATGGCCCCGATTTGCTCGGTTGACAGGCCGGCTTGCTTGGCCGCTTGTAAGTTGTTCTTAATGCATAGCGGGACTCGGCTTGCCAGTGCTGCAGCCAAATTGACGGCGGCCAGCATTTGGGGATCCAGCGGATTCTCCTCTCGCAGCGCTCGAGCAGCGGCTCCTTGAGCTTGAACGAGATGTGGGTTGATTTCTGCCAGATATCGCCGCAAGACCATTTTTCGACCAATCTTTTGTTCTTCTTCAGAGATTTGATTCAGGATTTGGTCCTTTAGAGTAGCCATCGAACAACATCAGCTCCTGTTGTGAGTTATCCCATGCGGGTAGGATGGGGTGGTGGAGCGCCCATGCAGGACGTTCTGAAAGGATATTACTGTATAAAGCAGTATACTGCAACATACAGCTCATCCTCGCGCCCGGTCCGTCACCCCGACGGGGAGAGACACTGCACGATCACGTGGTGATTTCCCCCCTAGAGAGTGTTAACCATGCCCAACGATTTTAGGTGTCGTCATGAGATGCTCCAGGAATTTGATCATATATGTGCGCGCGCCTTCATTAATTGAGACATGTCAGTGTATATCGCTGTATTAGGTGGAGGGCTGTGTATGAGCACAACAAATCGTTGGGGGCCGTATACCAGCATGCGGGCCATGCAGGAACACGGGCCACTTGTAATCGACCATGCCGAGGGTGTCTACGTCTTTGACGAGGATGGGCGGAGATATTTGGACGCGCATGCCGCCTTGTGGCTTGTCAACGTGGGATACGGACGACGGGAAATCATCGAAGCGATAGCTCGCCAGGCTGAAAAGCTCAGCTGGTTTTCGTCGTTCGGCGGATTTGCCAATCGTCCCTCAATCGAACTAGCCGAACGCTTAATCAGCCTTCTCAAATCCGACGGCATGGCGTCGGTCTTCCTCAGCAACGACGGTTCGGAGGCCATGGAAACGGCGCTAAAAATCAGCCGGCAGTACTGGAAGATGCGCGGTATGGCCGCCAAAACCAAACTGATTGGCCGCCAGCACGCCTACCATGGCGTCACTGCAGGGGCTCTTTCCGTGGCCGGGATTACCGCCAACCGGCGCCTGTTCGAGCCGCTCGTCGGGGATGTGCGCCATGCCCCGGCGCCTTACCGCAACCATTGCAGCTACCATCCGGGCAGTGCCGTCTGCACCTATGCCTGCGTGCACGAAGTGGAGCGGATGATTCAATTTGAGGACCCCGGCACGGTGGCGGCATTTGTGGCCGAACCCATTCAGGCAGCCGGCGGCGTCATTATTCCTCCGCCGGACTATCTCGCCCAAATCCGTGAGATTTGCTCTCGCTATGACGTGCTCCTCATTACCGACGAGGTAGTCACGGGCTTCGGTCGCTTGGGCGAGTGGACCGGTGCACGGCATTATGGGGTCCAGCCCGATATCATGACCTTCGCTAAAGGCATCACCTCAGGCTATCAGCCCTTGGGGGCGACCGCGGTATCCCAGCACATTCTCGACGCCTACATTCAAGCGAGCACCGGGGAGCCCGAGTTGCGCCACGGCAACACCTACAGCGGTCATCCTGTGGCGGCTGCGGCCGCGTTGGCCAATATCGCCATTATCGAGCGGGAAAACCTGCTCGACCGGGCACGTGGGGCGGGTGACCATTTAGCGCAACTTCTGCATCAGATCGCACAGTCCTTGCCCGACCAAGTGGCGGACGCTGGGTCCGAAGGTCTGCTCGGCCGGGTGGAGCTGCAAGAGGACGGCCAACAACCGCCGGGTGCTCTGGGCAATCTCGTAGCCGCTAAAATGCGGGAAGCCGGCGTGATTGTACGGCCTGCCGGGGACGTTATCACGCTCTCGCCGCCTCTCATCATCACCGACGGTCAGCTCGACACGGTTATTGAGACATTGCACGATGTGCTGCTCGAGGTCATGCCCGTGTAGCGTGACCCGCACGAAAGAAGGTGAAACGCGTTATGGCACCCAAAAAATCGACCGTGCTCTCGTCAGGGCTGGCTGATAATTCGGTCGGGTTCTTTCAGGTTTTTGCCCAAGGCCTCATTGCCAATGGTCCGCTGGCGGCCACAACTGTGGCCATGACGGCTGCTGCCTCGTATGCGTTGGGCGCGCTTCCGTTAGCCTATTTACTGGGTATCATCGTGGTGGTGCTGTGGATTAATACTCCGTTCCAGTTTAGCAAGCGGCTGGCCAGCGCCAGTGGTGTGGCCTACTTCGTCACCAAGGGTGTGGGGGCGCTGTGGGGCTATTTGTCCGGGCTTTCCTACGCGGTGTACTATATCGCGCTGATTCCCGCCAATGCCTTGTTTTTTGGGATCATGGTCACGTCGCTGCTCCCGGCCATTGGCATCGCCCATCCGGCCAGTTGGCTGTGGATCCCGCTTTCCGTGTTGATTCTCATTCCCTCCACGCTCTTGACGTATCTCGGCATCAAGACATCGCTCAACTACGCGATCTTCGTGGCGATTGCCGAGATTCTGCTGCTGGTCATCATCAGCGTCGTTATCATCGTCTCCGTGGGTCCGCACAACACGCTGGCCGTTTATAACCCACACCTCGCGTCGGGAGGCTTCGGAGGATTCTCCATTGGGCTTCTGGTCGCGGCGTTCGGCATGTCGGGTTCGACCGCGACAGTGTATCTGGGCCGCGAGTCCAAGGCGCCTCAGGCCACTATCCGCCGTGCCTTGATTTGGGCCACGGTCTTGGTGACCGCTCTCATGCCAGAGTGGCTGGTGTCGATGACCGGGGCCATTATCGCCGCCTGGCGTGGGGATTCCTGTCGTTTTTTGCAGAACGGAATGTGTTGTCATCCAAAATAATTGCGATGTAAAATTTTTCGAGTGGGAATGCAGGCCGAAGGGCTTGAGCCACACCGGAATCGTACAGACTGAAGAGTACTTTCGCATCTTTGTGGAGGGTGTGGAGGATTACGCCATCTTTGCCTTGGATCCCGAGGGACGTGTCGTAACCTGGAACGTTGGGGCCGAGCGCATTAAAGGCTATCAACGCTCTGAAATCCTTGGCCGATACTTTGGATGCTTCTATACCCCCCGAGACCGCCAGCGAACCAAGCCCGAGTGGGTGCTCGAGATGGCGCGACGCAATGGCCGCTACGCCGAAGAAGGCGAGCGGGTTCGTCAGGACGGATCCCGTTTTTGGGCGAGTATCGTGATGACCGCCATTCGGGATGAAACCGGCACCATTCGAGGATTCACCGAGATCACGCGCGACATGACAGAGCGCCGCCAGTGGGAGCAATTGGAGCGGGAACGGGATGGTGCCCGCGAGCGGGAGCGGATGCGTCAGCGGTGTCTGCAGATCGCTGCCCACGAACTCCGAAATCCCATGCAAGGGATGAAGGGCATGTTGGATCTGATCCGCATGCGGACCGAGTCCGGAAGGGCCCTCACCGAGCAGGGTGAGATGTTGGCCATGCTGGATCGTGAGGTAGACCGGCTTTCCCAGATCCTCAGTGAGGTGCTGGACGCCTGCCGTACAGATGAGCCCTCATTTCAAATCCACAAACAGCCGCTCAACTTGGAGCAAATCATGACCCTCGCGGTGGCCTCGACTTGGGTGGGACATGCTGAGCGCCGTTGTCGACTGGAGTTTCCGAGATTCCCCCTCATGGTCCAAGGAGACTCGGTACGACTTGAGGCGGCTTTTCGGAACGTGGTCGAGAATGCGGTTAAGTACTCGGCTTCGGATTCCGAGGTGATTATCCAAGCGTTCGCTGATCAGACTGATGTTCACGTGGTGGTCATCGACGAGGGAGTGGGCATTCCGGAAAATGAAGTTGAGCAGGTGTTTGAAGGATTTTGTCGTGGTTCCAACTTAGATGGTCGGGATCCGGGAGGCATGGGATTGGGGCTTCATCTCTGTCGCCAGATTGTAGAACGGCATGAGGGCCGCATATGGATTGAGCCGCGCTTCGGAACCGGGACGTGCGTTCACATTGTTCTTCCTCGGTTCTGGGAGGAGGACTGAGATGGCACATATACTCGTCGTGGATGACGAGCCAACCATTCGGTTTGTCATCTGCGAAGTGCTCCAAGACGGAGGATTCGAAACCTTTTCGGCCGGATCGGGCTCTGAGGCTCTGGAACTGCTCGAAAAGGAGCAGGAGGTCGACGCCATTGTGATTGATCTGCGCCTGCGCGACATGACCGGCAAGGACGTCTTAAAACAGGTCCGTGGGAACCCCCGCTGGAAATTGACGCCAGTGGTGCTTATGACGGGGGCCGTATATTCGGAAGATGCGTTTCCCCCTCAAGAGGCTTATCAAGCGCTTTTTGCCAAGCCCTTTCGGTTGGTGGAATTGCGTCAAAAATTGCAGACCTTGTTGGAGGGAGGCGGCGTGAAGCCAGCCTAAAACAGCCTCTCAATACACCACCTGGACGCAAAACTGTCCGGGTGGCGCCATTATCTGCGGCCGATCGCTTCCGCCACCGGTTTCGCCGCTCGGTCGTGCTAGAATGGCAGGCAGGAATGATTGAATTGCTTGTGCGGGGGCAGAGAGTTTCGTCATGGGTATGAAACAGACAACATGAAACGTTGGCGGTACGCAGCCGGGGGATTAGTGGTGCTGGCCGTTTTGCTGTATAGCTTAGGGTATCGAGTGAGTCCCCTCGAGGCCGCCAAGGCCGACCCGTTTATCGGCAGCCAAGTGCAGTCTTTAGCGCCGGCGGTGTCGTTTTCGCACGGGGAGGTTTTGCTGCTGGACACCGCCGGAGGGCCCAGGACCGCCTTGACGCGGGAGAGTCTGGGGTTTTTGTGGAGAACCTCAGTTGTCACGCACTTCCCCAAAGTAACATCCGAGGCCGTGTCCACCGTGGGATGGATGGACTACGGTGATGTCATCACAGTGCTCGCTGTACGCGTCCGTAGTTCTCGCGTTGCCGCGATCGCGGCTGGGCCGCCAGGTCAGCGCAGCACCCAGAAGGTACATCAATCGCAGACGGTCGTCTTTGTCTGGCGCCACGGTGACAATTTTTCATCGTTAAATCCCGTGGCCCTGTCTAATACAGGCCATCTGTTGTATCGGTACCGTTACCCCAATCGGTCCTCCATTTCGTCCTCCGCCCTGCGTTGGTATCCCGTACAGTGAGGGCGGGCTGATGGTGCCCCACACTGCGACACGCACGGATTCTTGTTTCGCGATGGCGGCGGATGGCGGTGGTGGCACAGGGATGTCTTTTACAGCGGTTCCATTGCGATTGATGGCTATTGAAGGGAAAGGACAGCGGGCGTGCAGCACCGTGATGTGATGTGGCAGGGGGAAGCGTTCCCTGAAATGGAATATGCGTCGTTTGATTGGGATCCGCTGACGATTTCCGGTCACGGTGTGGTCCTGTGGCAGAGCACCCCGGCGGCCTTTCGCTACATCATTCAAACGGATGCAGCAGGCATCAGCCGGACATTTCAGGCCTGGACTAAGAAGGGTGGGCGGGAACGGCACGTCCACCTTGTCCGGGGCGATGACGGCGGATGGCTCAGGGACGGACGGAAGTCCGAAGAGCTTCAGGGATGTGAGGATTTGGACTTTTCCTTGACTCCGGCTACCAATACACTCGCCATTCGCCGATTGAATCTGAGGTCGGGAGAGACGGCCCGCCTCACCGCTCTTTGGATCACGAGCCCCGACTTGGAGGTTAAACCGCTCGAACAGCAATATGAACGGATCGATGCGGTGACATATCGCTATATCTCGCTGATAAGCGGGTTCGAAGCGCTGTTGACCGTCGACGACGCCGGGATTGTGGTCGACTATCCCGGCGTCTGGCGTCAAGTACGCTAGATTGACACGCTTAGGGCAGATTGGGCCCCCTCGAAGTAGGCGGGGTCAGGAATCCCACGCGGCTTTGCACGATAGCGCCGATGCCGACCACGAGCACTGCCAGCTCCGCCAATGGTCCAATCACGGGAATTACCTCCACGACCGTGACGGCTAGGCCGCCCGCCAAGACAATCCAGTACCACTCTTGCGGCTTGGAGGACGAGGCGGTCTGCATAGTCCGGGAGCCCACCAGCCACACCATGGCGCCATTTACCACGAGGGCGGCGACGACGCCGGCCAGGGCCAAGAGCAATGTGAGGGGAATGCCGATGATGATGACGGCAAGCCCAATCATGGCGACAACCCAGGCGATCAGCGAGAGGCAGCCGACGGCTGCGGCCCGTACGGGCGTCTCTGACATCCCATGGACGATGTTTTGAATCAGGCGCGGAAACAGCACAATGAGCAGGGCGGACACCACAAGATTCAGGACGAGCTTTCCGAAGAACTTGGCTGCCCAGCCGAAATGAAACCAGCCGGTATTGACGAGGCCCAAAGCGGCGGTGCCGCCGGGAATGAAGGTGGACCAGTGACTGGGGACACTTAGCAGTCCCCCCGGGATTGGGCCGGAGGACGCATTGCCGATGCCTACGGTGCGCGAACCATCGATGCGGCCGGCGGAGGTGACGCGGATGTTGCCGGTATGCACCAAGACATTCCCCGTAACGAGGCCGCTCACCACTACGTTGCCGAGGTTCACGTCGACGTTTCCATCCACGGTTCCCTTAACAATGACATTGCCCACGTTCAGGTTGATATTGCCCTTGACAGTCTCTCCCTGGGGCACTGTGTAATTGCCGAGGTTCTGGGTGATGTTGTGGGCGTATGCGAGATTAGGCCCCAAGCCGCCCACCAGAAAAGCGACTGTTAACGCCAAGACGACGCGCGATATCCACTTAACCACGGGTATGCCCCCTTGTTCGTGCCATCCATGCTGCAGCCACGACGGCCGCCAAAGCCAGGACCATATCGATGCCACTCCAGCGGCTGGTTACCGGCCATGCGACGACGGACACCCAGAGAGTACCGAAGAGCCATTGCCAAAGCGCCATCACCGGTCCCCGGAAGGCTGCCATCAGGGCCAGGCACGCGGCATAGGCCAAGAGAAGACCACCTGCGGCTGCGCCATAGCGGGGACGCCGGGCTGGAAGGGGGAGATGGTGAATCTCCGTCATGATCTTCTGGAGAACGCGCTCCTGGGCGTCCTTCTGTGCATCCATCACGATCCCTCCTCCAAGACTTGCTTCAGTCGTTGTCTGATACGCCACCACCGGGTTTTTAGGGCGGGGCGTCGGGCGATTTCCTGCCACGAACGGCCTTCGCCTATTGCCTGCCGGAACAGTCGATATTCGCCCGGATCCAAGCTGTCCCGGATAGTCCGATCAAGTGCGACTAATCCTTCAAAGCCCGGGGCTGAGGCCTGAACCTGATCCAAGGCCTCGACGGGCCTTTGCTTGGCGGAGATGCGATAACACTGGCGGATCACAATTTTGGTGGCCCATGTAGAAAATTGGGAAGCCCCGCGAAACTGTCCCAGGTTGCGATAGCACTGCAACAGCGCTTCCTGTACGGCGTCTTCGGCATCCTGTTGGTCACCGGTCCAGGCGCGAGCGATATGGAGCCACAAATCAAGATGGGGTTCGATGAGGCGAGCGAAGGCGTCGCGGTCGCCAGCCAAAACATCGCGGATGTACGCCTCCTCTGTCAATCACCTCACCCCTTTCCATAAATTAGAGCGCAACAGGATCAAAAAAGTCACACTCGTCGGCACATTTTTTATGGTTTGGGGGTTGGCCCAGTCAGCCTCGGCGATAAGGGGGTCCACGTTTGGAGTTCGGGGTGCGGTGTGAGATGCTGTCGACAACCAAAAGACCAACCTCTAACGAGATAACGAGGTGACGTGTGATAGACTTGGAAACCATTCGAGCGTATTGCCTGAACTTCCCCGAAGCATTCGAGGACCATCCCTGGGGCGATACGGTCTTTAAAGTGGGGAAGAAAATATTCGTGTTTGTGCACGGTGCCGACGATGGGCTGTCCGTCACCGTGAAACTCCCCCCCGAATTACGCGACCTCTATGACCAGCATCCCTCCACCTATGTGCCCGCCTACGTGGGCAGATATGGTTGGCGGGGGGTGCACATCCGACGTGAGCAGGATTGGGAAAGAGGCCAAGAAGCCATCGCCGTAAGCTACCGGCTTATTGCCCCGCGTCGACTATGGGCAAAGGCCGGGGACTAACTTTCATCCGGCGGACTCGGAACGGCGGGCTCTTCTCCCGCATTGTTTGGGGCCACGATGATGGGTTGAGTTGGAAAGGCAAACGCGATGTGTCGCTCTTCGAATGCGTTCAGGAGAGCCAGGTTGATGGCTTGCTGGATATCCATGTAGGTGGTGTAGTCCGGGGTTAAGACATAGTAGACAATTTCAAAGTCTAGCGAGGAAGGACCAAAGTCTTTGAAATGAGCCCGGTCAAAGCGGGTATGGGACTGGGCGGCAATAATGTTCTTGATTAGTTCGGGAATCGCGCGCAGTTGTTCGGGAGATGTGTCGTACGTGACACCGACAGCAAAGAGCACCCGCCGCTCTTCCATCCGTTTATAGTTGTGAATTTGGCCTGTGACCAGGTAGGTGTTGGGAAAGATTAGCTCTTCACCCGTGACCGAGCGTAGGCGGGTCGTCTGAATGCCCACCCGTTCCACCGTCCCAGAGAACGTACTAATGGTGATGAAGTCGCCAATTTGAAAGGGTTTGTCCCACATAATCGACAAAGAGGCAAACAGGTCGCCGGCCACGTTTTGCAAGGCCAGCCCAGCTGCGATGCCGCCCACGCCCAGACCTGCCACCAAAGTGGTGATTTTGACTCCTAGGTTTTCCAATATGAGGAGGACGACAGCCACCCAAAGTACCACCCGCAAGAGGACGTTCAAGGCATTTTGGGCTGCCCGCACCTCGACGACATCACTTCTCCGAAAGGCGAAGGCACTAATCGGGACGATGAGGTCAGATCCTGTGATGAGGATCTGCAGTCCCACGACCACAATGAGCACGTCTTTAACGGCGGCACCCCAGTGAACCGGTGCGTAGGAAATGCCAATGGCGAAACCCAGGGCCCAGAAGAAGAAGGATTTGAGGCTTTTCACGGCACCCAAAAGAATCGGATTTTGGCTGGGGTTCGGGTGCCGGTGGGTGAGCCACCGCAGCGCTACACGTTTTGCGGCTATGAGGATTAGCCCCGACCCCAGCCACACAGCCAGCGCCAGGGCCCAATGCCCCAGCTCCGGGGGAGTGAGCGGGAATGTCACCAGCATGCCTCCTGGGAGTTAGCCGTCATGTCCGGATGCCTTTTGGGACTCGGCCTCGGAAGCCTCCGGAGGCTTTTTCCGGGTCCACGGCAAAGGCAGAGGACCCTTGGTTGCCTCCTCCAATGCACGGCCTACCGGAATGGGAACCCATGGCGACTTCTGCAACCGTACCCGCTGGCTGGGGTACACGCTGTTGTTGCCGATAATGACAAAGGCGGGAATAACGACAATGAGAAATTCGGGTGCCAATCGAGCGCCAAACAACTCCATACCCATCAAAATTAACGCAATGGGGGTATTGGCTCCTGCGGCTGTGACCGCAATCATACCCAACTCTGCTCCGATGGCCAAAGGCAGATGAAATGGGATGGCTAAAGCTGATCCCAGCGTGGCGCCAATCACAAACAGCGGAGTGATGATACCGCCGCTCATGCCAAAGCCGAGGGTTATGCCGACCGCGAGCAGCTTCCAAGCCCAACCGAATGCCGGCACCGGATGACCGGATAAGGCATGACCTAGAAGTGGCAGTGAGAGCCCGTTGTAGCTCCGGCCCGCCACGAGCATCAACACAACCAAGGCGGCCCCGCTAATTAGCGGAAACAGGGGCGGCCACCAATGCCGCTCACTCTTTAAACGCTCCATGGCATGGTGCAGTCCATCCATAAGCAAGACCAGCAAATACGCGACTAGTCCGGCGATGACACCGAACAGCGCGAGCTTCCAAAACACCGCGAAGTTGAGGCCCAAGGCGGCGGTGGCGCGCGGGTAGGACCAGGTTAGGCCGAGGAAGCGCGCCGTCTCGTAGGCGGTCACCGACGCCGCGAAGGACGGCAAGAGCATTTCATACCACAAGTCGCCGATGGCCAAAACCTCGATGCCGAGAATAGCCCCGGCTACCGGGGTGCCAAAGACTGTCGCAAAACCGGCCGCGATACCGCAGATGACGATGCGTTGGCGCTGTTCGGGGGAGAAGTGGAATAGGTCGGCCAAGGCTGATGCCACCGCGGCACCAATTTGCGCGGACGGACCTTCTTTACCCGCCGAACCCCCTGGGGCGATGGTGGTAATCGTGGCAATGGCTTTGATGGGCGCCACTTTCCAGTTAATCTTGCCGGATTGCCGATGCACGGCGCGAATCACGGCCTCGGTCCCGTGTCCGGCCGCGTCCGGGGCAAAATAATGAATCAGCATGCCGGTGATGAGCCCGCCTAGGGGCAGGGCGACGACGATGGCCCAGGTGGGCCAATGCGCCGTACCGCCGACGCTCCAAAACAACAGCTTGAGAAAATAGGTCGCCACCACACCTACTAAAGCGCCGGCGATGCTGCCTAATACCAGCCAGTAGATGAGCTGGCGGCCCATAAACAACGGCTCCCAAATTTTGCGCATTATGACGGGTCCTCCTGAGTAATGGCGGATTTCTCAACGACCTCCAGACCCAAGCGCTGCATGGCGCGATAGGCATCCTGGGTGGTGAAGGCCGCGACGGGGAGACCGGTAATAAGTGAGAGGATTTGCTTGGGTGGATACCAGCGATTGTGCACGCGTACCGCGTAGCGGGCCAATGGCGCGGGATCTACATCCTGGGTTAGCTGCTGCACCTGTTCGACGGTGACCGAATATGGTTTGCCCCGCAATATCAGGTCCATGCTGCATCCTCCTCCTACTCCTATTTCTCCTTTCTATATAGGATAGCACACGGACTGACATAGTTTCCCCAAACATGGCGAAATGGTTGCATAGACAAGTGAAGGTTGGATGTTTGGCACATGCGGCGGCGATGGAGGATTGCAGGAACTTTGGCTTTTAGGCAGCGGCTGACATGAACGGCATGATTTCCCTACGCTAAACCCGTTGAGAATTTCGTAGGAGCAGTGCGTGGTCGCACAAGCCGAGTCGCACTCTTGCAACCGCTAAAGCCGCAGCGCATTCCAGGGCCTGCGACCAATTGCATTTCAGCCACGTTTGTGCTATAATTGAGAGCGTCTCGCGAGGACATCATAAATTCAATATGGTGGATGTAGCTCAGGTGGTTAGAGCACCAGGTTGTGGCCCTGGGGGTCGGGGGTTCAAGTCCCCTCATTCACCCCAAATTTTTGCCCGGGTTTCCGGGATTTTTTCTCTGCGCCCGTAGCTCAGTGGATAGAGTGACGGACTTCGAATCCGGAGGTCGTAGGTTCGAATCCTACCGGGCGCACCACCGCGAGGGTGATGGAATGGCAGACATGCGAGACTTAGGATCTCGTGCCGCAAGGCGTAAGGGTTCAAGTCCCTTCCCTCGCACCATGTTGCGGAAGTAGCTCAGCGGTAGAGCATCGCCTTGCCAAGGCGAGGGTCGCGGGTTCAAAGCCCGTCTTCCGCTCCACCTTTCAACGAGGCAGAGAAAATCCTGCCTCGGTTTTTCATATGATTGGTGTTCACCTACCCGCATGCTATAATGGGTTGATTTTTCAAGGGCGTTAGAGGAGGAATTTTGAAGTGGATGTGGCGTTGGAACGGCTGCCAAATGCGGTGGCCAAGGTGTCGGTGACGATTGAGCCGACTGATCTCAGTCAGGCAATGGATCGCGCCTTCAAAACCGTGGCGGGTCGATACAACATCCCGGGTTTTCGTCGAGGCAAAGTTCCTCGCAAAATTTTCGAACGTTATGTAGGTCGAGGGGTCCTGTTGCAGGAGGCGGCGCAGAAGCTGGTTGACGATCACTATTTTCAGGCGCTGGCAGCCGCGCAAGTGGAGCCGATTGGGGAACCCCGCATCAACATTGTTACTTTGGATGAGGACAAGCCTTTTCAATTTGACATTGAGGTGGAATCCAAGCCCGAAGTGGACCTGGGTTCGTTGGACGATGTACTGAACGAGCCGCTGGAAGACCGCGAGGCCACTGATGAGCAGCTGGAAGAGGAGCTCAAGGCGGCGGCCAAGTCGCAGGCGCAACTGGCCCCCGTGGACGAGGGAGAGCCGGCAGCCATGGGAGACCATGTGGTGCTGAACCTCAAGGGGTTCTTGGCGGAGGGCGAGGATGAAGACGCTGAGCCATTTGTTGAAGATGAAGCGTACAGCGTGGAAATCGGCTCGGGATTGGCCGTGGAAGGGCTGGAGACACAACTGATCGGCCTCAAGGCGGGCGAACCCCAGACCGTTCGACTGACCTACCCCGAAAACCACCCCGACGTGGCCTTGAAAGGGAAGGATGTTCGTTTCGAGGTCACCATTGCAGATATCAAGCGCCCTGAGGTCCCAGCAATTGACGATGAGTTGGCTAAAACCCTGGGCTACGAAAATGAGCAGGAGTTGCGCGAAACCATCGCGAATAGGCTTGGCGAGCGCGTCAAGCAGGAAGCCAAGAATGATCGATTGGCCAAAATTTTGGGTAAGCTGAAGGAGCGCGTGTCCTTCGAACTTCCGTCGGTTTTGGTCGACCAAGCGATCCACAATCAAATGCACGAATTGGACAACATGCTTCGACGGATGGGAGCGGATCTCGAGGAGTATATTGAGAGTCGCCAAATTTCCCTCGACGACCTGCACGAGGAAATGCGGCCACAAGCGGAAGAGCGGGTCAAGGAAGAGCTCATCCTGGAAGCCGTAGCTCGTGCACAGAACCTCAGCGTGTCGGATGACGAGGTCATTGACAGCATTCGGCCGATGGCCGAGCTGTATCGCCAGCCGGTGGAGCAGATTGTTGAGATGTTTCGTACCCGCGGCGACTTTGAGGGTTTGAGGGCAAACTTAGTGGTGTCCAAGGCGAGCGATTATTTGGCCGCCACGGTCATGGGGAATGAGGTAGGGTAATGGCTGGAGGGAGAGATATGAGTTACTTGGTACCAATGGTCGTGGAGCAGACCAATCGTGGAGAGCGCTCTTACGACATTTATTCGCGCCTATTGAAGGAGCGTATCATTTTCTTGGGCAATGCCATTGATGATGATGTGGCTAACCTGGTGGTGGCGCAACTGCTATTTCTCGAAAGCGATGACCCGGACCGGGACATCAACCTGTACGTCAATTCCCCCGGTGGATCGGTGACGGCAGGAATGGCCATTTACGACACCATGCAGCACATCAAGCCTGACGTGTCCACCATTTGCGTGGGTCTGGCGGCTAGCATGGGAGCGGTTTTGCTGGCCGGTGGCGCAGATGGCAAGCGCTTTGCTCTGCCGAATGCCCGCATTATGATTCACGAGCCTTGGGTGAATCAAATTGGCGGCAAGATTACCGACCTGGACATTCAGATGAAAGAATTGATTCGCAACCGCGAGGCCTTGGCTGGGATTCTCGGAAAGCATAGCAACCACTCGGTGGAACAAATTCTAAAGGAAACCGAACGCGACTATTGGATGACTGCCGACGAGGCAAAGGCATATCATTTAGTTGATGAGGTGTTGAGTCCGCGAGCCGGTCTGACCCCTGCGACAGAGTCGTAAGGGCCGACAAGGTGTTTTGAGAGCAAGGCGGATAAGGGGGGCAGACCATGTTTAAGTTTACTGATGAGAAGGGTCAGCTGAAGTGTTCGTTCTGCGGTAAGTACCAGGACCAAGTTAAGCGGTTGATTGCTGGCCCCGGCGGGGTGTACATCTGTGACGAATGCGTCGAACTCTGCTCCGAGATTATCGAGGAAGAGCTGAACGACGACGTTGAATTCGAACTCAAGGACATCCCCAAGCCGTCCGAAATCCGCTCCATCCTTGACCAGTACGTGGTTGGGCAGGATCGCGCCAAAAAGACGTTGTCGGTTGCCGTTTACAACCACTACAAGCGAATTAACTTGGGCAACAAGGTTGATGATGTGGAACTGCAAAAGTCCAACATCCTCATGCTGGGACCCACCGGTTCTGGTAAAACTTTGCTGGCTCAAACGCTGGCCAAGATCCTAAATGTTCCCTTTGCTATCGCTGATGCGACATCGCTCACCGAGGCCGGTTACGTGGGTGAAGACGTCGAAAACATTTTGCTGAAGTTAATCCAAGCGGCGGACTATGATGTGGAAAAAGCCGAGAAGGGCATTGTCTACATCGACGAGGTCGACAAGATTGCTCGCAAGTCTGAAAACCCGTCCATTACCCGTGATGTGTCAGGCGAAGGTGTGCAGCAAGCGCTCTTGAAGATTTTGGAGGGGACGGTTGCGTCGGTACCCCCACAGGGTGGGCGCAAGCATCCGCATCAAGAGTTCATCCAGATTGATACGACCAACATCCTGTTTATTGTCGGCGGAGCCTTTGACGGCATCGACAAGCTCATCAAGGGCCGCATCGGCAAAAAGGGTCTGGGCTTCAATGCGGAGATCCAGAGCAAGCAGGAGGTTAACATCGGCGACGTGCTGGCACGGATTATGCCGGACGATCTCTTGAAGTTCGGGCTTATCCCGGAGTTCGTAGGCCGTCTGCCTGTGGTGGTCACTCTGGATGCTTTGGACGAAGCGGCCTTAGTGAAGATTCTCACGGAGCCCCGCAACGCGCTCGTAAAGCAATATCAAAAGATGTTGCAGATGGACAGCGTGGAGTTGGAGTTCAAGGATGAAGCAGTGGGGGCGGTGGCTCGGGAAGCGATGCGCCGCAACACGGGCGCCCGAGCGCTTCGGGCCATTATCGAAGACATCATGTTGGATGTGATGTACGACATGCCGGGCCGCTCGGACGTCGCCAAGTGCATTATCACCCGGGAAGTGGTGGAAAACCACGAGGAGCCGCTGTTGGTCACGGCGCAGGGCACGAAGTCCCGCGGCGGGAAGAAGCAAAAGGAAGAAACTGCCTAACCGAGCGAGGCAAAATAGAAATAGGGCCGCAGCCACGAAAGCTGCGGCCTTTTGTTATGGAGGTCAATGAAGCCATGCCGACAAATCGCGGCCAATAAGGTCTTGGGTCCGCAACACATCGTCGCGGAAGTAGGCGATAAGAGTCGCCCGGGTCTCCTCATTCATGGCGGGACGCTGCAGGAGCGTTTCGTGGGCGGTGCCGGAAAGGCGGGTGGCCAGAGTTTCGGGCAAAAACCGTTTGACGGCACGACCGGCCTTTTTAACCGCTTCGAACATGGTCTGGTTTTGGGGAACTCCGGACGCGTTGGTTTTATGCCGCAAGTCGGGTGCGAACGCCGGATCGACGCCCAGGAAGGAGAATATCTGGCGAAATACCCAATCAGGATTGGATTCCAAATCGTCCTGCACCAAAAACAACAGTTGCTCGGCAGAAAAGCGCCCCTGATAGCGTGGGACCTGCTCCCCGTAGAGTCCCACTTCCCGATACAGCATAAATGGTGTGACACCCTCGGCACGACGCTGGCTTTCGGCGGCCAAGGCTGCTTCGAACGTTTCCAAGGGCTCGGTTTTCAGAAATCTCTGGAACGTGTATTGAGAGAACGCCCGTTCTGCCGGATGGCGTAGAATGGCAATCAGTTTGGCTGTGGGGATACTCTCATGGATCCCCGTGGGTGCCTGCTCGCTCCACAGGTACAGGGTGGAGGCTTCGCCCACGGCCTTGGCAGACCCGGCGCCATCAAAGAGTGCCACATAGGCTGAACGTTCCGTCAACGCGCCAGGGCGGGGATGCCCCTCAAAGGCGAAAAACTGCGGCTCTTTGTAGTCGCTCATGAAAATTTCGGGATGTTGTCGAAGCCCTTTGTAGAGGTGGGTCGTGCCGCTGCGCGGCGCACCGATGATGAGAAAGTTGGGTAACACGAATGTCCTCCTCCGGCCGAGTGTAGATTAAGCTTACTATATACGAAGGCGTGTCGGTATACCGGCTGAAAGTTGACTTAAGATAACCGGCTGGGTCGCCGTGAATCGACAGAATACGGTACTCTAAAGTGATGGATTTAATATTGGACTCATAGGGGATGTGCGCACGGTGAGAGAACATCAGTGGTTTTTGACAGCCCAGCAGCGATGCGACCTGGACTTGTTGTTGTCGGGGGCGTTTGAACCCCTGACGGGGTTCTTGACATCCTCGGATTATCATTCGGCTGTGGAACGGATGACGTTGGCCGACGGACAATTGTGGCCTCTGCCCATAGTTCTGGACGTGCCTCAGTCGTTTGCCGAGGAGGTTCAGACCGGCGACGAGGTAATTCTGGCGCGCGAAGACCGCACCCCGTTAGCGGTGTTGTCGGTGGACGAGGTCTATCCGGCTTCCGTGGAGAAGGAAGCGGAATTGGTGTATGGTACCACCGATCCTCACCATGCGGGGGTCGCGGCGCTGTACAAACGGAACCCATGGCTCATTGGAGGTCCGGTGCGGGTCCTGGACGCTGAGCGGCTGGATTTGGCCCGCCGGGTGGACTTTTTGCCGTTGTACCGAACGCCGGGTGAGCTGAAGGCTCGGTTTAAGCGTTTAGGGCAGCCGGTTGTGGCCTTCCATACACGAAATGCCATGCATGGGGGGCACTTCACCCTCACGAAAAAGGCGCAGGAGCAAATTGGGGGGCATTTGCTGCTGCACCCCACCACCGGGCCGACTAAACCCGGAGACTTGTCTCCGGCAGTGCGGTTGAAGGCGATTTGGGCGCTCACCCAGAGTTACCCTCCCAACCGGGACGGATCACCCTCGGTCACCTTGGCGACATTGCCGTTGGCCATGCGCATGGCTGGACCGCGTGAAGCGCTCTGGCATGCTCTGGTGCGGCAAAACTTTGGTGTCGACTACTTTATTGTGGGACGAGCCCCGGCGGACCCGGGCGGCAATCCAGCTCGCAAGGACGGGTATTGGTACCCGCCGTTTGAGGCTCAGGAGCTCATGGACAAGATGCAAGATCAGATGAGCATCCGGGCCCTGACCTTTCCCGAGTACGCCTGGGATCCGGGCACAAAAATGTATACGGCGGCCACGGCTCAGAATACGTCGAAGCTCATGGGATTGTCGGGGACCCGTGTGCGGCAAATGCTTAAGAACGGGGAGGAACTGCCAGAGTGGTATGCCCCGGCCCCGGTACGACGCGTCTTGCATGACGCCTACACGGTGACAGCTCGAGGAGCGGTGGTGTTTCTGACCGGACTTCCGGCATCGGGAAAATCCACCTTGGCCAACGCGCTGTATCACGTACTGACGTTGCGCGACCAGCGATCCGTCACCCTCTTGGACGGCGATGTGATTCGTCGGCATCTGTCGCGGGGATTGGGATTCAGCCGGGAAGATCGCATCGAAAATATCGAGCGCGTGGGGTTTGTGTCTAATTTGATAGTCCGTCATGGGGGCTTGGTGGTGGTGGCAATGGTGGCGCCCTTGGACGAAGGCCGTCGGCGATTCCGTGAGATGGTGGAGCCATGGGGTGACTTTGCAGAGGTTTATGTGGCCACGCCTCTAGGTGAGTGTGAGCGACGGGATCCCAAGGGGTTGTATCGGCAGGCGCGTGAAGGCCGTCTGGCTGAAATGACCGGGATTCAATCGCCCTATGAAGTGCCCGAGGCACCGGATCTCACCATTATTTCTGGCGAACATCCCTTCCAAGAAGATTTGGACCGGCTGGTCCGGTTCTTAGAAGAGCGGCAGGTGATATCTGAGCTCGAGCCGGGGATGATAGCGGCGGTAACCGAATAGCGTGTACAGAGGGTCGGCGGATGAGCCGGCCCTCTTCTTATGAGCTGCAGGCAAAGTGGGCATAATTTCCAAGAGGGATAGCATTTGGCGCTTTAGAGCGGGCGAATTTGGCCAAACTAAGTTCTGCGAGGCCAGAACGGCTGAATCCTCATGTGATTATGCTTCGCGGAAAGGAGGGCCTGCGGTGAATTTTCAGAGCATCGTAACCTTCGTCCAGTTCTTTCTGATTGTGGTGATCGGGCTCTACTTTTGGAATGCCCTGAAATCGCAGCAAGGTGCCAAAGTAGCGGTGGAGCGGGAGTCCAAGAAGGAGATCGACAAGCTGCGCCGCATGCGGGCGATTCAGCTTTCGGAACCTTTATCAGAAAAAACCCGCCCCGCCTCGTTTGCGGAGATTGTGGGTCAGACGGATGGCATCAAGGCGTTGAAGGCGGCTTTGTGCGGGCCCAATCCACAACACGTCATCATCTATGGACCTCCAGGCGTCGGCAAGACAGCGGCAGCCCGCTTGGTGCTGGAAGAGGCCAAGCGCATGAACTGGTCGCCATTTCGCGCCGATGCCAAGTTCATTGAGCTGGACGCGACGACCGCTCGGTTCGATGAACGCGGTATCGCGGATCCTTTGATCGGTTCGGTTCACGATCCCATATATCAAGGGGCTGGGCCAATGGGAATGGCGGGAATCCCGCAGCCCAAACCGGGGGCGGTCACTAAGGCGCATGGCGGGATTCTTTTCATTGACGAGATTGGGGAGCTGCATCCCGTTCAGATGAACAAGCTCTTGAAAGTGCTGGAAGACCGCAAGGTGTTTTTGGAATCGGCGTATTACAACTCCGAGGACCAAAACATCCCTCTGCATATCCAAGACATTTTCGAAAACGGACTTCCGGCTGACTTTCGTTTGGTGGGCGCGACGACGCGACAACCGCAGGAGATTTCCCCGGCCATCCGTTCGCGTTGCTTAGAGATATACTTCCGCGCCCTGCTGCCTGACGAAGTCCACACGATTGCCCTAAACGCGGCCAAGCGCATGGGGGCGGACATCGAATCGGGAGCGCTGGATGTGGTGAAGCGTTACGCCACGAACGGCCGTGAAGCGGTGAACATGATTCAAATCGCGGCCGGGGTCGCCATGACCGAAGAGCGGCGCAACATTACCCAGGGCGACGTGGAATGGGTGGTGAATTCCGGCCAATACAATCCGCGTCCGGAGAAGAAGGTCGCTGACAAACCTCATATCGGGATGGTGAATGGGTTGGCGGTTTATGGCCCCAACTTGGGAACCGTGCTGGAAGTCGAGGCCGTGGCCCATGAGACGGACCCGGGGCACGGCCGCATCTACGTCACCGGCGTGGTGGATGAAGAGGAAATGGGCAGCGGCGGCCGGACCATTCGGCGCAAGTCTATGGCCCGCAGCTCGGTGGAAAACGTGCTGACGGTTTTGCACAACGTGATGGGCCTCAAAACACAAGATCACAACCTGCATGTCAACTTTCCCGGCGGAGTTCCCCTCGACGGCCCCTCGGCGGGCATCGCCATCGCGACGGCTCTGTACTCCGCCATGACTCAGAAGCCGGTAGACAACAAGCTGGCCATGACCGGCGAACTGTCGATTCGTGGCCAAGTGCGGCCCATTGGCGGGGTCGTTGCGAAGGTCGAGGCGGCGATGCAGGCCGGCTGCAAGCGCGTGCTGATTCCGCGGGACAACTGGCAGGAAGTGTTTAAGACCATGGCCATCGACGTCACGCCGGTTGATACCTTGAAAGATGTCATCGAAGCGGCGGTTATGGCCCCCGAGGAGGAGGCGGTAGCCGGGCAGGCGGTGTTGGACGCCAGTCTATTGACGGCCAGTCCGGGGTCGTCATCACCGGCCAGCTGACCGAACAGGGGCGGCAAGCCGGCCGCCCCTTTTTTCTATATTTGGTAATATGGTGCGGGGGTGAGTGGTCGAATATGGAGCTTCCGTTGCTGCCACTGCGAGGGGTATTGGTCTTCCCGTCCATGGTAGTCCCGCTCGAAATCGGGCGCAAGAAAAGTTTGAATGCATTGGAACAGGCGATGCTGGGCGATCGCTCACTGTTGTTTTTGGCCCAGAAGGACACGCGGCAAGATAATCCGGGACCGGATGACCTGTATCGGGTGGGCGTCGTAGCGGAAGTCAAGCAGGTGCTGAAGATGCCAACAGGCGGCTCCAAGGTCGTCGTCGAGGGCCTGACGCGATGCCGAGTGCAGGAGGTGCGCGACGACGGGGAGTCCATGTCAGCAGCAGTCGAAATGGTGGCCGAAGAGACGGAACTGACCGACGAAGTGGAAGCTTTGATGCATACCGTCGTCGATTTGTTCGAAGTGTATATCAAAAACTCCCGAAAGATGCCGGGTGAAGCTGCGGTGGCGACGAATATCGATGACCCCGGGCGGCTTTCCGACACCATCTGCTCTAATTTGGACGTGCGCACCCAAGAAAAGCAGGACGTGTTGGAGGCGTTCGGGGCGGCTGAGCGCCTCAACCGCATTTCGGACATCCTGTCCCGGCAGATAGAGCTGCTGGAGATCGAAAAGCGCATTTCGGGACGGGTACGTCGCCAAATGGAGCGAACCCAAAAAGAATATTATTTGCGGGAGCAGCTCAAAGCCATACAACGAGAGCTCGGGGATGCTGACGAGGGCGAGGGTGAGATCGAGGATCTCCGGGCTCGTCTGGAATCCATGGAGGACTTGGCCGATCCCATTCGAGAAAAAATCGAGCGGGAAATCGGCCGGCTCCAAAGGATGACGCCCACTTCTGCCGAAGCGGCAGTCGTGCGTACGTACTTAGACTGGCTTCTCGATCTGCCCTGGACGACCGTGAGTGAAACGGGTCTGAGCTTGGCTGAGGCGGAGCAGATCCTGGAAGAAGACCATTTTGGCCTGAAACCGGTCAAAGAGCGCATTCTGGAATACTTAGCGGTGCAATCCTTGTCGAGCGAACTGAAAAGCCCCATCTTGTGTTTAGTCGGCCCGCCGGGGGTGGGGAAGACGT
>JAJZAN010000180.1 GCA_021799435.1 Bacillota bacterium | reverse complement strand
GGGCACTTGGAGGCTGGCGAGACAATCGCCGAGGGGGTAAGGGAACTGCAGGAAGAGTTGGGGTTGGCGGTGGCATATGAGGAACTCAAACCGATTGGCGTCTATCGCTATTCCGATGACAGCGGCACTGTGAAGGACCATGAGTTCTGTCACTTGCATGTGTGGTTTCGGCGAGACGCCCATCTGAGCGATTACCAGCCGGCGTTGGGCGAGGTGAGCGGGCTTTATGCAGTACGCCTTGAGGATATGCAACAGCTCTGCCGCGGCACCCGAGACCGGGTGTTGGCGGTAGGCTTTGATCTGGATGACGACAGCAAGAGGACGCCTCGCTCGTTGCATATGGCGCAAGACGATATGGTGACGTTCGGAACCCGCTATTATGAGATGTTGTTTGAGGGTATCAGCCAATAGGGGAGCGACGCATGGAAATTTTATTGATTCGGCATGGACAATCGGAACGCCCCGGCGGCGGTCAGGTGGATATCCCGCTCTCGGAAGCGGGCCATGCAGAAGCGCGGGCCACTGGGCGCATGCTGAAAGAGGCTGGCATCACCCGCATCTACAGCAGCCCTTTATCCCGTGCCTTGAAGACAGCTTCCATCATTGGATCGGAAATCGGGCGGGAGCCGATCCCCGATCCACACCTCATGGAGCGGAGCCATGGAAAGTTTGACGGGATGACGCGCGAAGAGCTCGCAGTCCAATATCCCGAGGAACTGGCGCGGAACCGCGCCAGACCGCTGGAGGCCGCTCCAGGCGGAGAGTCCTTTCATGATGTGGTGGCTCGCGTGGATGCCTTTCTGCGAATCCGCATTGACGACTGTGATGATAAAGACATCGTAGCCGTGGTCTCGCATGGCAATTTTATGAACATCTTCCTGATGCGGATCTTGCAGATCCCAGAGAACCTCTACCCGCTGTTTCATTTTGATACCGCCAGCGTGTCGTCGGTGGCCTTCGATGCCCCGGGACAGTTTCGACTGCGGTATGTCAACCGCCTGCCGGGACGTGCGATGGGGTTCTGAGATCCGGGGGGTAGTGTGTCCGCGATTGATAACACGCTGCACTGTCCATGCCGTCTAGTGAATCGCTGCAAATCGTAGCAGTTGATGGAAGCGCCGCACAAACTGCGTTGACCACGTTATAAATGACTTTTAGGGGCTGTACAAGGTGCGCGTTTCACGTTAAAACAGAGTCACAATAAAGAACTATGCATACACTCTTTTATAAGCAAGGAGAAATGGGCATGTTTTTTATAGGGAAAGACAATGGCCAGGGCTTTACGGAAGAAATGAAAAAATTGGCGGCAAGGTTAAACACGGCGCGGAGGCAAGGAGAACCGTCCGAACATCGTCTCATTGGGTATGGAAGTGAGCCATACGTCGTAATAGTGGAAGATATGACGTTGCACCCAATAGCTCTGGTAGCGTGCCAAACGCCGTCATAATGGGAGGTGCGCTCATGCGTCATCTGAGAGGAGAAGTGCAGCTGGCACTCGACCGATTGATGACCGAATTAGGCAAATCTGACGCCGTCATCTCTGTGCATAGCCAGAAGATTGGCACAGAAATGCACGTGTGGGTGGTACTGCGCGAGTGGTCTCGGGCAGCCCGCGATGTGGTATACGAGGCGCAACTCACAGTTGATCCTGAGTTTCTTTTGGAAATCCATTTAGAGGATTCCGCAGACGAGGTTCCTGCAGACGCCGAATTGATGGGAGTCATGCGCGCGTGAGCTCACGGTTATCTAACTCCCAGCAGGTTTCCGCAAATCAGGATCTGGTTACGCATTTGGCTCTGTTGCATGATGATGCCCAACTGGGCGACGTCAGCCGCCAATGGCGTATGACGCTCTATTTCTATGTGGCCGTTCACCATGTTGAGGAACAGTTTCGCTTAAAGCATTATTCTGTTTCGAAAAATCATAAAAACCGCAATTTCAAAATCAGAAACCTCTGGGACGCGTCCCAACGAGCGGCCGTAAAATCCTACATGGACCTCTACACGCAATCGAAAAGGACACGCTACCAGGGCGTCGTGCCATCGGATGCCGAGTTGACCGACGCTGAGACGGCATTGCTGGACGTTATGACGAATTTGGTCTAGACCACTGCCTATCGCGGGATTTTCAATGGCGTTCCGCCCATGACTAGACATAGCTGAAGTGGCCGGTTGACAAAGCCCGAGCCCGGTATTTTGTCTGGCAATGTCTACCATGAATGCGCTGGACGTCTCGCCAAAAACTTGTCCACCACGCTTGGATTTAGGCTTGCGGAGGCGTGCGCCGCTGACCGATGAGGTGGCGGCGCTGCATGGCCTTGATTTGCTGGATGGCCTGAATGCCCTTTTTGTCGTTCGGGGAGAACTCGGTCCAATGATCGCCCAGAAACTCGAAGGTCAACTGGCTGTCTTGGTCTTCCGCATCTTTGGGCGGGGGAAAGTCCGGCGTTTCGTAGAGGTCATACTGGGCCTCCAATCGCTCGGCTTCGCGGATGAACAAATCCAGCGTCATGACCGTGGTGAGGCGGAGCAGCCAGTCATTCTCACTTTTGAGGGCAGCCTGCTCGCGCTTTTCCCAGGCCACCTGGCTCTGGGCCTTGAAGGCCAGCCACAATCCTGCCGCACCGACGGCGGCATTGCAGGCGTTGACCAAGATATCCAGCCATTGGGTCACGAGCGGCATGCCGTGAAAGACGATGTGGCCGGGGGAGTGCACCTCGATATTTTGGACCCGGAGTCGTTCCGACCCCCGCGACGGGGCGCGATGCTCCAACTCCTCGTGTACGGCATTGTAGAGGGACGCGAAACTGCGGAACAGATTGGAGAACTCGGTGCTGAGTCCCGTCCGCTCGATATCGATGGTCAAGGTCTCCTCAGTCATAGGCTCCTCCTAAGCTTATGTTACGCGAACATATGAGCCGTGGGGAGAATTTACGGCGAATTGCGAAAAAGCGCCCCGACATGGGGCGCCCCTTGTTTTTTCCTATTTCCTAAAGGTCAGCGTCCGACGCCAATGGCCTTCCGCACCCGTGCCATGGTCTTGGCGGCGATGGGTCGGGCCTTTTCGGCGCCCTCGCGGAAGATGCGGTCGAGTTCGGCCGGATTGGCGACGAGTTCCTCGTAGCGCTTTCGAGGTCCCGACAAGCTGGACTCCAACAGGGCGTAGAGCGCCTCCTTGGCGTCCTTCCACGCGATACCCGCTTGGTACTCCGCCCGCAGGGCCTCCGTCTCAGACTCGGTGGCCAAGAGCCGATACAACTGGAAGATGGTCGAGTTGTCCGGATCCTTGGGCTCTCCCGGCATTGAGGAATCGGTGGCGATGCGGAACACCAGTTTGCGGAGCTGGTCGGGCGACGCGAAAATGGGGATGTGGTTCCCGTAACTCTTGCTCATCTTGCGACCGTCTAAACCGGGAATGACGGCGCCCTGCTCGTCGATGCGGGCTTCCGGCAGCGTCAAGACTTCCCGTTGGTACTGGCGGTTGAAATACTGGGCCAAGTCGCGGGCAATCTCGACATGCTGCTGCTGGTCGCCGCCGACGGGGACCCAATTGGTGTTCATGATGAGGATATCGGCGGCCATCAGAATGGGGTAGGTGTAGGTCCCCATGTTGACGCCGGCATCTAAGTCCTCCTCGCCGTTCTCCTGATTCTTCTGTACTTGGGCCTTGTACGCGTGGGCACGGTTCATCAGACCCTTGGGGGAAAAGCAAGCGAGAACCCAGCTGAGCTCAAAAACTTCCGGGATGTCCGACTGGCGGTAAAAGACCACCTTCTCTGGATCTAATCCCAGGGCAATCCAGGTGGCGGCCAGGGAATACGTGTACTCGCGCATCTGCTTGGCCTCGCGAAGACCCGTGAGCGCGTGATAGTCGGCAATAAAATAAAAGGCCCGCTGGTTGGATGCATGAGACATTTCCACCGCCGGTCGAATCGCTCCCACCCAGTTGCCCAAATGGGGCATGCCGGTGGGCTTGATGCCGGTGAGGACAATCGTGTCGGCCATAGATACACCTCGAACAATTAAAATGCCTAGACCTCTACATTCTACGGCATTTCTCCAAACCGGAAAAGTCAAGCCATGTCCTCGGCGAGCGCGCCCTGGATTAGAGGTTTGGCAGAAACAGTGCCAAGATGCCGCCGGCCAGGGGGAGAAATGATAGAACGGTGAACACCGCCGCCACGCCTAAGGCGTCTGAGAGGCCGCCCAAGAAGAGCGAGCCAATGCCGCCAGCGCCGATGCTAAAGCCAATTGAGAGGCCGGATGCCAGCGCCACGTTTTTCGGCAGCAGGCGCTGCATATAAACCACCGTCACCGAAAACGACGAGAGTACGCTAAACCCGAAGAGGAGCAGGTCCATCACCCGCAGGCTGCCGCTTAGGTGGGAAAACAGGAGGGCGAAGGGGGTGGCCACCACCATCGATGCCACCACCAGCCGCTTTCGCCCCAGCTTGTCGGAGAGCGTCCCGCCAATCAACGTGCCCAGAGCTCCGGCTCCGACAAACACAAAGTTGAGTGTCTCCGATGAGGCTAGCGACAGGTGATGGAGGTAGAAGGGCAGGAACACCACGACGCCCAATTGGCACCAGGAGCGCAGCATAATAACCGAAGCCAGCAGCGCTACCCCAGCAAGGTTGTTCTTCCCCGTCACCGTGCGCCTGCGGCGCGGATCAGATTTTCCAACCTGTCCGCCCAGCCAGGGCAGGATTTGTCCGGTGAGGATGAGCGACAAGAAGGCCAAGGGCAAAAGCCAAATTAATCCATGAATGCCGGTCCGGACTAAAAACAGGGGAACCAAGAGCGGCCCCACGGCTTGGCCCGCGTTGCCGCCCACCTGAAAGATGCTCTGGGCCAGTCCCGGCTTTAGACCCGCCGCCAAGTGGGTGCCGCGCGAGGCCTCGGGATGGAAAATGCCTGAGCCCAACCCGGAGAGCCCAATGAACACCAGAAGCCACGGCAAGGACCCGGCGATGGCGGTTAGAGACAGGCCGCCGATGGACAGCAGCACGCCGACGGTCAACAGCCAGACCCTCGGGGTCCGGTCGGCGGCCAGCCCAAACAACGGCTGACTGATGGAGGAGGTGAGATAGGACACAAACACAATGAGCGTGGAATGGATGTAATTCAAATGCAAGGCGCCTTTGTACATGACCACCAAGGCCGGCACCAGTCCGGCCGTGACCAGGTCATTGAGGAAGTGGGCGCTCCCAAACGTATAGAGAGCCCGGCGATTGGGCTCTTCGGGCGAATAGGCACTCGCGGACATGCTGCACCTCGCTCACGGTTGGTATGGAAAGGATGCTCCCATCCTCTCGATTCCAACCAGGCTTGGTCTAGGGACGGCGATTATCGTTCGAAGGGATCGAAAGCCTCCATCGGTGTGACGCGGATGCCATGGGCCAGAGTCGGGTAGGCATGGAGCAGGGCTTTATACAAATCGTTGGCGATGCGGCGGTAGCTGAAATGCCCGCTGGAGCGGGATCGCAGTTCGACCAAATAGGCCGCCTCTGCAAAGTCCATGCGCATGAGAACGCGTCGGCGGTGGGCTAGGGGCAAAAGATAGGCTTGCTGGTCCCCGGGATGGCTCGCGATATGGGCGTAATGGGCGTCCAAGGCGGCTCGATACGGTTCTGCCAAACCCACCTCCTGAAGTTCAATGGGAAGGTCATATCCGAGACGGGAATCCAAGTTCTGCACTACCTTGTCCACCCGGCGGTGTCGGTTGAGGTCGCGGAACGCACCCACGTCGACGGTCACGTCGACCATGA
>JAJZAN010000179.1 GCA_021799435.1 Bacillota bacterium | reverse complement strand
CGTTACGCTGGGAGACGTTGGATGCGCTGGGACAGTTGGCCCTCAAGGAGAAACTGGAAGACGAGCGGCATCAAGAAACCGTGGCCACGATCCACGCCGCGCGTCAGCAGCTCTATGAGACCACGTTCCGCCCTTATGAAGCGGGGGAGTACAACCGCCAGGTGGAGGATCCGTGGAACCGGGGTCTGCCCAAATTGGTGGCAGGGACGCTCTGGGTTAATGGTCGGGATGAGGTGGCGGCGCTGGTCGCGGTGTGGGGTCACTCGGACTCCACTCAGGCGTGGGCCGAACTCTTATATCCCGATGGCCGCCGGCGGCGGGCATACCTCTATCTGGAGCGTTGGACGCCGTTGCCGGTGTGGCCGCAGCTCCACCGCGTGCCAGTGCTCAACCCGACCTTGTTGTCGCGGGAGGCGGGGCAATACGAGGCGGCGATTCATGGGGTGGGGCATTTTCCCGGCGGCGGCCGGCACCGGGACCCATGGACCATGCCCGTCACCCTCTCGCATTACGAGTTTGCGGTCCGTCTAGCCGCTGCGTTGGGGTGGGTAGCGCCCACGCAGCCGGCGGTGGGCCTCGATGGGGAGGTGGTGCAAGACCCCGATTTTCAGCCGGGCCAATGGATCACGGTCACCTATCGCCGTGAACGCCGGTGGGCGCAGATTTGCCGTATCGATCAGCATTTGCCCTACGGTCAGTTGTACGATCCCGATCCGACCCAGGATCGGCGCGACTTTTGGGTGCGGGACACGACCGGCCGCCTATCCGTGGTGCTGGGCTCGACGGTGCGCGCACTCAACGTGAGGGGCATTCCCACTTTGCTGGCAGGTCCGGTGACCGCGGGGATTCCGGCATCACCGGCGTTGTACTGGGTGGTTGAGAACGTGCTGCCCACCGTGCAGGAGGGGGAGGGAGGACCATATTGATGAACCATGTCGTGTGCATTCGCTATAAGCAGGAAGTGCTGTTCGACACGGACGGCACGCCACGCCCCCTGCGAAATGCCTTTGGCCTGCTGATCTACGATGCGGGCTTGGGTCAGGAACATTTCGTGCCCTTGGCACGGTGGTTGAGTGAGTTGCAGACTACCGTGCCCGACGTCGAGAGCGCCGTCCGGCGATTAGCGCAGGTGATGCATCCGACGGTGCAAAGGCTCGTGAGCGTCGCTGTCGAACAGCAGGGCCTTTACTTTAACGAGACTTGGTGTCCGCTTGCTGTTTGGGATGCTACGTGGCAAGAGGCGGCCGAACAGGCGGCGGGGTCATGAAAATCGGTCTCTATTACCTAGACCGCAACACGGGGCTTTTGCTTCGATGCCTCAACTTTACGCGGTCGAAGTATGTCTGGATCGATGTCTATGGCGCCTTGATTGATGAGTGGAAGACGGATGCTTGGGCCCATGTCTCACATCAGGCCGTTCGGCAAAAGACGGTCATTGCCGAGCGGTTCATCAAGCCCTTTCAGACGAATCGTCCAACCCTGTGCGTCGCGTGCTGTGGCAGGCGGGAGGTCATTGACGAGACATGGCCGCCGACTCCATGCCCGTTCTGTCGGGGGACGGGGCGCGCCGGGGTACCACCCGATTTTTGGCAGCCTGTGTGAGCACTTGGTCCCATTTAACGTTTATCACACATTCACACATAAGGAGGGGTTTTTGGTGCCTACACTACCGTCCATTCCCTTTAGTTTCACGTCCAAAGCCGGGGAACACCTTGAATGGCGTTCTATCGTGTCGGTCAATCAATCGGGGGAGTTTCACTGCACGTTCCCAGACGAACTTGTGGATGTGGCGCAGACTGAACTGCGGGCACTACACAAGCAAGACCGGCGCAATCCCTTGAAGTTGGACCAGCCCCGCACCCAGTGGCAGGTGCAGGGTCCAAATCTAGAGCAGTGCAAAGCGTTCTTGCGTCAGGTGGCGGAGGCGTACTTGCGCACCGAGACCACCACCGAGCGCATCATCATGTATCACATCGACCCGTCGGTGTCCTATTTCCGCCTGGGCGATGGCGCAATTCGCCCGAATGCCGCGCACTTGACGGATGAGGAACTTCGCGCGGGTAGTTGGCAGGGCGAGGAAAAGCACAGTACGTTCGGCACGGATCATTATCGCCTGGGTCTCTTTGCCCGCGTGCTGGACCGCGTGACTGAGCAGCGGGGTGAGCATTTGGCCGTGCGCTATGTCCTTCCTCGGTTGCCCGAGGCGTCGTGGGGTGCCCAACTGAACAGCTGGACCCACCTGCGCGCGCCGACGTTTCGCCCCTATGACCAGCCGTGGCCGCAGGTGCCGTATACCGAGTGCGCGGCGGAATTCTTCTATCGCATGTTGCTCCGGTTGTGTGAATTGGCCGACCAGCTGAGCACCTTTTTCGGGGATCCCGAGGTTGTGGCGGCGGCCCTGGCCAACGCTGAGATGCCGATGTTGCCGCCCATTTAACGCGTCCCCTCTAAATGGGGCCTCTCGGTTGGCCTGCTGACGGGAAAGTTTCTATCATGAATCCGACGGGATGAACGATGCACTTTGTCCATGGGATGATTCGGGGCGCAAATGCCCCGCCTTTTGGCAGCCCATGGCCGTGTCGGTGTTGGGGTCAAGACGGTGGTGCCAGCCCGACCACCCACTAGGAGGGTCACGCAATGGAATTTCAGGGGTATCTTCGGAGAGGACCGGTGGGACGGCGAGGGGTTGCGCTGATCGCGGCTTTCGGATTGGCGTTGTTCGTACTGTGGCTGGGGGTGGCTTTTGTCCCGATGCCGTCCGGCGTGGGCCGGGGGTTGTTGGTCTTGTGGTTTGTAGCGTCCGGATGGGGCACGGTGCGTCTTGAGCGTCCACGTGGGCAGCGGGGCCACGGGACGCTGGCGGATGATACCGTTACATGGGAGGGCACCGAGCGCTTGGTGGGTCATTTAATAAAGCGCTCTGATGTCGCTATGGCCAATGCGTGGGGCCCGCGCTTTGTATATCCGGTGTTAGTGGTGCTGTGGGTGTGGGTCGGCGCGCACGGGCACGGGGTGTTTCGGCAACCGAGCACGACGGCATTCGGGGCGTTGGCTCTCCTGCTGGCCTGGCAATCGTGGCTTCGGCCCGCGTATCGAACGGAGTTGACGGTCGCCACCGAGACCGGGCGGCGGCGGATTCGTGTGGTCCGGATGGAGGAGGCGCGTCGTGCAGTTCCTTCATAGGCAACCGAGCCCATCGAGGCGATATTGGCTGGTGGGTGGCGGGTTGGCGTTGCTGGTGGCCGGGGGGCTGGGGATGGTCGGGAATTTCTATGTAGGTGGTGTAGCCATGCTGTTGGGGTTGCTTGTCGTCACCCTGGGAGCCTAATGACACGCTATAATCAGGGCCATTGAGGTGTTGGTATGGCGCAGGCATGGACCGTGCGACCGCCGGCGCGCTGTCGCCAGTGCGAGAGTTTAGTGTGGGATCGCCGCGATTGGGCGGCGAATTTCTTTACACGGGGCCGCAGCTGGGTCTGCGGCGGGTGCGGGTACGAGCTCTGGGAAACGATCGATGATCAGGGCCTGCGCGAGACCGGGGAGCGCTGGGCGACGTGTCGGTGCTGTGGACGGGTGCTGAAGTCCCGGGTGGCGGCGATTGCCGGGTATGGCGGTCGTTGTGCGACGGGCGAGTGCCACTGCCACGCCCGGGTTCTTATTCGCGATTTCAAACGGATGTTACCCCGGAGCCGACGGTCGCATCTGATCGAGTAGCGTTTGGGCCTCCACATTGGACGGACGTCGTGAGTGATGTTGTAATGACCATGGCATTGGATCTCTTTCGAGGCTCCGGTCCTCCGGATGTCGCCGCAGCCTCCGCCCTTGAGTAAGGCGGGGGCTGTTTTTCATAAGTAAGGGCGGAAAACGGGCGGGGAAATTTGGCTCGATCCTGACGATTCGGTAGTGTCGATGCAAGTTGGGCAGTGCTTGGGCCCACGTTGCGGGTGGACGGGGCCGTGTGACCGAATCATTGCTTGAATCGTCACGACATGGCCATTCGTATTGGGGAGGGGAGAGAATTAACTGATGAAACCGATTACGTTGGATGTTATGGATCACGGGGAGGGCGAGATGGCACGACTTCTGCCAGAGGAGTGGAACTTGTTACGGTTTGGCATGCGCGTTATGACAGACCAGTTTTTTTCCGATATAGCGCTTTTGGAAGGCGACGGAGCATGGGCTGATACGATGGTCCTTCAGCATGTCATGCCCAATCATTTGCGATCCTTCTATACGCCGACATTTGTGCGTCGTTTTGTAGTGTCCGGACTAACCCTCATGGAGACATTGGATACGTGGGATCGCGGGGCATTTCGCGATCCGGTGTGGCCGAAGAATGAACTGATGGGCTCTTGCATGGCGGAGCATCTGGTGATTCGGGGGTTGGTGGCCAGCCTCCCTAATCTTTACGCAACATTCGTCCAAAAACCCGGGGCGCGCATGCCTCGTTCGATGCGGGGCCACTTTAACGTCTTTTGGTCCGTGGACGATGAAGATGAGGGGCTGCTCTTCGATCCGGAGATGACCGAGTTACTGGTGTTGGGCCCTCTGGCACGCCAGGTGTGGATGGATGCGGACCACTTGCATCCCAAAGGGTGGTTTGCCCCCTTTCCGCGCGGACGTGCCCATCCGTATTGTCAGGATGGCGCCGATTATCATGGGTTAGATGCGGCGGCACTGCGCTCATTGCGGGCGACGGCACATCATTATATCTACTTTTCGCCGCAGCCCTTGGGAGATTTTCCGGGTACGGTGAAACCCAGCGATTGGATTGCGTCGGCCAGTGACGTAGTCCAGTCCCGGATGCTGCGCGTTGTGGATGAACCGCAGGGGGACTTAGTGACTGTGCTCGACGACCTTTCCACCGGATCTCATCTTGCGCCGTCAGCGAGACCGTGGCTTCAAACTTTAGCTCATCAAGTTGCCTTGGCGAAAGCGCATTCTGCGTGGAGCGGCGGTGGGTTTGTGCGGGTTGTAAGCCTTGTGGGATGGGACAAACGGCCGCTCGTTTACATTTGCGATGCAGAGACAGAAGGGACGGTCATCGTGTCCCCTTTGCCACTGCCTTGGTTAAGTCGCGAACTGGTGGCGCACATTGATACATCGCCGGAGTGGGCGCTCATGCGGCAGGCGATGGTGATACTTACGGACGGCTTATTGAATGACGAGCAAGGCACGCAGGAAGGACGGGCGTGGGAAGCTACCGAGGTTTTGCAACATATCCTCCCTACGCAGTATCAAGCCGCGTATACTCCTGCCTTTGTCCGGCGGTTTGTTGTGTCCGCACTGATGGTGATGGCGAAGGTCGATGCCGTGATGAGTGATCCCAATAGTCTCCCGTATTCTCAAGATTCGGTCGGGCCTGCTGTGGCGTCTTGTGTCGCCGAGGACATTATGTTTCGGGGGCTTGTCGATTCGTTGGATCGGGTGTGGGCCGCCGCTAATCCGTCTGCGCCGATGCCCCGGTCTATTGCGAAGTATTTCGCCGCGTTTTGGCGGACTTATGCCGGGAATACGGTGGTCGGTCAGTTTTTTGGAGATGTTGCCGCCGGCGATGGAGAGGTCGCCGCATTACATCCGGAGCACTGGTTTGCCCCGTATGACGAACGCCCCGTCCATCCCTATTGTCGAGATGTGAACCGTTCATGAACCTGCGATACCGCATGGCTGGGTGGCGAATCGGCTACGTTGCATCCGGCTGGGTGGTTTACGCCTTTCGACCACGACCGCGTCCATCCTTATTGTGAGAATCCGCCGAAGCGCCTTGCTCCCATCTAATCCTGCTACTTCTGCCTCCGG
>JAJZAN010000037.1 GCA_021799435.1 Bacillota bacterium | reverse complement strand
CACCGGTGCGCTCCTCCTCCGTACTTCTAACTCCGCATTCTCGCCAAATGTTAGAGGCCTGGGGAATTTTTTGCCTGCCATACGCGAGTGGCCCCCCCCGCACACATGTGGGGGGGCCGCTCAACCAAGAGGATCGGGTCTCGGAAGACTAGAGATTAAAGACCACGGTACGCAGTTCGGTCATTTCTTCCACGGCATAGCGGGGCCCTTCCCGGCCGATGCCGCTCATCCGCACTCCGCCATAGGGCATGAGATCGGCTCGATAGGCGGAACTGTCGTTGATAATCACGCCGCCGCATTCGATGGTGCGGGCAGCCTGCCATGCCCGGCCCAAGTCTTGTGTAAAGACACCGGCTTGGAGCCCATAGGCACTATCGTTAAGGCGTTCGAGGGCCTCTTCGAAGGTGTCATAAGCGATCAGGCAGGCAACCGGTCCGAACACTTCTTGCTGCACGACTTTCATGTCAGGGCGTACGTCGGTCAGCACGGTGGGGAGCACCACCGAGCCCTGGCGCTCACCGCCGCCTAGAAGCCGAGCACCTTGTGCCAGCGCCTCATCCACCCAGTCCTTGACGCGCGACGCCTCGCCTTCGGTAATGAGTGGTCCCACATCCACCGTGGGATCCAGCGGGTCACCGACTTTGAGCTTGGCGGTCTCTTCCACAAAGGCCTGACTAAACTCGTCGAAGATGGGGCGGTGGACAAAAATCCGCTGTACCGAAATGCAAAACTGCCCGGCACTGCCGTATGCCTTTTGGGATAAGATGCGCGCCGCCGTCTTCCAATCCGCATCCGAATGCACAATGTTGCCGGAGTTGTTTCCGAGTTCCAACACAACCTGTTTCAGCCCGGCAATGGCTCGGATATGCTCACCGACCGGCGGACTTCCTGTGAAGGTCACCATGTTGATGCCGGGGTGTTTGACCAGGTAGTCTCCGATAGCTCCACCGGGACCGATGACGAGGTTGAAATAGCCGGGCGGCAGACCGGCAGCTTCCAGTACTTCCGCCAGCATGACCGCAGTGAGTGGGGTGGTGGTGGCGGGTTTCAGAACGACGGGGCAGCCGGCCGCGATGGCTGGACCGACTTTGTGTACCACCAAGTTAATCGGGAAGTTGAAAGGGGCGATGGCTGCGACGACTCCCTTGGGTACCCGGAGAGTGAACCCCATGCGGTTCTCGGAACCGGGTGCGGCGTCGAATGGGATGGTCTCGCCATGAATGCGGCGGGCCTCTTCTGCGCTTAGGGTCAGGGTTTCGAGTGCGCGATTGACTTCGGCCGAGGCATCTTTCAGAGGCTTTCCACCTTCCTGAGCAATCATGCGGGCGAAATCGCCGTGGTGTTCGCGCACTAAGTCGGCGGTTCGCCTAAGAATGGCCGATCGTTCATGGGCGGGTATGGGCTTCTGCCAGGCGGACCGAGCCGCGGCTACCGCCTCATCGATGGCTGCCGGGTCGGCAGCTGCCACCGTACGGATGACGGCTCCCGTGTACTTGTTGGTGACGTCGATGCTCTGAGAGGACTCCAGCCAGTGTCCGTTGATATAAAGTCCGGTTGCACCATCTTGGAGGACACGCATGTCCGTTCACTCCTTTCGGATAGCTCCCTATACAACCAGGAGGCTGTTCGAGATAATCATAGGGAATTTAGCCCATCTTTTGAACCGTCCGACGTCACCGGTTGTGCTTTCCGAGTCGACAAAGACGTGCAGGAAAGGGTGTGTCGGCATGATCGTCGATTGCCACTCACATTATTTGTCGCCCCGGGTAAAGGCCGCAGTACAGGCGGGCCGCTGGCAGGGGCAGATTGCTTATGACGTTGATTCGGAGACCTTTCTATTTCCCACATTTCGCTCCAGACCCACTCCTTCTGGCATGGTGGATGTGGATGCGCGCATCCGTCACTTGGATGACATTGGGGTGGACAGGCAGATTCTTTCCACATGGATTGACATGTTCGGCCCCGATCTGCCCGTTGAGACAGCCGCAGACTACCATCGCCAGGTCAATGAAGGTATGGCCTTAGCGGTCTCGGGTCATCCGGATCGACTGCACTTTCTGGCCAGCGTGCCATTGCCTTACGGTGAGAGGGCGGCCGAAGAGCTTCGGCATGCGGTGACCCAGTTGGGAGCCCTGGGAACTATGATGGGGACCAATGTCGGCGGGAGGGGATTGGACGATCCGGACTTTGACTCGTTTTGGTCGGAAGCGGAGAGGCTGGACGTGCCCGTGATGCTGCATCCCGTTCAGGTGGCGGCGGCCGCGGCGTTGCCAGATTATTATTTGGCCAATCTCTTAGGATATCCGTTCGATACCACCATCGCCGCCAGCCAGCTTATTTTCGGCGGGGTGCTGGACCGCTTCCCGAGGCTCCGGATTGTCCTGCTTCACGGAGGGGGCTACCTGCCCTACGCCGTGGGGCGTCTGGATCACGGCTACCATTATCGAGCCGAGTGTCGGGGTCCTGGCAAGACGCCTTCGACGTACCTGAATCGTTTTGTGTACGACCACCTGGTGTATGATGGGACGCGTCTCGCGAGCCTCGCCCAGTGGGTTGGTCAGGACCGGCTGGTGTTGGGAACAGACTATCCGTTTGACATGGAACCCCCAGACGTGCTGGGTCTGGCGGAGGCTGGTTTGGGTCCCGACGCCGGTCAGTTGTTGGGAGAGAATGCTGCGCGCATTTTTGGCCTCCCCGGGCCGCGATGACCATCAAGAGCCGCCCCGCGTTCTTAATCATGGGATTGACGCTCGTGGCGGGCGGTGTGGATGCCTTGGCATACTTTCGGCTGGACATGTGTTCGTAGCCGAGGCGAATATGACTGGCATGAGGAGCCCTCCGCGTTGGCTGCCGTGGTCACCAATGATATGGAGTCAATGGTCTCATTTAGGGCGGCGACACTGCCAGGCACCGCTAAAGATGCGGACGCTGACCGCATGGCCATAACCAGCCCGTGCTTTGGTGCGACTGCCGGCGAATCCTGTTAGAGAACCGCCATGCCTTCTATGCCGCGCTGGGGCGGCATTACCGCCACGCACTCCACTCTGGCGGCATCGCGGTTTGGGTTGACTTTTGCCGTCGCCGGGCGGCGTATCTGAAGCGAAGGGGTGCTTGTGGTCAGGTTATGGTTCCAACTCCAGGATAAAGGCAAACGGACGTTATGCTATTCATCAAACCTCGCCATGTCTACTTTGGAGAAGGCGGCCAAGCCTGGAATGATGTTCGACACGAATCCGAATACGGCCATGATGACGCTGCCCAGTTTCTGGTCGCTCATCACGGAAAGTCCCCAGAGCCGAACGGGAGCTTGGGTGTAATGGTAATAGAGAGGATGGTTCCACATCAAAATGAGGATAGTCGGCGGCATCATCGTGTCGAAGGCAAAGAAGATGTACAAGAGCTGGATTCCCGGCTTGAGTCGAGGAAACTCTGGGTGGGTGCTGAGAATGGGCCACCATAAGAACGAGGCGGCGAAGAAGAACAGAATATGTTCAGTGACATGGAATGTTTCGTTCACCAAAGTCAGTTCGTACACCGGCGGCCAGTGAAAGTTGTCAAATATCAGGAAAAAGATAACTAGGGCGACGAAAGGGTTGACCAGAAACCCGAAGGCCCGCTTAAACGGCTCCCACTGAAAGGCCCAAGACCACAACCAATTGGGCAGCGCTTTGAGCAACAGCGGCACCATCACGGAGACTTCAATCATGTGCTGAACCATGTGAGCGGAGAATAGGTACTCGTCGGACAAGTGGTCCAGGGGGCTTGCAAATGCGAAGAAGTAAAGAAGCATCCCGAGCGTCATGTAAAACTGCTGCAGTCCTGATGGCGGGTCGCCCGCGGCGGACCCGAAAACGCGCCGATAGGGTCCAGTCAAAAGCAAATACGCTCCCCACAGCAGGAACCCTATGCCGAACGCCGACCACACCCAATAACGCCATACATGAATCGCTGCCAACTGCGCCAAGATGACACGTCCTTAAACTGGTAGTGAATGAATCGTCTCGAACTTTCAGGTACTATGAGTATAATTGTAACATCATTTGTCGGGTTTTGGCGGAAACCCGCGCCGGGCGTTCGGTGTACGCATGCCTGTGTCAGGCAAAAGATGCCAGGCCCATGGGAGGTTTTCTTTCACGAGGACCAGTGGCTCGTAGCGGGATGATAGGGAAACCACTGAGAATAGCAATGAGGAACGATACATCGTGGCAAATGGCGACAGTCGAATGAATTCCAGAGGCGGTTGGCAAGGTGTGCTCCGTTGGGGCTTCGGACTCTTGTGGATTGTGGCAGGACTCCTGAAGCTGCAGCCGGGCATGTTTTCCTCAGCTTTGATTGTCAATGTCTTGGGACCTAATGCTTTAAACAACCAACCGGCGTGGCTCATGCACCTGATGATGGGTGGCGTCAATCTCTGGCATTCCCTGTTGCCCGTTGACACAATTCTGCTGGCTCTGTGGGAAATCGCTTTGGGCGTGGGGCTTATTTTGGCCCGTGGGCGCTGGTTCCGCCTCACACTGTGGGTTGTGATTATTTGGTCCGCCGTGGTCTGGGTGATGGCGGAAGGGATGGGGGGCATCTTAAATGGATCGCCCACGCTTGTAGAGGACTCGCCGGGCTCGTCCCCATTCTACGCCATCGCAGCGTTGTTGCTGCTCTATCCAGACTGGGTGAAAGCCACGGTACTGACGCGGGCGGCGGGACTGTTTTGGGGCCTGGCAGCGCTGATCCAGTGTCTTCCCTACAATTGGTCCCCGTCGTCCACGGCCGGGATGATTGGCAACGTCACCATGAACGGCAATGAGCCTGCTTTCGTGGATCGCCTCAACAACGTTTTCATCTTAGCGGCCTTTCACCATTCCCTGGTGTTCAACATCATCATGATTCTCGTTATGGCGGTACTGGCTTGGGGTTACGCGTCGCGCCGCATTTCGGGGTTCATCTGGTTTTTGACCATCATCTGGCTGGCATTTCTGTGGATTGTTCCCGAAGACTTTGCGACGTTGTTTTCTGGAACTGCCACCGATTTAGGCAATCCCATTCCGATTGCACTGCTGTTGTGGACAGTGAAAAATTCCGTGTCGACGCGGCTCGCCTCAACGTCTGCCCATCCGGCATAACGCCGCGAGGAGAGACTCGGCAAAGTTTCCTGCCCGTCTCTTACGGTTGGCTTCCGCGAATGATGGCTCTCAGAGCGCCAAGACGTGGCGCTCTGCCGCGGCCCAGTCCGGGAAGTCCCGCATGGACTGACCTGCATGTTCGTAGACAATCTGGCCGCTTTGGTTAACGGCTAGGAACCCTGGCATACGACCCATCTTCCACCATATGCTGTCCTGTCCCAAGGCCTTAAGCACGGTGCCGTCAGGATCCGCCACCGCCTGGCATTCGACTGGGTGATCCCGGAGATATTGCCGCAGGCGGGTTTCGCTGTCTGGAGCGACCACCATCAAATGGATGCCCTTTTCGCGCCAACTGGGCGCGAGTTGACCGAGCTCGCCGAGCTCGCGTCGGCAATGCGGTCAGGTCAGGCCGCGCAATAGAACTACGAAGACCGGTGCACGAGCCTGCAGGGTTTCATGGGTCACGGGCTGGCCATCAAGATCTTGTGTTCGAAATGCCGGAAGATTCTGCGCCATGGGTGCCTCCTCCAACTTGGCATGGCTCTCATGGAGAGAGCTCGGGCCTACATCCGTCGCGACTAGCATACGGCATTCCCTTGTGGATGCCAATATCTTCCGCATTCGCATTCGTTTGCATCGTTGTAACGGTAGATATTTAAATAGTCCATTAAAAAATAAATAATGTTGCATATAAGATTGTAAATGTGATACCTTTTTGCCAATAAGACGGGGGTGGGTACGTGGGTCTGTTGGTGCGTTATGCGGGGTTTCGCTGGATGTGGTCCGGTCAGCTGTTGTCGCAGTTGGGCAACGCGGTGTTTTATGTGATGGGTCTTTGGGAAATCCAACTTAAGTCGCCGTTTCTGCTTTCTATTGCTGGCATCGCTATGACGGTTCCCGGACTCATGGGAATGGTGGGCGGCGTGTTTGTGGACCGTTACGACCCCCGCCGCATCATGCTGCTGACAGACATTCTGCGAGGCCTAGCCGTTGTTCTGGGCCTGGTGGCGTTAGTTCACCCTGCGTTCTTGGTGTGGGTGGTCATTGTGCTGTTGGGCATCAACCAGTTGGGCAACGCCGCCTTCAGCCCGGCGGAGACGGTGCTCTTGCCGATGATCGTGCGAGATGAGGACTTGACGGCGGCCAACGGCTTGTACTCGCTGACCTCCCAGTTGGCCTCGGCGGTCGGATCGGCTATTGGCGGAGCCGCTGTGGCCGCAATCGGCATCCGCATTGTCTTCGGTATGGATGCCGCCTCATTTTGGCTGTCAGCCTTGGCAATCCTCTTAATGATGAAGAGCGTCACGTGGAAGGGTCCCGCTTCTGACGCCCCACAGACCAATCCAGACAATGCGGAAAACGCGTCAAGCTCGAGTTTTCTGTCCAGCTTTCGGGAGGGGCTGGCGGGGTTTCGCCGGGTGCCGATTTTGGTGCGATTGCTGCCGGCCGTCATTCTCACCAACTTCAGCTATGCGGCGGCATTCACCATGATGCCGTATTGGATCCATCATCACCTGCATGCTGGCGTGAGCTGGTACGGACTTGTGGACGCGGCGTGGGCCGGCGGACTGGTTTTGGGAGGGCTGGCAAGCGGATATTTTGGCAAGTGGCCCCTGCAGCGCTCCTTGGTTGTGGGAGGTCTGGTTTTGGCGGCCTTCACGACGGGATTTGCGCTTGCTGGGACGCCGCCTCTTGCGGCCGGCCTGCTGCTCATGGCTGGTCTGGCAAACGGGGTGGTGAACGCCGTGGTGTTCACGTTCCTGCAGCGCATCATTCCCTCTGAGATTCGCGGTCGGGTGTTCGGGCTGATTTTCGCCTTGTTTGGGATTGCTATGCCGCTTGGAAGTCTGGCCGCCGGCGTGTTTTTGCACGTCCTGCCATTATGGTGGGCATGGGCCTTGTCGATAGCGGCAGAGATTCTTTTGAGCGCCCAATGTCTGAGGGAGAACGAGGCATTTCGCGAGATGGAGGGGGCGCAAAATCCCTCCGCAATGTCGGTATGACACCCCCAAAACGGGCTTCTTCTGTCGAATGGTCTATTGAGACCGGACATATATGGATCTCGTTCCTGTCATAAACTTGTAACATTTATTCGCTAAAGTGGCGATCGAATCAGATAATCAGGGAGGTTGAGCCTATGCAGCGGCAACAGCGAGTTGTGGAGAGCATGGTGTTGGTTCGCCAGATTTTAGGAGAGAAGACCCCGATAGACAGGGTGATCGAGATTGTGCGCAAGGCGGGGGTGCCTCGTCCAGGGGCTCAAGCGGGGCGCGAAGTGCGGGTCAGCTAAGTCTTAGCCCGGCGAGGATGCTACAATAGACGCAACTCACTTTGCGAGGGACCGCATGAAGCCAGTCACGCGTCTATTTCTCATTTCCACCGGATGGACCTTGGCCATGTACATGGCGTCGAACTTTGTGGGCGCCTGGTTTTGGGATATTGGGACCGGACTCCGGCCCATCCTGTTGTTCTATACTATTTTATTTGTGGTGATGGTTGCCAGCTTCGGCATGGCCTCGAGGATCCGCAACCACCTCTCCAGTCCGGTCATGATGACCCTGGGCATTGTCCTCAATGCCATATACCTCGCCTTGCTTCTTATGCTTAAAACCAAGACCCGGCAATATTTTATCCCCCTGGCAGTGCTGGATGGTCTGTCATCCAGTTTCTACTGGCTGAGCTTATTTGTTCTGGCCTCGTCCTGGGTAGACGCGGGTCAGGAATCCTGGTTCAACAGTTGGACTGGCACCATTGAGGCCATCCTGGGGCTTGTGGCCCCGCCCCTCAGCGGTTGGATTATTCGCGCCATCCCCGGACTCAATGGGTACCGGGCGGTCTTTTTTATTGCCTTTCTCAGCTTGGTGGGATGTACCTGGCTCATCATGGCCGCTCGCGCACCCAAATCCAGTGAACCGCCCAAAAGGCAGGACGTTTCAACGCCGCGGACTTTGCCGTCCATCCCTGGGTGGCGCCGTCTTTCCTGGAGCTTTTGGGCACTCGGGATGCGGGATGGCATGTACTTCTTTGTACCCAACCTGCTCCTCTACATTGTGACCGGGAATACCTTACTCTTGGGAGCGTTCAGTGCCATGCAGGCTCTGGTGGAAGGCGGGGTATTTTGGGCGCTCACGCGCTGGTCGGGCCCGCTGACGCGCCGCCTGGGCCTGCTTTTGGCGACTATCATCTCTCTAACTGCCCTGGGGCTTTTGGCGCTTCCCTTGAACGCGTTCGTCCTGTTTCTCCTTGGAGGGGTGGTCGCTCTCTCCTATCCGTCGTTTAAAGTGACGCTTGAGTCCAGTGCCTTGAGTGCCATTACCCAATACAGCCAAGACGAAGCTGATCGCGTGCAGCTGACCGGTGTCAAAGAAGTGTGGATTAACGGCGGGCGTCTCTTCAGTCTCGCTTTTCTGCTGGTCCTCCTCACTCTGTTGGGGCCGTTCCACCTGGCGGATTTCCGTTGGATTCTGGCGCTGTGGTCCTTTGTACCGGTCGGCATTTACTGGGGGGCTCGCGGTCTTAAGGTGGGAGAAGTGCGCGTGTCCTAGACAAATCGATTCTCGTGGGTAGCTCCGCGAACGTTCTCCCTGCTATGATGAGACATGCGCTTTCCACGTTTCTCATCCCGAACCAACGCCCAAGTCTTTCTCGTTACGGAGTTCCCCTGGTCCATTACCATGGCCTGGATGAGCTCTTATCTGACCATTTATTTGGTCGACCAGGGTGTCACGCCGCATCGGATCGGGCTCGCAATGGGCCTTGGTGCTGCCATGCAGGTGGCCGGATTGGCAATGTCGGGCCTGATGGCCCAGAGGCTCGGCCGCAAGGGCAGCATTATGACGGGGGACTTCTTGGGTTGGGTGCTGGTGTTGGGGATGTGGGCTCTCTCCCGGACTCCGTGGGTGCTGGGATTGGGGTTGGTGTTGAACCAAGGCTCGGGGTTTGTGGGGCCGGCTTGGAATAGTCTATTCAGCGAGGGAGAGCCGTCCGAGCGGCTTCCGCGGTACTTTTTTTATTTACAGCTGTTTACGGTTTTTGGCGGCCTGACACTGCCCATTATGGAGCCGTGGATTGCCCATCGGGGCGTAGTGTCCACCGGCCACGACGTCCTGGTCGTGTTTTGGCCCCTGGTGATGATGGCCTGGACGTTGCGCCTAATCTTTCTGCGGGAATCATCCCAGGGGCGGCAATTGATGGCAGCCCAAGAACCATTTCGGGTGCGATTGGCCCATGTGCGGGCGGGAGTGCGGGGCACCGGTGCGATATTGGCGGGCCTTCGTGTGATGGTCCAAGTGCCGTTGTCCCTGTTCGCCAACTTGGCGCCTTTGGCTTTAGTGGCTGCACGCGGCAGCGCACTGCCCGCCAGTCGCTTGGCGTGGCTCCCCGTGGCTGCCAGTATCGCAGCCTTAGCGTTATGGCATCTGCATTCCCGTGTGCGATTGTCCAATCGGACTGGGGTGGGGATTAGTCTTGCCATGCTGGGAGTGGGGTTTCTGTTGTTGGCGTGGGCTGGTCCCGGGCACTTTTGGCAGGTGATGGCGGCTTGGGCGCTCATCGTCGGGGGACAGTCGCAGTTTTGGACTAGCCATACCAGTTATTGGGTCAGTTGGCTGCCGGATGCGGTGCGTGTGGACGTGCAAGGCTGGATTGGTGTGGTTACGGCCGGGGTGGTGGCGCTGTTGTCGCCGGTTGTGGCGCCCCTTTTCGCCCACGAGCCGCATCCGCTGTTCTGGGCGGTGGTGGGCATCGATGCTGGGGCGGTATTGTTGTGGAGACTTCTCCCAGCGGAATAGCGGAGCCATCCGGCGAGCAGGCTAACCCCAGGAGGTGCGCTTGCTATGCGTCGCGCGTATGCAGCCGTCACAGCCGGTCTTCTGGCCATTATGGCGGCCGGGCTGAGCGCTCATAGAAACAGCCAAGCCTACAGCGTGCCGCCTGCGGCACAGTTGCAGGCGGCGGGCGGCATTCCGCCGTGGCCCTGGCTCCCGGCGGGTGTCACATGGAATCATGGCAATTTTTCTGCTGTGCCGTATGCCGTTAATACGGTTCAAGACGCCTCATTGCCCCAAGGTCAACATTTGGTTGTTCATCCCGGCACCGAGGGCACCGTGCTCAATGTGGGCGGCACCCAGACCACCATTTCTTCTCCCGCTCCGGCCACTATCGCCAACGGGACCGCGGTGGTGCACACGTTGCTAGTAAAAGGGGCAACGTATCACTACGACCGGGTTCTATCCATGATGACCACGGCGTACAACGGCTCTCTGGCCATGAATGGTCCTTCAGGTGCTGTGGCCGCCTGGAACGGGAAACCGTTGAAGCCAGGCGATGTTGCCGTGGATCCCAGCGTTATCCCCTTGGGCACGTATTTGTACATTGACGGTTACGGTCCGGCGCGGGCAGTCGATACGGGTTCTGCTATTTGGGGCGACCATGTGGATTTGTTCTTCCAGGAATCGGCCCTGCGCATTGCTCTTTACGGCATCCAGTTCCACAAGGTCTACATCCTGACGCAACCGCCGCCCGGTTTCACGGGTTGATCCTCTTCTGACCCTGGCCGATTTACGGTATGATTTGGCTAGTTTGGTCATGGGGAGGAAATGCTTGTGGGGTTGCTGGACGGAAAGACGGCGCTGGTGACGGGGATCGCCAATAAGCGCAGTATTGCTTGGGGTATTGCGCGGGCTTTGGATCGTGAAGGGGCGCAACTAATTTTGACCTATCAAACCGAACGGTTTAAGGAGAACTTGGACAAGCTGACGCCTGAACTGTCCAAACCGCCGCTAACCGTTCTGTTGGATGTCGCGGATGACGCATCGTTGGCCCAACTGGGTGAAACGGTGGGGCAGCACACCGATGCACTGCACGCGGTGGTGCATTCTGTGGCACACGCCAAGGCGGAGGAACTGCAGGGCCGTTTCTTGCACACCAGCCGCGACGGCTATCACTTCGCGCAGGATATTAGTGCCTACTCTCTGACTGCTTTGGTGCGGGCCGTACATCCGCAGCTTGTCGCGGCAAGCGGAGCCAGCGTCATTGCCATGACCCACCAAGGGGCCGTCCAGGTCATGCCTAACTATAACGTGATGGGCGTGGCCAAAGCCGCCCTCGAGTCTTCCGTGCGGTACTTGGCGTACGATTTGGGGCGCGAAGCAATTCGCGTCAACGCAATTTCCGCCGGACCCATCAAGACCCTGGCGGCGTCAGGAGTCAAGGGCATCTCCACCGCCCTCCATAGTACGCTGGAGCGCGCACCCATTCCCGAGAATATCACCACCGACGATGTGGGCAATGCCGCCGTGTTCTTGGCGTCTTCCTGGGCCGCACGCATTACCGGGATGGTGCTGTACGTGGACAGCGGCTCGCACATCATGGGATTCTGAGGAGGATCGTCTATGGATAGGACCATTGCAGTAGTTGGCGCCGGCACCATGGGCAGCGGCATCAGCCATGTCTCTGCGCTCCATGGCTACCGGGTGTTGATGCTGGATGCTCAGGCAGGCGCGGTGGACCGGGCGCGAGAGATGATTGCCGGCCGACTTGCGCGCGAAGTCGAAAAAGGGCAGATGTCGTCCGATGACCGCGAGGCGGTATTGGCGCGATTGGTTCCCAGCACTTGGGAAGCCGTTGGGGAGGCGGACTTGGCCATTGAAGCGGTGCTGGAAGTGATGGATGTCAAGAAGGATGTCTTTCAACGATTAGATCGGGCGCTCCCGGAGAACGCCATATTGGCCACTAACACCTCGTCCCTGTCGATTACGGAAATCGCAGCGACCACCTCGCGGCCATCCCGAGTGCTGGGCATGCACTTTTTTAATCCTGCCCCGGTGATGAAGCTGATTGAGCTAGTCCGGGGAGAAGAGACAGCGGATTCCACCGTAGCGGAAGCCCAAGAGTACGCGGCCTCAATTGGCAAAGAGACCGTGGTCGTCGAGAAGGACACGCCGGGTTTTGTCGTCAACCGCGTGCTGATGCCGCTTTTTATTGAAGCGATGCGCATTTATGAAGAGGGCATCGCCAGCAAGGAAGACATTGATAAGGCGATTAAGCTCGGTCTCAACCATCCCATGGGACCGTTGACGCTTGCCGATTTGACGGGATTGGACGTGGATTTGCACGTCATGGATTACTTGTATAACGAATTTCACGATGACCGATTTGCCGCTCCTTTGATTCTGAGAAGGCTGGTGCGGGCTGGACGTTTGGGCCGTAAGACGAAGAAAGGCTTTTACGACTATTAGCAAATACTGTCGGGATGATCGGCGGACCGTGGGAAAACGCCTGCGTCCGTCCGCATCCGGGCATTCACAGCGGGGCATTTAATCTGATGTGCGACATGCTGTCATCTTGACCGGCAATATGACGCTTGATATAATAACGTGTGTTGTCGCGGAAGTAGCTCAGTGGTAGAGCATCGCCTTGCCAAGGCGAGGGTCGCGGGTTCAAATCCCGTCTTCCGCTCCACTTTTAGCCTTATCCACGGCGACGTAGCCAAGTGGTAAGGCAGGGGTCTGCAAAACCCCTATGCCCCGGTTCGAATCCGGGCGTCGCCTCCAAAAATGGGTGGTTAGCTCAGTTGGTTAGAGCGCTCGCTTGACATGCGAGAGGTTCACAGGTTCGAGTCCTGTACCGCCCACCATTTTTTTGTTTTGCGCCCTCCATTTGTGGCCATCGAATAGCCTCTGTTGGATTGCATATACTACCGGGGATGGAACTGGTAGAAAGGCAGGCGACAGAGTGACCCCATGGGTTGTGATGACCGATCACGCCGCAATGTCAGAAGGACTGGGTGAGTTTCTAGCCCGCAGCATTCCCGGCGAGTGGACAGAATCCCGACAGGGTGCGCATTTGGAATGCGCCTTTCACAGCGATGGCGAAGAGGCCGAAAATGTGGCTTGGCCCCTAGCTCGTGCCTTGGCCCAATACCTCGTGGTGTACCACGAGAGAGACTGGTTGGACGAGCTCCTTCGGCACCGTTACCACACCTTTGAACACGGTGAACAGCGCCAGATTCTCGATGACGTCGTCCATATTCTTCATGCCGACCACGAGCAGGACCAGGGACGGCTGGACCTCGCCACGACGCTCATCTTCAACTACCTCAAGACAGCTCCGCAATTGGTGATTGAGGGAATCCGCACCTTCCTGATGCAAGACATCCGCACCGAATACGAAGAAGCCATCGACCAAGCGGTGGATATCTTCTTGATGGAACAAGAATATCAGGAGTTTGTGCGGCTTCTCAAACGACTCGTAGATGTGGCGGGAACCCAGCATGACTGGATTCACGTCCGTTACACGGCGGACCGCTTTCACTTCGAAGATTCCGCGGGATGTCGTTTGGCGGACAACTTGATTGACGACATGTTGGAAGGGGTCGATCGACAAATTGGCGGATTGGATGATGTCCTCATCAGCGCCTTGGTCACTCTGGCCCCGTCGCGCATTACCATTCACCGCGGGGATCTCGGTCGAGAAGGGCGTGAGACCCTGGTACAGGTGTTTGACGGTCGGGTTCTGTTTTGCCACGGATGCGCGCGCTGCTATACGACGCAAGTTGACAGCGACTGGCGCACCTTCTAGAATAAGCAGAAGACCCATAGCGATTCATCAGCGATGAAGAGGACGATAGCAGGGGATCCTATAGAGAGAATCAGTCACCGGCTGAAAGCTGATTCAGGCTCTCTTCTGTTAGACCACCTCGGAGCATCCGGCCACCCGAATGGGGAAGCCGGCGGACGCGCCCGATATCGCGCAACCAAGTGGAACCTTCTGGTTCAAGGGTGGTGGAACCGCGGCCGAGCCGTCCCCCCAAGAACGCAGGGGGCCTTTTTATTTTGTGGAGGAGGCATTGCCGTGGCAGCCATCGAGTTTGAAATCAACGGGGAAAAGATTGTAAAAGACGCCGGCGTGAGGGCGGTTGATGTGTCTCCGGTCCCAGACAACGCCTTGGCGGCTTGGGTGAGCGGGCAAACCTTGGATTTGAACCGGCCGCTGACGACGGGCGGAAATTTGCACTACCTCACTTTTGACGACAGCGCTGGTCGTCACGTATTTCGGCACTCCAGCGCCCATCTGCTGGCGCAAGCCGTAAAGCGGTTGTGGCCGGAGGCGAAGCTGGGAACGGGCCCTGCCCTGGAGGACGGTTATTACTATGATATTTGGCTTCCGGAGCCTTTGACGGAAAAGGATCTGCCGCGCATCGAAAAAATGATGCGGAAGATTGTAGCTGAGGATCACGCCATCGAGCGGTTGGAGCTCAATCGGGACGAGGCCCTGGAAATGTTCCAGAGCCGCGGCGAATCGTTCAAAGAGGAGATTGTCGCTCGGATCCCGGACGATGCGGTGATCTCGGCGTACCGTCAGGGAGAGTTTGTGGACTTGTGCTCCGGTCCCCACTTGCCCCGGACCGGTCTGATCGGAGCTTTGAAACTGACGCAAGTATCAGGCGCATATTGGCGCGGCGATGAAAAGAACCCCATGATGACGCGCATTTACGGCACATCGTTCCCCGACCAGGAAGGGCTCGAGAAGCACCTGGCTGCTATCGAGGAGGCGAAGCTGCGCGACCATCGCAAACTCGGAGCCCAGCTCAACCTCTTTACGTTTCGGGAGGAAGCGCCGGGATTCGTCTTCTGGTACCCCAAGGGCCAGCAGTTGTACCGGCGGCTGGAGAACTTCTCGCGGGAACTGCAGTCGGTGCGCGGCTATCAGGAGGTTTCCACGCCGTGGATATACCGGGCAGCCTTGTGGGAGCGTTCGGGGCACTGGGACCACTATCGCGATGACCTGTTTTTGATTAACCGCGACGATGAGGTTCAGGGTGTCAAGCCGATGAACTGTCCTGGGCACTGTCTCTTGTTCAAGAGCGAGACGCGGTCCTACCGGGACTTGCCATGGCGGCTCGCTGAGTACAGCCCATTGTCCCGGTACGAGCGTTCGGGTGCACTGCACGGGTTAATGCGGGTGCGCGGATTCCATCAGGATGACGCTCACTTGTTCGTGCGCCCGGATCAAATCCGCGAGGAAATGTTCGGGGTTCTGGACCTGGTGGACGTCGTATATCGGACTTTCGCCATGCCCTACGAGGTGGTTCTGTCGACGCGTCCCGATGACTACATGGGTGAATTGGCACTCTGGAACCGGGCCGAAGAGGAACTGGAAGAGGTGTTGAAAGCCCGCGGCATCAAGTACCAAATCAATGCCGGGGACGGGGCTTTTTACGGCCCCAAACTGGACATCTACGCGGTTGACAGCTTGGGTCGGCGCTGGCAGTGCGCCACCGTGCAGCTGGACTTCCAGCTTCCCGAGAAGTTTGAACTGGAGTACATCGATCAGGACGGCCAGCCCAAGCGCCCGGTGATGATTCATCGAGCCATCATGGGATCGATCGAACGGTTCTTGGGAATTTTGGTGGAGCACTATGCGGGGGCTTTCCCGCTGTGGCTGGCGCCCGTTCAGGTGCGGATTCTGCCCATTACGGACAATCAGCACGGATACGCCGAGGAGGTGGCCCAAGCGCTCCGCGAGGCAGGCATTCGGGTGGAAGTCGACTCGCGCAACCAAAAGATCGGCTACAAAATCCGTGAGGCGCAGGTCGAGAAGGTGCCGGAAATGTTGGTGGTGGGAGGCCGCGATGCCGAAAACGGCACGGTATCGCTGCGGACCCGCGAAGACGGCGACCTGGGAGCCTTGCCCGTCGCGGACTACGTTAACGCGGTGACAGCACGCGCGCGTGTGCATTGACGGGCTAAACCTAACTTGGTAGTATAACTTTAGGAACTCCGAACAAAGCAGAAGCGATCGACTTCTCACCCCGAGGCAAGGGCCGAACGGGTTACGGTTAGGGGACGGAGACCGCAGACTACATTTGCGGTCTTCAGAACCCAAAGATCTTCTGTTTGGACGGGTGATGAGCCCGTTTTTTGTTTGGCGACCATTGAAGGTCTCCCGGTCTTCCGGGAGTGGATGGAATTAAAGGAGGGCGCGATTATCAGAGATCTTCGGATTAATGATGAAATCCGAGTGCGCGAGGTCCGTGTAGTGGGCGACGGTGGAGAACAGTTCGGGGTTATGTCTGTTCGGGATGCGTTGCAATTAGCCCAAGAGCGTCACGTCGATCTGGTGGAAGTGTCTCCCACGGCCAAGCCGCCGGTCTGCCGCCTGATGGATTATGGCAAGTTCAAGTACGAGCAGGCCAAACGCGACCGCGAATCCCGCAAGAAGCAGAAAATCGTCAACGTCAAGGAACTCAAAATGCGTCCATCGATTGAGGACCACGACTTTGACGTCAAGGTGAAAAACGCCCGACGCTTTCTCGAAGAGGGCGACAAGGTGAAGTGCACCATGGTATTTCGTGGACGGGAAATTGTTCACGCGCCATTGGCTCAGCAAACCTTGTCCAAACTGGCAGAGCTGGTGTCGGATGTTGGGGCGGTAGAACGCGTCCCGCGCGTTGAAGGACGCGCCATGATTATGATTTTGGCCCCCAAAAAAGGAGCGTAACGAGCATGCCGAAGATGAAGAGCCACCGTGGAACGGCCAAGCGCATCCGCTTGACTGGGTCGGGAAAGCCCAAGCGGGCCAAAGCTGGCAAGAGCCATTTGCTAGAGCACAAGTCTGCCACCCGGCGACGCCGTCTGCGTCAATCAGAGGTTTTGTCCAAGGCCGATCAGCATCGGACCAAGCGTCTGTTGCCCTACAGCTAAGACTGGCTCAGCACACTGAAATTTTGTTCGGAGGGAACGACTCATGGCACGAGTAAAGAACGGCATGGTACGCCACCGTCGCCACAAGAAGATTTTGAAGCTGGCCAAGGGCTACCGCGGCGCGCGGTCCCGCCACTTCCGACCGGCTAACGAAGCGGTCATGCACAGCCTGTGGTATGCGTATCAGCACCGCAAAAAGCGCAAGGGTGATTTCCGCCGCTTGTGGATTACCCGCATTAACGCGGCTGCCCGCATGAACGGCATGTCTTACAGCCGCCTCATGAGTGGACTGAAGCGGGCTGGCATCGGTCTCGACCGCAAGATGCTGGCTGACTTGGCTGTGCGCGACATGGACAGCTTCCGGCTTCTGGTCGACAAGGCGAAAGCTGCGCTGTAACCATGGTAATCCAGCCGCTTGATACGGGGGACAACAAGACCGTACGCCGCATCAAGCGGCTTAATCAAAGTCACACGGCCCGCAAAAAGGCCGGTCAGACCATTATCGAAGGATACCGGCTGATTGAAGATGCCTTAGGGGCGGGAGTACGGCCGGAGCTGGTGGTCTACAGTCCCAGATGGGTGGAGCACGCCGACGGACGATCCTTTTTGGTTCGTCTGCAGGCGTTGTCCATCCATTTGTTTTATGTGACCGATCGCCTGTTTCAGGAGCTCTCGCAAGTCGAGACACCGCAAGGTATCTTGGCTGTCGCGCCGATTCCTGAACTGTTGTCCGTGGAAACCTTGTGGCGGCGGGCTCCAGAGCCCATCCTGCTGCCAGTCGCCGCGGGGCTGCAGGATCCCGGCAATTTGGGCACGCTGATGCGCGCTGCTTTAGCCTCTGGCGCCCATGCGTTGGGCGTGACTGCGGGTACCGTGGAGCCCTTCAACCCCAAGTGTATTCGCGCCTCGGCGGGAGCCGCGTTCCGTTTGCCGATGGTCTTCTTGGATGCGGAAGGCCTGCAAGAGCTGCGCGACCGCGGAGCGGTGCTTCGGGCCACGGCGGTGGATGCTGGCAAACCCTATTTTGATGCGGACTGGACCACACCTTCGGTCATGCTGCTGGGAAACGAAGGCAATGGTCTCGACCAGGATTGGCGTGACGGAGCTGAGTTGGTGACCATACCCATGTCGCCGGCCGCCGAGTCGCTGAACGTTTCCATGGCGGCCTCCGTGATTCTCTTTCACGCCGCCTTCCAGCGCGAGAAAGCCGGTATTGGCTTTCTCCCGCCGGCTATGGTATAGTCGCCTCATCAACACGATGATCCAGACGAGTAGACAGCTCGTGGAACTGTCCAGAGAGCGCGTTCCTCGGTGCAAGGCGCGCCTGTTCCGGTTGTCGAAGTTCACTGGGGAGTGCCTGTCTGAACGCCAGTAGGATAGGCCGGCCGAACCCGTTACGTTCGTGAGTGGATCCGAGGTCGCCTCGGGTCAATAAAGGTGGTACCGCGGGAATCCTCGCCCTTTTGTGGGTGAGGATTTTTTGATCGTAGGGATAGGAGGGGAGCAGTATGACGGAGTCGACATCACTGACATCAGTGCTTGAAGCCATCGCCAGTGCCGATTCCGAGGCGGCCTTGCAGGATCTGCGCCTCAAATGGGTGGGCAAGAAGGGCTGGATAACCCAGCAAATGAAGGAGTTGGGGACACTTTCGCCCGAGGAGCGCCGCACGCGCGGTGCGGAGCTGAATGAATGGCGCCAGTCGGTGCTGGAAGCTCTAGGGGAGAGAGAAGCCGTGATGCGCGATGCGGCGGAGCGGCGCACCTTGGCTTCGGAAAGTTTGGATATGACTTTGCCGGGCCGACGCCCTGCGGTGGGGCTTTTACACCCTCTGACGCGCATGCGCCGTCGGATTGAGGACGTCTTAGTGCGGTTGGGGTTCTCACTGGCGTACGGACCGCAAGTCGAATCAGAGTGGTATAACTTCGAGGCCCTCAATATTCCCGCTGACCATCCCGCTCGCGACATGCAGGATTCCTTTTTTGTCGACGTTCCTGGGCTGGTGCTTCGCACGCACACCTCGCCGGTGCAAATCCGGGCCATGGAGCAGCACCAAGGGCGGTTGCCGGTGAAAGTGATGGCTCCCGGCATGACCTATCGGCGTGACGACGATGCCACCCACGTCCCCATGTTTCAGCAGGTCGAGGGATTGGTGGTGGACGCGGGCATCAGTCTGGCGGACTTGACTGGGACGCTTACGGCCATGGTTCGGGAGCTTTTGGGTCCTGATGTGGGGACGCGTTTCCGGCCCAGTTATTTTCCCTTCACAGAGCCTTCCGTGGAGATGGATGTCACCTGTGCGGTGTGCCAAGGCTCGGGATGCCGGGTCTGCAAACACACCGGCTGGGTGGAAATTTTGGGATCGGGAATCGTGCACCCTACGGTGCTGAAAAACGGGGGCTATAATCCCGAGCGGGTATCCGGATTCGCCTTTGGCATGGGCATTGAACGGGTCGCTATGCGGATCTTTGGGATCGATGACTTACGGCTCTTGTACCAAAACGATTTGCGCTACTTGGAGCGGTTCCAGAGCGGGGGAGGGTTGGATATCCAATGATCTTAAGTCATCGCTGGCTGGGTCGTCACCTTCAGGACATGCCGGATCCCGATGTGGTGGTCCGGGGTCTGGAGCAACTGGGTCTGGAAGTGGTCGGACAAAGTGTGTACGGGGACATTTTTGACACCGTGGAGCTGGTTGAGGTGATATCCCGTACGCCGCATCCCGATGCCGACCATTTGAGTTTGGTGGATGTGCGCCGTGAAGGTGGCGAAGTGACCCGCATTGTGACAGGCGCCAACAACGGCTTTCCGGGACAGAGGCTTTGGTATGCCCCGCCCGGAACCACGCTCCCGGATGGACGGACGCTGGAGGTGCGGGACCTGCGCGGCATCGCGTCGCCCGGCATGCTTCTGTCTGCCGAAGAATTGGGTTACCAAGCGGAGTCGTCAGGCGACCTCTGGGTGTGGAGCGGAGACGAAGCCTTGGGCACGCGGTTCTCGTCGGTGATTGGCGGGGCGGACACCTTGTATGAAGTAGAACTGACTCCGAACATCGCCCAGTATCTGCAAAGCGTACGCAAGGTGGCTGAGGAGCTTTCCGCCATTTGGAACATCCCGCTGGTGCCGCTGACAGAAGCCTTTGCCTATCAAAGTGCCCCTCTGGCGGTGGTGGAGGATCGGGAGCGCTGTTCGCTGTACGGGGTCGTGCGCATGCGCCTGCGTCCTGGCGGCGTGTCGCCCCTTTGGGTGCAGACTTTGCTGCGGGCGGTGGGACACCGCATCATCCATCCTGCGGTGGACGTGACCAACTTCGTCATGTGGGACTTGGGCGAGCCCTTGCATGCGTTTGATGCACGCCGGGTCGACTTGCCGATTGTGGTGCGGAGCGCTCGAACCGGTGAGCGGCTGACACTCTTGGATGGCACCGACATCGAGCTGGAAGGGAAGGATTTGGTCATCGCTGACCAACACAAGGTGCTGGCTTTGGCTGGGATTATGGGGGGCAAGGACTCCGGCGTCTCCGACGATACCGAGGAGATTCTGCTGGAGTGCGCACATTTCGAAGCTCCCGGCATCTTCAAAAGTTATAAGAAGCATAATCTCCTGACAGACGCCGCCTCACATTTTGGCAAGGGGACAGATCCGCTGGCGGTATTTCAAGCGCCGGTGTTGGCCGCCTCCTTGCTCCGGGAGACTCAAGTCTTGTCGGAGGTCGGCGACAGCGCCCTCATCGGGGATGTGCCCCCGGAACGTCTGGTGGCCTATGACCCAGCGCGCATTCGCACCCTTATGGGCACGAAGTGGGACGATGCGGCCATCAACGAGGCGCTGCAGAAGATGGGCTACCAGTTGGTGGGGCCAAGCGCCGTGGTTCCGCGCCACCGCCACGACGTGGAATCGGTCTATGATCTCGCCGAAGATGTGGGCCGGTACTTTGGGTTGGATTCCATTCCCCAGAAGCTGCCCGTGCAAACGGCCGGCCTGGCGGAACGTCAACCAGCCGAGAGTTTGGATGAGGTGCTGCGCGATGCGGTAGCTGGAGCCGGGTACCAAGAGGTGATAACCCGCACGTTTACGGATCCCGAGCTAGACGCACGATTCGATACCGGTGCGGTGGGGGATGCCGTGGCCGTGACCAACCCCCTGCGGGACGAAGAGCGGATCATGCGCCGCTATCTGTTGGGGAGCCTCATGGAGGTGGTGCGCTACAACCGTTCCCGCCACGACCTGCCGATTCGCATTTTCGAAGTGGGGCGGGTTTTCAGCCGTGCGGGCGAGGAGGTTCGCGAAGAACGGGAATTGGCTGTGGTGTTGTCGTTGGATCCGCTGTCCGGCTACCCGCCGCGCGAGGAACCCAGCATCTACGACCTGACTGGCCTCTTCGACTACGTGTGCGAGCGAATGGGATGGGATGCGGAGCGACGCAGTTTTGTCGGGGACGGCCCATCCTTCTTGCACCCGGGACGGAGTCAGGCTCTGGTCCTCAATGGTCGAGAAGCCGGGTATGTTGGGGAACTGCGCCCTCGCATCGGTGACTTATACCGTGTCCGCCGGGTAGGCGTGCTGGTGTTGCGCTATCCCAGCCTATCGATCGGAGAAGTATCTCATCCCGGGCGTCCATCGCGATTTCAAACTGTGGATCGCGATTTGTCGCTCGTCATTCCCGATACCGTGGCTTATGGAGCCATAAACGACGCCATCAGCGAACTGGACATTGCAGAGCTCCGCCATACAGCGCCAGTCGACCGGTTCGAGGGGGACTTTGGAACCTCATTGACCATCCGGCTGACCTTCCAGTCCGACCAACGCACGCTCACCGATGTGGATGTAGATGGCGCCGTGAGTCGAATTTTGGCGGCCTTGGACGCGTTAGGTGTCGCATTGCGTCAATAAATTTACCAACTTCGTCCAATTTGGCAGGATTTCCTGGATGGTGTCGAGAATTGATACCAAACACGAGACGAAGGGGCGAGCGTTGTGGGGGAGCAGATTCGGACCACCGTCACAATTTATGGCGAGGATTATTCGCTGGTCGGGGACCTCTCCGAAGAGGTCGTAGAGGCGTTGGCTTATCATGTGGACAGCCGCATCCGGGTGTTGGCCTCGAAGAATCCGCGGGTTAGTTTGAACCGACTCGCAATCTTGACTGCCCTCAACATTGCCGGTGAGTTTTTTGAACTGCAAGAGGAACACCAGAAATTGGTATCCGCGCTGCAGCAGCAATGGCGGACCAAGCGCGAGGCCAAAGACGCCAAATAGCCGTCCTGGCTGGTATAATAGAGAGAACCGGAACACAGGTCGGAGCTATCCGGCCTGTGTCTTTTGTGAGGGGTACGCATGACAGTACGTTTGCCAGACACCCTGGCCATATTGGAATGGAATCGGGTCGTCGAGCGGCTGGCTCGGTTCGCAGAGACCGAGATGGGCCGTCTGGCCTGCCTGGGCCTCAGTCCGCGTCCCGAACGAGGATGGCTGGAAGATGAGCAGGCCGCCGTGCGGGAGTTTTTGGTCTGGGCTGAGTCGGGGTTGCCGGGAGCTAGCGGTGCCACCCCCCTGGACGAGCTGGTGGAGCGGGTCGAAAAGGGCGGCGTATTGTCGGCTCAGGAATTTGTTCAAGTGCGCCGCTCCCTGGAAGTGTACCGAGTGCTGGGCGATGTTTCAGATCCGGAGCGGTTCCCGTTCGTCACCGGGCGCATGCGGGGACAAATTCTCCCGCTGTCGCTCATGCAAGCCATCGATCAGGCCCTTGATGCGGATGGGCAAGTACGGGACTCGGCCTCTCCTGTCTTGGCCGACCTGCGCCGCCGCATGAAGCAGTTGGAACGCGAGATCGACGATGTGTTTGAACGGGTGCTCAGGAGCGGCGAGTGGTCCAAATATCTGCAGGACGGTCTTGTCACGGTGCGTTTCGGCCGGCGCGTGGTGCCCGTGCGCAACGAGTTCCGGCACGCCGTGGCGGGTATTGTCCATGACCAGTCCGGCAGTGGGCAAACCGTTTTTGTGGAGCCGATAGCTGTTGTTGAGCGGCAGAATCGGCTGACCACGCTGCGCCAAGATGAAGCGCGGGAGATTGAACGGATTCTGGCTGCACTCACCACGCAGGTGTTGGGCGTCAAAGAGAGTGTGATGGCCATCCACCGTCACTTGGCATGGTTTGACACCCATCTGGCGGTGGCGCGCTACGGGAGTGCGTCGGATGGTGTGGTGCCGGATATCGGCGGCGAGCAATTGGTGTTGGCCGATGCCCGGCATCCCTTGTTGGACAAACCGGTGCCCATTAGTCTGGAACTTTCGTTGGACCGGCCCGCCATTATCATCACCGGGCCCAATACCGGGGGCAAGACCGTGGCTCTGAAGACCACCGGGCTTGTGGCCTTGATGGCGTTGGCCGGATTAATGGTGCCGGCTGGCCCCGGGACCCGCATTCCGCTATACCGCGCGGTCTGGGCAGATATCGGCGATGAGCAAAGCTTGGAGCAGAGCCTATCCACGTTTTCCAGCCACTTGGTGCGGCTGGCGCCCATGATGACCGAGGCGGATTCCCGCACGCTGTGCCTCATCGATGAAATCGGGGCCGGCACAGACCCTGAGGAGGGCGCTGCGCTAGCCGAAGTGATGGTGCGCCATCTTGTCGACCGGCGAGCACCGTTGGTGGCCAGCACCCACTACAGTCGTCTTAAGCTGCTGGGGTTGAATGACCCGCGGATTCAAAATGCGTTGGTGGAGTTTAACCGCGAGACCCTCTCCCCGACTTATCATTTGGTGCTGGGGTCGCCGGGCAGTTCCCACGCCTTCTACATCGCCCGGCGTCTCGGTTTTCCGGCTTCTTTGGTCGATCAGGCGGAGGGACTTTTGGACCGAGACGCGGTCAAGCTGTCCGACGCCATCTTGGAGATTAACCAATTGCAGCAAAAATTGCGGTTGGACGAAGAGACCATGCGCGAGCAGAAAACCCAGCTGGAAATCGTTGAGCGGCGGCTGCAAGACAAGGAGCACCAGCTGAACGAACGGCTCGAGCGCGACCGCGAGCGGGCTGAGAAGGCCTGGCGGCGCGAGCTTGACGAGATGCGGGAGAAGTTCAATCAAGCCATGGATGCGGTGAAGAATCAGGAGGGCCGGGAGCGCGCTCGGGCCGTGGAGGCACTGCGAGAGCAATACAAGGGGCTAGCCAAAGTGCCAAAACATCTTCAGCGAGCCCAAGTGGCGGGCACGCCGCCTGAGCAGGTTGGGGACCGCGTGCGAGTGCACGGATTTCAAGATATCGGCACCGTGATCGAGTTGGAAGGCCGAACCGCCACCGTGCAAATTGGCGCTCTGCGCATGAAGCTCGCGTACGACGAATTGGAGCGTGTCCCAGAAGCGACGCGACCTCCCGCGTCGGCCCAACGCAGTCGCGGCCGCCACCGTGACTTAAGTCGGGAGAAAAGCCAGAGCATGGGACTCGAGATGGACCTGAGGGGCATGACGCAGGAAGAAGCGTTGGAGGCGGTCGACAAGTATTTGGATGACGCAGTGCTGGCTGGAGCCCCTTTTGTGCGGATTATTCACGGCAAGGGCACCGGGGTTTTGCGCCGGGCTGTCACCGAACATCTGAAGACTGATCCCCGCGTGGTCCGGTATCGGTTGGGTGGCGCCGGAGAGGGCGGCGATGGCGTTACGGTGGCCGCTTTGGAAGACACAGATTAATGTTTTGAGGCCTCGAAGGCCTATGCTATACTCACCGAAGTAAACGTCAGGAGGCAAAGCGTGCAGGATATTCAATCAACCGTCGACTGGCTCACGAACGGTGCTGACGATGTGGTCAGCCGCGAGCTGCTGGCTTTAAAGCTGGAGCGATCGGCCCGCACCGGACAGCCGCTTGTTGTCAAGCTGGGGGTGGATCCCACCGCACCTGACATTCATTTAGGCCACACGGTGGTGCTGGAAAAACTTCGCCAGTTTCAGGAGTTGGGCCACCAAGTGGTCTTTTTGATCGGGGATATGACGGGCCGCATCGGGGATCCCACCGGTCGTTCCGAAGCGCGCCGGCAGTTGTCGGCTGCGGACGTCAATCAGTTTGCCGAAACCTATGTAGCGCAGGCGGGCAAAGTGCTGGATGCCTCACGGCTCACGCTTCGCTACAACAGCGAATGGCTGGCTCCCCTGGATTTGACCGGGCTTATCCATTTGATGAGCCAGATGACACTGGCTCGAATTTTGGAGCGGGATGACTTCCACCAGCGGTTCACCGAACACTATCCCATTCACCTTCACGAATTGCTCTATCCCCTCATGCAGGCCTACGATTCGGTGGCGTTGAAGGCCGACGTGGAGCTCGGCGGCACCGACCAGCGCTTCAATATCCTTACCGCCCGGCAGATCCAGGAGGCTTATGGATTGGAACCCGAAGTGGGCATTTTCATGCCGCTTTTGGAGGGAACCGACGGGGTTAAGAAGATGAGCAAGAGCGTGGGCAACTACGTGGGAATTGAAGAGCCTGCGCCGGAGATGTTTGGCAAGGTCATGTCCATCCCTGACAGCCTTATGCCTCGCTGGTATCAGCTGCTCTTAGGCGAGCGGTTGGAGGGAGTTCAGCAACGTATTGCGGCGGGCGACAATCCGCGCGACCTCAAGGCGCAGCTAGGGTCGCGGTTGGTGGCCCGTTTCTGGGGTGAGGAGGCGGCCAAAGATGCGGAAGAGCAATTTGCTCGGACTTTTCGGCACCATGAGGTCCCCGAGGATGCGCCCGTGCTGCCGCTGATTCCCGAAATGGCCGATATCAGCGCCTTGGATTTGGTGGCGGGTCTGCCGGGCATGGCCAGCCGTCAAGAGGCCCGCCGATTGCTGACGCAAGGCGCGGTGACCGTCGATGGCGAGAAGTTGGAGATGCAAGATCGCGTCTCGCTTCACGACGGATCATGGATTAAGGTCGGCAAGCGCCGCTATTTCCGCGTGCAATCTTAAGGCTAAAGGGGTAGGACATTAGGACATGTCGGAGTTGGATGAAGGACAACTAGGTTGGAACAGTATCTCCGCGCACAACTGGGACGAGGCTGAAACACATTTTCGCAAGGCGCTGGAACACGATCCCTTTCATGCCGACGCATTAACGGGCATGGCCGCGTTGTATCTGCGGGCGGGGGATGCCGACCAGGCGCGGGAATTGTGTGAAATGGCGACAGCCCAAGCAGAGCGGCACTTGCCCCGTACTAAACGTCACACCGGATGGGATGACGAAAGAATTCGCCCGTATATTCGGGCTCTCTATTACTTAGCGAAAAGTTATATTTATCAACACGCTTGGGCATTGGCGCAACCGGCCTTGGAAGAGGTTGTGGCTTGGGACGTCACCGGCATGCAGGGAAAAGCGCTCGACTTGCTGGCCCAAGTCCTGTATCGCATCGAGCGGCTGGAGGAGTCCGTTCATGCATTTTTGGAGGCGGCTGAGTACTTGCCAGAGGATTATTATTCGGCCGGTTTGGTGCTGTTTCATCTCGGCAAACGGCGCGAAGCCGAGCGGTTCTGGCGGCGCGGCTTGGAGCGGCGGCCTCGGTTGGCCCAGTTAATTTCCGGCTATCCCCGGGTGGTGCCTAATCCCCGCGGAGCACATAGTGATGCGGAGTTTGGCCGGGCCGTGGACTATTTGCACCACCAGGGCGAGCTGTGGGACGCGGAGGCTAAAGAGGTCTTGGACGGTTTGTATCAGCGGCGCGTGGCATCGAGCGTCTAGACTTTGGTCTCGTTCCCAGCGGCGATTTCAGGGGGACGAAAGCTCCGCGGTCGTATGATATATTGGATCAGATCCAATGCGGAAGCCTCTGGCGGATCGCGCCGGGGTGGCACGTTTTTGAGGAGGGGAGACTATGTCAGGCCATTCCAAGTGGGCTAATATTAAGCGCAAGAAGGCCAAAGTGGATGCCGTCAAAGGGACAGTCTTCTCGCGGTTGACCAAGGAAATTATGGCTGCGGCGAAACGCGGCGGCGGTAATCCCGACACCAATTTTAAACTGCGTATTGCCATCGACAAGGCCAAGGCGAACAACCTGCCGCTGACCAACATCGAGCGAGCCATTCGCCGCGCCACCGGGCAGGAGGCGGGTGTCAACTACGAGGAAGCTGTGTACGAGGGTTATGGTCCAGGCGGCACGGCCGTCTACTTGGACATTTTGACGGACAATCGCAACCGTACGGCAGGTGAAGTGCGCCATATCTTTTCTCGTCATGGCGGATCGTTGGGCGAGACTGGGTGTGTGGCTTGGATGTTTGAGCCTAAGGGCCGCCTCGTCATCACCAAGACCGACCTCACCGAAGAGGAATTGCTGGATGTGGCCATTGAAGCTGGGGCCGACGATTTAAGCCGTGATGAAGACGAGTTTGTCGTCCTCACCAGCCCGGATATGTTGGAAGCGGTACGACAGGCCTTTGCCGACAAGGGGATTGACCTCGACGAGGCCGAGTTGGTCCGATTGCCGAAAACTACGGTCGACGTGTCGGGCCGCGAGGCGGAGCAGCTGATGGAGTTGCTGGATCTGTTGGAGGACCACGACGACATCCAGCACGTATATTCGAATGCAGATTTTCCGGACGATATGCTGGTCGAGGCCTAAAGACCCGCGCCAAAACTTCCCCAGGGCAGATATGCCTTGGGGATTTTTCGTGGCTGGCTCGGCGGCGGGCAGGTGAATTTCGCTGGATGATATAGGAGATTTCCTGACAGGTGTCGTATTAACTGGTTACAGGGGGGGAGCATGTGCGGGTACTGGGCATCGATCCGGGGACGGCGACGTTGGGCTGGGGGGTCATTGATCATCAGGGATCGTCGACACGGGCAGTCGCCTACGGCGCTTTGCTGACTCCCCCAGAGATGCCGCCGGAGCTGCGACTCAAGTCGCTTTACGAGGGACTCTCGGCGATACGGGATGAGTGGCGGCCGGAAGCGGCCGCTGTCGAAAAGCTCTATTTTGGGCAGAACAGCCGAAGCGCCCTGGCGGTGGGACAGGCCCGGGGCATCGTCTTATTGGTGCTGGCCCAAGCGGGGCTGCCCTATGCGGAGATGGCCCCGTCGGAAGTCAAACAGGCGGTAACCGGGTATGGGCGAGCGGATAAGCGCCAGGTTCAGTTGATGGTCCAGCGACTCCTGGGGCTGGAGACATATCCCAAACCGGACGACGTTGCAGACGCCCTGGCCATTGCCATCTGCGGCGCGGAACATCTCAGGTTTCAGAAAACTTCGGGGGCGTTGTCCACCCAGAAATGGTGATGGCATGATTGTGGAGATTGAGGGGACTGTCGGGGAGCGCCATCCCGGCTATGTGGTGGTGCGCACTGCGGGCGGATTGGGCTACGGGCTGGAAGTGCCCCGAGAGACGGAAATGTTGCTTTCCGGTCCGGGCGAGAGAGTGCGCCTCTACACGCACCTCATCGTCCGCGAAGACCAGTGGCGGCTGATCGGGTTTGCCACGGAGGCTGAGCGCGCTGTCTTCCTGGATCTGTTGGACGTAAATGGGGTCGGCGTCAAGGGCGCTCTCTCCCTCATGAGCCATTTGGGCCTGGCGCGTCTCAGGCAGGTGGTGCTGGCCGGCGATTGGAAAGAACTCAAAGGGGCTCCCGGCGTTGGAGCCAAGATTGCCCAACGGGTGCAACTGGAATTGGCGGGACGCTGG
>JAJZAN010000036.1 GCA_021799435.1 Bacillota bacterium | reverse complement strand
ATTTTGGTGGATGGGGATCCCTTCGTCCTGATCGCGCCCGCGCCCCTCGCCGACTTCTATCGCACGGGAATGGACTATGCCGGGCCCTGGTACGACACCTCGTTTGTCCGCTTGATTCGGCTCGTGGGCTGGGCCATTGGCGTGTACCTACCGGGTCTCTACATTGCCCTCACCGAGGTGAACACCAATTTGCTGCCGCCGGCGCTGCTGATTATGACGGCGGGCAGCCATGCCGGCCTGCCCTTTCCCCCCGTGGTGGAGGCGTTGCTCATGGTGTTTGTGATTGAAGTGTTGCGCGAGGCCGCCCTGCGCCTCCCGAAAACTCTGTCCGTCACGATTGGCACGGTGGGCGCCATTGTCGTCGGCACCGCCGTGGTGAAGGCGGGCTTGGTCAGCCCGCAGATGATCGTGGTGATTACCTTAACGGCGCTAAGTTTTTACAGTGCCCCGGTCTACGAATTGACCGGAACCTGGCGGGTGGTCAATTTCCTCATGCTCCTGGCCGGCGCCGTCGCGGGCGTGTATGGATTAGTCCTGGTCACCGTCTGGCTCATCGGCACCCTGATCGCGCTGACCTCCTTTGGGGTGCCGTATTTCGCCCCCATCGCCCCCTTTCGCGCCGCGGACTGGCGGGATGTGATCCTCCGGGTGCCATGGACGCTCTGGCGCCGACGCCTGACCACCGCCCACCCAGAGGGCTCGCGATCGATGGGGCCCTCGGTCATCGTTCCGCCATCGCCGTGGGATCGGCCCCGCTCATGAACCGTCGCGGGTTAGTCCGCCTCCTGGCCAGCGTCTGCGCGCTCCCCCTCCTCAGCGGGTGTTGGAATCAACGCCCCATCGAGCAACGGGCGATCGTCATCGCGGTCGGCGTCACCGCGCATCATCAATGGCGGTTTCTCTTTCCCAATGTCGCCGTCACGGCGGACAGTCTCACCGCCATTCCGTCGGCCCAACAATTCTATACGGTCAGCGTGCGGGCACCGACCTGGCAGCGGGCCGTCCACCGCCTGCAGGCCGGGATGGCCCGCAAGGTGTCCGTGGGCGAACTCCAATTGCTGATGGTGGACGACCGCCTCTCCACGGGGCAAGTCACGCGGATTGTCGACGGCTTGAACACGACCGGCGCGGTGCCGGCCACCTTTTGGATCGCGGCGAGCCCCGGCTCGCCCGCCGCGTTGCTGGAGCAGACCTCGCCCCAAACCGTCGTGCCGTATTATGCCGTCGCGACCTATTTCGATTGCCGCGGCTGCCATCCGCTCCGCCTGGTCGAGCGCGGCTGGCAATGGTGGGCGCAAAACGCCACCCCTGGGGACTCGCCCTATCTGCCGTTGGCGCGGCCGACACCGCACGGCGTCGCGGTCCGACAACTGCTGGTCTACCCGCTCCACGGCCGTCCCGTCCTCATGCCGCCGCCCATCACGCAAGGCTTTGCGTATCTCACGAACCGGGCGGTCGACGTCGCCGTGCCCGTCTCCCTCGACGATCAAGCCTACACGGTGGCGCGCCTCGACGCCCAAGTGCGGACTCGCGTACACCTGACCCCCCGCGCCGTCGCCGTGCAGGTGCAAGTCCGCGCGGCCGGGATTATCGACGACGCGCCGCCGCACACCCTCGTCACCCGCTCTCTGGAGCACGCGGTGGGGTTGGCCGCCGCGCACGTGATTGCCGTGCGCTGTCGCGACACCATTGACTGGGCCAACCGCACCCACACCGATCCCTTCGGGTACGCCAAGCGGGCGGCCTGGCTCGACGACGCGCTGGGCGAGATGTTCTCCGCCGCCCGTCTGACCACCCTGCCGATCCAGGCCCACATTGCCGTGCGCGTGACCATTCACGGCGACGGGGTCGCCCGATGAGTGTGGGACCGATCGAGCCGATTAGCCGCGGCCAGTTCTTCTTGATCACGACCACGTCCGTGGTGGTGGGGGGCGTCTATATCTGGCCCCAGACGGTGCTGACGGATGCCGGCCTCGATGCCCCGTGGGCCGTCCTGCTCTCGATCAGCGTGGCTTTGGGGATTACCTGGCTGCAAACGCTCTGGCCTCCCAAAACCACCGGGATGACCGAGCTGGGTCGCATGCAAGCCGTGTGGGGCTGGGGCCGCTGGCCCGTCTTCCTGGCCACCGCCGCCCTCTATGTGCCGTTGGACGGGGCGCTCGTGGCCCTGTTTAGTCAACTGCTGCAGCAGCTGTATTATCGCTATACCCCGCTATGGTTCTTCACCATTACCGTGCTGCTGATGGCGGGCTGGCTGGCCAGCCACTCCTTGGCCCACATCGCCCGGAATATCCAACTGTGGTTTCCCCTCCTGCTGGCGTCGTTTTGTCTCCTCACCCTCATGGCCTTGGGACACTTTCACGAAACCGCGGCCCTGCATCCGGCGTCGGTCATTCGCGTCGTGCCCATCGCGAAAGGGGTCGTGGCCACCTGGTACCTGTGGATGCAAGGCGAAGTCATCGTCACCGTGGGTGGTCACGTGCGCGAGACGACATGGACCCAGATCCGCCATTGGGCGTTGGCCGCCGTGGCGTTGCAAGGGGCCATCATCCTGATTATCTATGCGCTGGTGGTGGGGACCCTCGGCCCGGCCGTGGCAGAGACGCTCGAATGGCCGCTGGTGTACATTTTTTCGAACCTGACGGTCCGCACCCTATTTATCAGCCGCCCCAGCATCGTAATTGTGGTGGCGTGGGTGGTGGCGCTCATTCTGTACTTAACCCTCCATGTGTTTGTTCTCACGGTCAATCTCCAAGACGGATGGTCCCTGTCGGCCCGTGGGCGGGTGGGGCTCGTGTGGGCCCTCATCGGCCTCCTCGGCGGGATCGCCTGGGGCCTGCCGTCCCCGGTGGCGGCGACGGACCTCGTGGTGCATTGGATCGACCCGGCCGCGCTCGGCGTGACGATAATGACCAGCCTCGGCGCCCCTTGGTTGGTGCGTCGGCGATCGGTGCAGGAGCGGATGCCGGTCCGGTCGGCAGGCGGTGCGCCGCCGCGCGCGAGCCCGCCCTCGTGATCCAGAGGGTCAGTCCGTGCCATCCTGCGGTCCAGCGATCCTCCCGGACGGACGGGGTGGGATGCGTGTAAGCCCTCGCGGCCGATCGGTCCCCCAATAAGACATCCCCGTCTAACGGAACCGTGCTTTGCGTCTGGGATGCGGGTTCGACCTAAATCGGACGAGCCATGGGGAATGGAATCGGGACTTTCGGTGAGATTCAGGGGCCCAGTTACCATAAACTGACTGGTGGCAGGAAAATCAACGACAGGTGATTATTCACCTTATGACGGGATCAGGGCGTCATTTGCTCCATCGCGTCTCTGCTACCCCGGGTACCTGGCCAAACACGGCTTCGTTGCGTAAGACGGTCGTTTGCTCCGCGGCGGTCGTGTGTTGGACTAATTCGCGCCCCGTGTGTTCGAGTCGGCGAATCAGTTGCCACCGATCCGCATAGGGTATCCGGCTGAGCAGGTTCTGATAGAAGGCACCGCCTTTCAAGACGAATGCGAGAAAGGCCTCCGGGTCGGCGGCGGACACCGTGGACGCGAGGGTCGTATACGAGACCGACACGAGATGTCGACGAAAGGTGGCGTCCAGGACGCCCGGCGGAAAGCCTGTGCGCTCGCCAAAGGGCAGCGCCCACTTCTCCGCCAGATCCGCGAGGGGCCGAAACCACAAGGCCACCATGGGAATCTGCCGAAAATCGGTTTGCGGGGGCGGACACAGCGCCGCCACCAGCCCACCCGGTTTGGTGACCCGCGCCATTTCCTGCACCGCCTGGTCCACCTGCGTGAAGTGCAACGAGGCCACGGCCAGGCAGACATCGAAGGTGTCGTCGGCAAACGGCAAGTGCTCCGCCGTGCCTTGGACAACCTCGATGGTGCGGATCCCCGCCGCCCGGCGCTTCGCCTCCAATCGGTCTAAGAACGCGCGCGACGGATCCAACGCCACGACACGCCCGCGGTCCCCGACCTGGCGAAACAGGCCCAAGTCGAGGGTCGCACGCCCCGTGCCACAGCCTACCTCCAGGACCCGCATCCCGGGGCGGATGCCCAACCGCTGCAAAAAGTCCACCGTCGGAACCGCGGCATCGGGGACGACGCGCGGATAGACGGTGTCGAAATCCAACTCGCCAAAAATGGTCCGCCTTTGGGCCTCGGCGCGCCATGCCAATTCGCCCGACGCTTCCAGAATGTGCCGCAACTGCGCCAGTAATGCATGGCCCGCGGGGGTGAGCAGCACCGTCTCCCCCTGGCCCCGATACTGCACGTCGACGAACCCGAGGCGGCGGTAATGGGTCAATTGGCCAGAGAAGACCCGGTCCGACCACGGGCGGTGCAGGGTCCCCATCAGAAAATCGTCTTGGCGCATCGATCCATAATAGGCCAAGGCGTTCAAGTCTTCATGCGCTGAAATCACCAGATATAAGATCCGGAGCGCCCCCCAGGCCAAAGGTTGACGGGCTACGAAGGCCTCCACGCGCTCGACCGCGCGCTCCACGTCCGCTTGGTCCAGGACGCGGTGTCCCGTCGTCCGTTGCACCTCATAGAGCGCGGTCCCCCAGATGATTTCGTGCAACGCCGCCAGCACGTCGTCGAGGCGTCCCACCAGGGGTGGGCCGGCGGCCACGGCGGGGGCAATCCGCGTCGCCTCCGCACCCGTCAACCAGTCGAGGGCCGCGGGAGCGACCTGTTCTTCCTGCTCACTGTTCATCCAGGTGTCGAGGACGACCCCGGCCTCCAGGGCCTCGCGGATCACGCGGACCAGGTGGGCTTCGGGGAGATCGGCCTGCACCAATTGCATCAATGCGTCCATTCGAGATCCTCTCCGGGGTCAGATGTCACGGACGGTAACCCCTGAGTGGTTGAGGGGAGTCGTCCCCTTGATTGTAGATCCGCGCGGACGATCGGCCTCCACGACAAGGGCCAATTGGCACGGCCGCGTTTCCTCACGACCGTCGCGCCGGCCGGGTTCACGCGAGCCGTGCTCGATGTGTCCCGGTTGAGGGTTCTGGTCTCGGACGAATGTTGTAAAGGGTATTCTGCAGCGGCCTAAATAGTGACATTCGTCGACCCCAACCGGGCGCACCATCGCAATCCCTATTCCGGTTTTTCGTTCGGATGCTACAGAAACCCCGACTCCTTGCAGCCGGTCTTTCGATTCCACTGCTCTTTGCCATCATGGGCGGCTTTGGAGTAATAGCGGGTATCGTGACTCGTGCGCCACTCCCCGAAGAGGCCCACGATAGCCAACACACCAGTCTCTGATGATCGCAAGAGATCGAACCACCCTCCAAGTAAGCAATTCACGCCCTGCTCTTGCGAGCTCACTTGGATAGCCACCGCAGACTCTCTTATGCCGCGAGGGTCCCCGGGGGCCTGCAACCCATTAGAATGGTGTGCGGATGGCCAGTGCTGATACCTGTTAGACAAACCGGGACGGGTACCGCCCGATACCTACCTTGGAATGTACCCCGAGTTACCCAGAAGCGATGAATCTATCCGTCGCTGATAGACCCTGGGCGGCTTCCATTGGAATAAAGGAGTAGCACACATTCAATCGCCTACGAATGGAAAGCCGCGCTTCTCGGTATCGGCAACTTGACACACCTGAAAAGAGGAGTCCCCCGAACCGTACCGAAATCGACACCTTACGACAGTATTTCAGGTGGCGAGCAACGTGGGACAACAGCTCTGGAGCGCGTTACAACCGATCATCGATACCGACACCGGCCGTGTCGTGGGACATGAAGCCCTTTTGCGGGGACCGCAAGGGACGGCGTGGGAATCACCTGCCGCCCTCTTCACGGCCGCCGCCCGCCTCGGCAACCAAGTGCTTCTGGAAGCCAACGCGCGGCAGTTGGCCTTGCGCCGACTGTCCGATGTGCCGTCTCCCCAGCGGTTGTTTGTGAACATCGATGCGTTGGTGGACGACATGCCGGCCGCCCCGGGGCACCCGGCGATTCTTCCGCATCGGGTCGTCTTAGAAATCTCGGAACGCCAACCCATTGTCGATAACCCGTCGCTCTGGGCGCAAGTGTGCGCCTGGCGGGAATCCGGGTTTGCCATAGCGCTGGATGATTATGGCACTGGGTTTATGGGCCTGGGGGCGCTCTTGAAGTTGCGGCCGGACCTCCTGAAACTGGACCGCGTCATTGTCCAATTCGTCGATCGCGACCCCATTCACCGAGCAGCCGTGAAAAACATGGTGGACTTAGGTCGCGATCTCGAGATCACGGTCATTGCCGAAGGGGTGGAGACGTTGGACGAGTTCTGGGCGTTGCGGGCGTGCGGCGTGCGCTACATGCAAGGCTATCTGTTAGGGCGACCTCAGCCCGCGCCGGTGGCAGGCCCGGTCCCGCTCCCACCCATGGTCCGTCATGCCCTGCCGACGGAGTCTCTTGTGTAGCGGCACGGACCGTTCCCTGCGTAAAGAGGTCAGGTTCGTCGTCCCGGTGCAGAACCCCTTATGGCAGGGGGCGACGGTACCGCAGCCCAAGATGGATATGCGCCATGACGGTCGCGTCGCCGGCAAGGTCGATTTTGACACGAGCTCTTTGATAGCGCCGAAAATCGGTAATCCAGCCCACCCAATGGTCCTGGATCATCACCCAGTTGCCCGTGGGCAAAAACCCCGGGGCCATCTGTTCGACGCATGCGGCCACAAACGCTTGGGGGGAATTCATATTGCACCACGGGATCTCTGACATAGATGCACCTCCGAGCACAGAATAAAAGGCGGGCGATCGTCCGTCAAAAATTCTGGCCCAAAGATGAGCGATTCATGCAAAGGCAGGTTAATGGCTTAGGGTTCTAACTCTTCGTCCCGGTGTTGTATGTCACGGTAGACGTCTTCGATGAACGCGTGAGCGATGGCCCAAGCCGCGTTGCGGTACGGCTCACCGGCCGGTAAGAGGTTGAGAGCCGTTGCTTGAGTGGGGTATTGTGTTTCCAACGCCCGCATTCGTCGGCGGAGTGTCGGCAAGTCCGCGCTCCATGTGTCACGTGAGGCCCACAGGGCCCCGGCCTCATGCGACTGGACCACGGCCAAGTCAAAGACGTCCCGCGGTTGAAATGAAGCCGCACGATGGTGCAACTTCTTGGCCACAATCTCGGCCGGCGTGTCTAAGGCCGCGGTGCGCCCCTGGATCACCCGGAAGTCCGGTGGGGAGGCGGTGAGCGGTGGGGCCACGATAAAATCCACTTCCCCGAGGGGAAAGGCCAATTTGAGCCACCCGGGACCTTCGTCCCAATCAGAGACCCAATCTTCGATGCGGTCATTCAGCCGCGGGGAGAGAAACCCCAGATACTGCGGGTCCCCTAAGAAGATATCGATATCCTGGCTTTGACGGTGCGCATAATGGAGCATCAGGACCGTGCCGCCGCCGAGCGTCCAAGGGGGCTCCGGTACGCTGCGCGGAATCGTGTCAAGACAGTCCATAGCGTGGTTAAAGAGCGTCTCCCACGTTTGCATGAAACCAGACCTCCAGATCGGGATTCAGGACGTTCCATGGCCGGACGAAGCGGTCAAAATACTGCGCGAGCTGCGCCACCGACAGCTGGTGCTGACCGGCCCAGCGCTGCACGGCGGCGGCGGGGACTTCCGCGAACAGTTGGCCCACCGGCCCGAGCCACTCCCCGGGCGGCTGCGCCGTGCGAATGAGCACGAGGAGGGTGGGCATGGTGATGGGCGTCGCCCAACACGTGTTCACGGCACTGAGAATCAAGATATCGACATTGCGTGCCATGGCCATCACCTCTTGGCTTTAGTATAACGCGATGTAGGGTTTTACCGGCATGACGGGATGACAGCCGGCCCCAGTCCTGTGCGGGGGTCTCAACGGGGCTAGGAGGTTGTCCCTCACCGCTCCAGCTCATCGTCCCATCCGTGGGATTGTTGTGGAGCACGCAGCGGTGTGGCATAGGTCCGGATCAGAGCTTCTAACGGGAGCGCCTTTTTTTGCAATGTTTGGAGCACCCAATAGGTTTCGTACTCCATCCGATCATCCGTGGCCATCGCTCGCTGCTCGTCGAGTCCCGGAAACGCCCGGTGCATTACCGCCACGTCGCGTGCCCGATACAACGCATCGCGGGTCACCCCGTCCGCAGTGCTCGGAGACCAGTCTAAGACGAATCCTGCGGCTGCAGCGAGCTGGCGGGTGAACGTGCGCAAGGTGCGGCTGTTCCCCTCGCTAAACGGGTGGAAATAATCGAGATCGCCATACAATTGGGCCATCCGGGCCGCGAATTGATCGAGCGATTGGCCGGCGAAGCCATAGGGTCCATGGAGGTCGTTCAAGACCCGGGCGAGGCCGGATTCCAGAATGCGCCGGGGCGCATAGGGCACCGTGTAGGCTTCGCCTGACTCTAACTCGCGGGATTTGGCCCACGCTGGGGCATCTCGTCGAAATTGCCCGGGGTGATGATGGGGCAAATCCTGAAAGATACGACGGTGGATCTCACGCAGGTGGGCGGTGTCGAACGTCCCGAGAACAGGCCATTCTTCGAGTTCTTTAATGCGGGCAAACGTGATGAGGCCTTCGTCGAGCACGTTAGGACCGGGACGGTAATCCGGCGAGCGCTAATAATGCGGCGGTGTGTTCGGCACCGGTCATCTCGCCGTTCATGTAGCCTCGGTTCAGCGCCTCAGCTTCGGGACTGAGATGAAACCCTTCCAACCGCACACTATTGCGTGCAAATCGCACGGCCTCTTCGCGCTGGGCGCGTTCCTGCGGACTGATCGTGGGCGTCATTTTCATCATGGTGCCCCCCTTATTCTTCTATTATACCACGCTGGCGGCGGAGGCGGGCTTACAGGTCCGGGCCCCCGCGCCGGGTTTTTTACTGAACACCGCCTTCTCTTCGTGGCCGTCTACCGGCTGCCCGCGGCCTGCCGATCGGTCTTGGCATGAACCCGCGGCGCATCATCAAAAACAAACTCCACGCGCTGCGTCTCCAGGTTGAGATACAGCTTGGCCGCAAAAGTCTTGCCACTCTGGCTCTTAAAACCCTTGAGCTCGCCGGTGGTATGTCCGGCTAATAGTGTTTTGACTTGGGTCGTCGTCAGCGTCTTGCCGGCGACCGACTTCCAAATGGTGAATCGGCAGCCCTCCCGCCACCGATCGCACCCCCATCCTTTCGGCGTCGCCCGCATGTGGCCGATGTGGCATACGGGGCAGGTCCCTAGGGCGTGGGTCTTCGCCACCGAGGTCGCGGGTTGAGCCTTGGCCGCGGCGACCAGCTCGCCCGTGTACGTGCGAATCCGGCACAGAAAGGCCTCCGCCCCTTCTTCCCCTGCGGCCATGGCTTCCAGCTGGGCTTCCCACTGCCCGGTCAACGCCGGCGACTGGAGGGTCTCGGGCACCAGCGTCAGCAGTTGCTGGCCCTTGGTCGTGGATTGGATGGCCTTCTTGCGCCGCTCCACGTACTGCCGTTGCACCAGCACTTCCACAATGCGGGCCCGGGTCGCGGGGGTGCCCAGGCCGTGCTTTTCCATGAGCGCCAGGAGGCTGGCATCCGTCAGGCGCGCCGGGGCTTTGGTCTCTTTGGCCGCAATGCCGGCCTCCTGCACCGTGACCGCTTCCCCCATTCGGAGCCCAGCCGGAATCGCCGGCGGCGTCTCGTCGTTCTCTTCGGTGTCCTCCGTGTCGGGCACCGGCTGCAGCGCGGTCCGCCAGCCTGGTACCACGATCCGCGTTCCCGTGGTCTTGAACGGCTGATCGTGAGCCACGGTCAGAATCGTCGTCCGTTCATCCTGCCCGGCTGGCATCAGCGCGGCGATGAGCCGCCGCACGACGAGATCAAAGACCTGCTGTTCTCGTTCCGGCAGCGCACCACTGGGCACCTGGCCCGTCGGCAGGATCGCATAGTGGCCTGCCGCGGCGACTTTGGCGTCATTGACGAGCCGTCCCGGAGTGAGCGGCCGCGGCACGGCCGCCAGCAGGTCGTGATAGGCGTTCAGGGCCATCAGCCCGCCCAATCGGTCGGCCAACGTCCCAGCAATGTCTTGCGTGATGTAGCGGCTATCCGTTCGGGGATAGCTGGTGAGATGCTGATCATAGAGCGCTTGGGCCGCATCGAGCGTCTGTTGGGCCGTGAGCCCGAAACGGCGGTTGGCCTCTTTTTGCACGTCATTGAGCGAATACAACAGCGGAGGCTGCAGCGTCACGACTTTGCGTTCGAGGGACTGGATGACCCCCGGCGTGCCCGGTTTGACCTGGGCCAGCACGGCGGCCGCCGTAGCCGGATCGGGAATCCGGTCCGGATGCTCCGGATCGGGTCCCTGCCATACCCCGACATAGGTGCCGGCGGCCGCCGCAAAGGTCACCGCCACTTGCCAATACGGGGTCGATTGAAACGTCTCGATCGCGGTATCCCGATCCACGATAATCCGGAGTGTCGGCGTTTGCACGCGGCCGACCGAGAGCGGCTGCCCCGATTCCCCATGCCGGAGGGAGAAGCCTCGGGTGGCATTGAGGCCCACCAGCCAGTCGGCTTGGGCGCGGGCTTCGGCCGCGCGTGCCAAGGCGTCATAGGCTGCATCGGGCTTGAGACGGGTCAGGGCGTCCCGAATGGCGGCCGGGGTATTTTCGGCCAGCCATAACCGGTCCGCCGGCTGCGCGAGCCCCACCCATTGCGCGATGCGCCTCCAGATCGCCTCGCCTTCCCGATCCGGATCGGTGGCCACCACAACCCGCTCAGCCTGCTTCAGGAGTTTTTGAATCACGGTCAGCTGCGCCCGCGACGACGCGATGGGTGTCAGCTGGAAGCGCTCCGGCAGCATCGGCAGGGTCGCCCAGTCCCAGCGCTTCCAGGTCGGATCGTACTGCTCCGGATTGGCCAACGTCAGCAGGTGGCCATAGGCCCAGGTGATCGTATCCGCCCCCACGGTGACATACCCTTCGTGCTTTTGGGGTGTGCCCAAGGCGCGGGCAATATCGAGCGCGACACTCGGTTTTTCGGCAATAATGCAACGCATAATCAATCCCTCCTCGTGATATCGTGCTGCGGCCGTTAGGCCGCGTAAGCCAGCAGCCAGTCTCCGAACTGCCAGACGGGGAGTCCGCGTCTGCGAGCGAGCCAGACTTCGATGCGGGCTCCGCGCGATCGTTCCCAACCGGGCAAGCAGATGACCCCATGCGCGGTCTTGAGGGTGGCCAAGTCGATGCGCATGGCCGCTTTCCATGTAATGCCCGGAGGACAGAGCTCCGCTGGGTTGAGGGCGTCATGGCCCGCAGCGCGGACGCTCGCGGCCACGCGATGGAAGGCCGGGCGGTTGAGGTCCGGTAGACCCGTCATGGGTGCTGAGAGGTACCAGCGCATGGTGTCGCCTCCTCGTCGACCGCCCCGGGGTATAAGAGTGCCTCAAGAGCACTCCGCGGGATGCGGTAGCGATTTTTGCCGATGATGGTCGCCGGCAGTTGTTGGCGGTGAATCATGTTCTGCACCGTCCGCAGGGAACAGCGCAGAATGCGGGCCACCTCGGCCGTCGTGTAAAACGCCGGTGGCGGTGTCTGCGGTTGGGTCACGGGACGTGCCCCCTTTCATCATTCATCAACGTAGGCCGTGGGCGTGGTGCCAAAGGCCATTAAACCACGTCAGCGCGGCCGCATGGATGGCCGCGTTGGTGGTGATGAGACCCACTTCCCGGTTGTTCATCAGGCTGGGTTCCGACCAGTTCTGGGATCCCACCCAGGTTTGATGAGCGGTGATCATCAATTTGGCATGCACATAGGGTGTGGCCAGTGTGCGCACCTGTACGCCCGCACGGGCGAGGGCCGCCAGCCACTGTCGGGCTTTGGCGGATTGCGTGGCGTCGAGCGGAATGAGCAGCCGCCCGGTGGCTCCATGAGCGGCTAAGGAGGCATACAGGGTGGGGACGTCGCCCAGCTCCTCAGTGGCGATCGCGACAGGCCCCGGCGTCCGTAGGAGCTGCACTAACGGGCCCGTCGCACCCGGCGAGAGCACGAGCGTCCGCCGTACGGCGGACCCGACGGAACGGCCCGTCCAATCGGCGTGAAACACCGCCGTGAGGGCCTGCGTCAGCGCCGGGGCCGTTGTTTCAATAGCATCTTCCGCGTTCCACCCCCCAAAGGCGCTCCATGTTCCGTTCGGCGAACCCATAATGGCCAGCGCATGCGGGGTTCCCGGATTGACCACGAGATACTTGGCATGATCCGTCGCATAGGGCCGATCGAAGCGCGCCGGCGCCCAATGGAGCTGCACCCGACTGCCGGCGAACAGACGCCGTTCGGTGGCCACGGCGGTCGCATCATGGTAGGGATTGGCCGCAAGAATCACGCGCACCGCTATCCCTCGCTGTGCCAGCTGCTTGAGCGCGTCGGCGTAGGCCGTGTCGGTCAGCAGATAGGCATTGACATCGACCCCGGTCTTGGCTTGCCGCAGGGCGGCCGCCCAGGGGCGGAAGCCCGCTTGGGGCTCCCCGATCCACGTGAGCGCCGCCGGAGGTGCCTGGTGACTTACGGGATGGGATGCAGCGTGGACAATCCCACATCCCGCCAGCAAGCCCGCGCTCAAAAGCGCTGCCATGCTCAGTCTCTGGACAGTCCGGAAACGCCCTGAAGGCGATGGCCGCCTCATCGTTCTGCCTCCACCTCGGGATCCCGGGAGGCCTCCAACGCCCGGGCCCATGTGACCCGGGCCAAGGCCGGCTGGGCTTGCCACACGGCATTCCAGTCCTTATACCCCGCAGGGGGGCTCACCCGCTCCACAATTTGCCCGGGCTGTGCGGCCGCACGAATTTGGGCGGCAAACCGGGCACCAGCGGCGTCGTTGTCAGTCGCGATGAGAATCTGATGATGCCCGACCAATTGCGGGGGCGTAAAACCCGCCTCGCCACCCAAGGCACAAATGGCCACGCCGGCCGGAAGGTCCGGTGTTCGCTCCGTGACGGTCGGGAGGCTGGCCGCCACGGTGAGCCCATCGATGGGGGCCTCCGTAATAATGAGGGTGGCGGCGTCGGCCGGGCCGATCTGCCACCACCCCGCTTGCTTGTGACTCCCCGGGGCCATCGGCCGCGGATTGCCGCCAAACCATTCCGGCGCCGGATCGTGATCGGCGTGCCGCCAGCGCAAGATCGCCCCGGTCGGGTGACTATCTTTGAGCGGTTGGCTGTGATCCCAGCAGGGAAAAAGGAGGTAATGGCCGTACTTGGGACCCCAGCCCGCCAAAATGGCGGGCGGATCGTGATGGATCACGGTCCGGAGCAAGGGGGCCGGCAGCTGACGCACGTCGGTGAGATAGTCCGCGATGAGGGGCCACGCTTCGGTGGGATTGCGATAGAAATGCGGCATCTGAAATGGTGCCGGGGGTGTCTCGCGTGGCGGTGCCGGTGGGCGTGCCGGCGTGAGGGTGGGGACCGCATCCTGAAGCCACGCCTTGGCGCTCGGGAAGTCCGGACAGACGCCGAGGTCCACGAGAAAGTTGATGGCGCCGGTGCCGGCGCGGCCAGCCTGCGGGCCGCTCCAGACGCGGTACAGGTCGGATTGCCCCGTGGTTTTCACATTGACCTTGCTGCCGTCCGGCAGCTGCCATTGCACGACGTCCCGGCCTTGACCCGGGGTGGGCCCCGCAGCGGTGGGAAAGGCGATGGGAATGACGGTCGCCAGGGGAATTTGCCGTAGCGCGGCCGTGTTTTCTTGGATGTCGCGAAAGGATTCGCGTGTGGCCATAATTCAACAACACCTCCTCGAAAGTGTGGGATACAGGTCGGTAGTATTGGAACGGAAAGTGCAATAGGTCGTTAGGATGCGCTGGGAGAGTGGTCCCGGCGCCGCAATAAGCGGCGGGCTCCCCATGCTGGTGCTATGCCCATGAGGGCGACGACCGACCGTATCACAGCCAGTAGAGCCACTTGCATCGCTAGCGCCAGGAACGCACCGAGGATCACGATGACGATTTGACTGCCGGTGAGCGTCCAATGCCCTGCGGTCAGGGGATGCAGAAAGTGGCGGCTGAGATTGACGGGGGCCGTGCCGGTGAGCATGAGAATACCGGCGATGAACCAGTGCCGGCCGGCACTGTGATAGGACGTCGTGAGTCCGTAGAGAATAGCCAGTACGGGCATGAGAAGACTGGCTATGATCCAACCGGAGCGAAAGCCGATCCGATAGATTGGCGGGACTGTATCACCGAACGGGTGGGCGGTGAACCAGACAAGGGACGCCGCCAGCGCCATGGTTAGGAATAGCCGGAGCCACACGCGCAGGCCGCGTTCGGTCTCCTGTTGCGCGAGAGTTGTGAGTAGGCGGGATCTCCCGGGGCGCCGCGGATTAACGATCGAGTTCATGATGGATGGATCTCCTCTCAAAGGTAAGATGGTGGGACCGCCAACGGCGGTCGAAATCGGACCCACCGTACCGCCCCGCGCGGGTGCGTATAGGCGATGGGCTGTGGCAAGCGAATCGGGTCTTGGAAGACCCATGCGTAGCAAGTGGGATACGGCAACGGGCGCTGGACCGCATCCCGGATAGCGTGATGCTCGGCCCCATCGCGAAATTCGTCTATGGTTAGACGTCGGACGTCGACCAGCTGCACCACCCCGACAATGCGTCCCAAGCCGCTTTGAATCAGAGCAATAGGCCCCCGGGTCTGAGTGTTGGTCCCCCGAATTTCCCAGGTCTTTTGCCCGTCCAAAATGCGATCCACCCACGGTGGCCGAATGATCAGCCCGTGGGTGAGCGAGAGGGTGTCAAGAAGCCTTCCGCCTGACGCGGCGTCGCGTTGTGATGTCATGTCCAGCCACCGCCCTCGGCGGTGCCCCATTGCGGCAGCACATAGGTCGGATATTTCCGGGCGATCAAGGTGTCGACCGCGCTCTGGGTCATCTCGTCGAGGCCCATGCGAAGAGCGGTGCGCGAAGCAGTCCATGCCGGATCTTGGCGCATCCAGACGTAGAGCGGGATGATGAGCTCGCGAGGAATGGATTGGCGGGCATCCAAGACGACGGGTTGGTCGAAGCGCGCGGCGAATTCGGCCTGCCAGAGATGACACCAGTCGATGATCGGGGCGGCCATGGTCTCTTCCCTCCCTTCTGTGTGACGGTCGGCACGTTACTCCGCGAAGACGAAGCTGGGTTGCTGGCAACGGTCATGAATCATCCATTCGTAAGCCGGATTGCGCTCGATGCCCACCGAATGTCGTCCTAGCCGCATTGCGGCCGCGCATGTCGTGCCGCTGCCGGCAAAAGGGTCGAGCACCGTCCCACCGGGTGGGCAATAGGCCGCGATGAAGAATGCGGGCAGCGCTTCGGGAAACCGCGCCGGGTGCGGATATTTAGGGGACTGTTCCGGCGCCGCAACCAGGACATTGCTCGCGTCACGGCCCAACGGATGGATGAATTCGGGCTTGTCGCGTCGGACATAGGGATGAGCTTGCGTCCGATGGTTGCCGTGGCGGCCGCGATGCAGGTAGCCTCGTGCTGCCCGGCGCTGAGTGGCCTCCGAATACGGACGGCGGATGTCGTCACGACCGAAAAACGCCAAGGATGGTCCTTTCCGAAAGACCCAGATCGGTTCCCATTCGGGAATGAGGTGGCTTTCTCGGCGCCCGACGGGAATGGCATTGGTTTTTACCCAACACACCCGCTCGTGCAAGACGAGGCCCGTCTCACGTGGCACCCGGACCACGACTTCCTCGGGAAAGGTCCACGCAGCCTGCCCGTTGAGGTTCAGCGCCAAGACACCCCCGGGAATCAACACGCGCTCCACGGCGCGTACGATGGGCAGGAGCCAATCGGCATAGTGCGGACCCTGAGGCAAGGGTTGCCCATCATGGGGTATGGCAACGATTCCTTGAATTTCGGGCCATAGGACCATAAGACAAGTAAATCCGCCGACGAATTATAAGGGGTTGTTCCGCTGCACACCCCGACTGCCCAATGTAACACATAGACGCAGCTGCGACTCACTCTGGGGAGTGGGGCACAACGACGGTCGTGTTGGTTTGCCGACGGGATCCAATGTCCCCACCCCTTGGCGGGCGGACGGCCGTTAGCGCGTTAGTCCATTCAGGCGAAGCAGCACGTCTTTCACCGGCTTGAGTGACCGTCCTCGACCAAGGCATGGCGGCCTTCAACCCCGGCCTATCGGCAATTTGGACAGAATGTTCCGTTAAGTCGCTTCCTCAGCCGTTCGCTCACGAACGCTCCCCTCCCTCCTTCTGCCGCCGTCCTTGCTGCGCCGTGCTCCGTGACGGCAAACAGGTTTCGGTCGCCGACTATTTGCGGGTCCACAAGCCCCTTTACAGAAGCGGGCCTGCCGTTTCGCTAGATGCTATATCGTCTATGTCGAGGGCCTGAGCCAAGTCATACATCGGCCGTAGCCAGTTCGCCTCCATCACTGTTCCTAGGCGATCGAGGTCTTTCGTTTCGAAAGCACGAATCAGCTCTTCATGCTCTAGAACGGACGCATCGCCAGGCAAGGCGTGGGTGAAGAATCGATACTTCAAGCGTCGAATGTGAAGTTGCAAAGTCCCGACGAAGGCGGTTATATAATGGTTCTCGGCCGTCTCGACAATGAGGTCATGAAACTCTTCGTCATGCTCCATGGCCTTGAAGACATCATGCTCCTTGAGAGACTCCGCAAAGCGGCCATTGATTTCTCGGAGCTCGTCAAGGATGCGCGAGGTCATTCTGGGCAAGGCCAACCGGACTGCAGCTCGTTGCAAGGCGGCTAGGGGCGGATACAGTTGATAAAGATCCCGCGCCTGCACAGCGCGGACACGGGTATCGCGCCCACGCCGCATCTCAACGAACCCTTGCGTTTCCAGAATGAGTAACGCTTCGCGGACGGGCGTGCGACTAATGCCCAGCGCTTCGGCGATGACCGCATCGGATATCCGCTCCCCGTCTCCCAAGGTGCCGTCAATAATCCAACGCTGAAGCAGTTCCATGGCATACGATTTCGACGAGTGTTGCGGGACCGGTGGGATGCGTGGTGGAATTGGCATCACCAATCTACCTCCTATTTGTTGCCTAAAATCTACCAAATATATTAGTATATTACTCCGTAAAGGGGTGATAAAATGTCGCGTGTTCTCTCCACGTTTGCGGACGTCGACCGTTCCGTGACAGGCGCTGTCTTATTATACTCGGGCGGCCTCGACAGTCTCTATACTGCTCAGAGGCTACGGGATATGGACATTGCGGTGACCGCGCTCACGGTGAATGTGGGACAATCAGCCTTGCCGAGCCTAGAAGAGGTCAAGTCGTACGGGCTTGACCTCATTGTGGTTGATGGGCGGGACCGGCTGGCTGACGAGTTTTTGGCAGCGGGTATTCGAGCCAACGCTCGATACAATGGCAACTTTCCCCTGTCGTCGAGTTTTACCCGGCCGCTGATGGCCCAGGAGGCCGTACGGCTGGCTACGGAGCGTGGTCACACCTTGATCGTCCACAGTGCCACGCCCTATCAAAATACCGCAGCCCGAGTCAACTTATCCATATTTTCCTTGGCCCCTAGGTTGGATCTGCTGTGTCCCGGTTTTGGCGATTACATTTCACGGGAAGCCAAGACGCAATACCTCGCCGACCGCGGCATCGCGCCACCGCGGACCTTACATCAGACGCACTCCATTGATGAAAACCTCTGGGCCCGGGTGATCGAAAACGATTCGTTAGAGGACCCCGCGATCGACATTCCGGTGGAATCGGTGTTTGCGTGGACGCGCATGGAGGAGAAGCCACCGATCGTCGTTACGATCGCGTTCGAGCAAGGGCAGCCTGTCGCTGTCGATGGTGTCCCCTATCCTCTCTCGCAATTGATCGACCATTTGAATCAATTGCTTGGGCCCTATGGTATTGGGCGCTTTGTAGGATTAGAAGACGGTGTGTTTGGCGTCAAGAATCCCGAACTCCGAGAAGCGCCGGCAGCCCACCTGATTCTTGAAAGCCACGCGTTGCTTGAAGAGCAGATCCTAGCAAGGGAGGAACTTCGGATCAAACGCACGCTGGACGACGAATGGACCCGGCACGTCTGTCTCGGCGGTTGGTTTTCGCCGCTCAAACAGAGCCTGGATTTGGCCATTCAGAATCTAAACCGTCCGATTACTGGCGAGGTACGGTGGTCCGTATCCCATCAAGGGGCGTTTTGCTTGGCGCGGCGTGCGCCGGATTCCTTACACGCCGGAGCCATCCCAACCTTTCCGGACGAATTCCAACCCTACACCCTTGAAAGTTTTTATCGCTCTCTGGCTCGTCAATACCGCATTGGAACGGTGGGCAACGAATAGGAGGAATGAATACCATGGCAATACAATTCGAACCGCGTGACATGATGACATCTACACACTCCGTAGGTCTTGTGCCGACGCTCGTTTTGTCGGCTGAAGAACGGGAGATTGTGGCTGGTGTAGTCGAGGAACTCCCCCTGTTTGATGTCTTTAATCCTACGCCAGAAATTTTAACATGGGCACAACAAGCCGCGTCCCGATTGCCGTCCCGGCTTGTCTCCATTCTCTTGGACTTCCGGGCCCGCTCCAATGAATTCGGCACACTGCTGTTTCGCGGCCTGCCAATAGACGCAGCCTTACCGCCGACCCCTCAAGATGGCCGTCCGTCGCCTGAGAAAGGCACCCGGGTCAGTGAAGGGGTCTTGCTCACGATCATGTCGGTGCTGGGAGAACTTTTATGTTATGCGGACGAAAAAGACGGGGCGCTCGTGCAGGATGTGATCCCCGTCCAGGGGAAGGAAGACACGCAAGAGAATACGGGATCGGCCTACCTCGAATTTCATACGGAAGACGGATTTCATCCCTATCGCCCCGACTACGTGGCGCTGTTGGGTTTACGGCCCGATCATGACCATCGAGCCGAGACCGCGACAGCTTGTATCCGCCGTGTCTTGCCCAAACTGCCGAATCATGCCATCGAAATCCTGCGACGGCCGCTCTTTAGGATCCGAGCGTCGTCGTCTTTCGGGGCCGCATGGAGTCGGACACTACCCATTTTAACGGGTCACGTGCTCGATCCGGATATGACGATCGACTTCTTCTTGATGGAACCTCTGAGTCCGGAAGCGGATTGGTCATTCCGCCTATTAAAGAGATACTTGTTACAGGAGACCGTCAGCGTGGTGTTGGATCCCGGCGACCTCATTCTTGTTGATAACGCGCTCGCGGCCCACGCGCGGACGGGATTTGAGGCCCGATACGATGGGTATGACCGATGGCTTCAGCGAGCGTTCGCCGTGCGCGATAGTCGTCGACTCCAGGCGTTCCGCGGGTTAGGGTTGCCCACCTTTGAGCCGCTTCCCTTTGCGGTGGAGGCCGGTGAATGACATCAGATGCATCGCAAACCCGTAAACACCGGGCGGGTCTCATGGACCTACTCTTAGTGCTGGTGGCCATTGTGTGGGGGTCCAGCTACATTACGACGAAAACCGTGGTGATCGCCGCACCGGTTTTGTGGTTTCTCACGGCTCGATTCGGCATCGCCGCGATCGCTTTCAACGTGTACGGTTGGCGTCATGTACGCCGGGCCACCCGACAGACGCTGATCACTGGTCTGGGCCTCGGCGCGTTTCTCGCGGGGATCTTTGTCACGGAAACGTTTGGCGTTAAGCATACCACGGCGATCGATGCGGGGTTTCTCATCAGCCTGAACGTAGTGATGGTTCCGTGGGTTGAGGCGCTTTTACTACGGTATCGCATCCGCTGGCCCTTGATAGGAGCCATGGCGATGGCGGTCTTGGGCACCGTGCTCGTAACGTCCGTGCACGGAGGCCCGTTCACGTTGAATCTCGGCGACGGACTAATCTTGATTGCCGCTGCCCTGCGCGCGACCCAAATGACCGTGACGAAGCGGTGGGTCCCGGTCGACCGTATGGATATCATTGCATTGAACGGGATCCAGTTCACCACCGTGTTCCTGATCTGTGGCGTTGCGAGCGTGCTCACAACCTCATCTAGCCACAACATGACCGTTCTCCATGCTCCACTGTTCTGGGTGATCGCGGCCTACTTAGGCGTCTTTGGCACGGTCGTGGCATTTGTCGTCCAAATGGTCAGTATTCAACACACCTCCGCGGCGCGGGCCGCCTTGTTGCTTGGCCTGGAGCCAGCTTTTGCAGCGGTGTTCGCCGTCGTCGGGGGTGAAGCCTTATCGGTAGTGGCGGGAATTGGAGGTGCGCTTATCGTGGCCGGAACCCTGTGGGGGCGGAGGGCCGAAGAAGTCCGTCGCGCTGCTATGGATGGAGACGTATTAGCGCCAACATCCTCTTAGAGCATATCACGTGCCGAACACTCATCGCGGCAGCGGACCTTCCGGGATTCACCGCCGCCAAGTGATTAACCGTCGCACGGGGAAATAAGAGACTCCAACCGACTCGTATCAGCGCAGAACTCTGGAGACCAATGCATTCATAGGCTGACTTCGGACTTCCTGCGCCGTAAGTATAGACCGTCGTGTCAACAACGTTAGTTCCACGGTTCGGAACTAACGTTGCTGACAGGGTGAGTGGGGACGGCGTCATATTGCGGTTTTGCGGGATTTAGAATGTCGACAAGTTTACTTCTCTGGACACGAGTCGACATAGAATCTCCCGGTTTAGTTGCGGCTTTGACTGGCGGGTTCGGTCGGCAAAGGGGGTGAAAGAGTTGCCCAGTGTTCGAGAAACGGCTTATCCGAGACTGAAAAGCAGCTACTCACAAAAAGAGTTAAACGAAATATATACTCCTACTCCCGAAGAACTGATATGGGCGGAACAGAACACTCGAGGCGATGTGGCCCACCTGGGTCTCTTGGTCCTGCTGAAAATATCCCAACGGCTTGGGTATTTCGTGCCCCTTACCGAGATTCCGGAGGTCATCATGGATCATATTGCCCAGTGTGCGGGAATTCCTTTACGGTCTTCGGACGGTTGGAACAAGTACCACGCATCCGGTACGCATAAGCGTCACCGGGCATTGATTCGAGATTACCTGGGTATACGATTTTTTGATCGGGAAGCCCGACAAATCATGGTCAATGCCATGGCTGAGGTGGCGTTAGTGAAAGATGAGCCGGCCGACTTGGTCAATGTCGCGATGGAAAAACTGATCCAACAAAATGTTGAGTTGCCCGCGTTCAATACATTGGCCGAGGCTGCCCGTCACATTTATGCCCAGTCATACCGAGAACTTTATCACAATATCTCTCAGTCACTGGATACGGACGCCATCAAAGCCGTGGATGATTTATTCCAGACCACTGCCCAATCCCCCTATACTCCGTGGCATCGAATCAAACAGGATGCGGGGAATCCCACCTTAACCCACTTGAAAGATCTGGTTTCCCATGATCGATGGCTCAGCACCAAGACGACCGGATTGCAAGCGCTCCAGGGGGTTTCCATGCGAAAGATCAAGCAAATGGCAGCGGAAGCGAAAACGTTAGATGCCGCACGGATGTTGGAGATGGAGCCGAACAAACGATATGCACTCGCGATCGCACTCCTTTTTGTCCAGTCCACCACAGTCAAGGACAATATCGGCGAAATGCTGATCAAGCGCATGATGCGTATTCACACCAAAGGCAAACAGTCCTTGGAACAGTATCGATCTCAGCAGCAAAAGCGTACCGATGAACTCGTGGCGACGCTCCGGGATTTTCTCACGGCTTATCAAACCGAAGGCAGTGCCGAAGAACGCGTAGAGGCATTGAAAAATGTCATTGGTGACCGAACAGCGACTCTTTTAGAAGACTGTGAATCCCACCTGGGTTATGCGGGCAACAACTATTACCCATTTCTTTGGCGACACTACAAGAGTCATCGAGCCACCTTGTTTAAAATTCTCCACTCCATTCGACTGCGCTCCACGAGCCAGGATACCTTGATGGAGCAAGCCATTACCTTCTTACAATCCCATCAGCACTCACGAGCGGATTGGGTTCCGACCGTCCAAATGGTCAAGAAGGGATCGGGAAAAGATGAGTCAGAAAGAGTCCCCCTGGTAGATCTCTCGTGGGTACCGGATTCTTGGTGGCGGTGGATTAGCCCTCAACGTAAGAGAAAATCCATGCCGGAAGAAATCAACCGCCGACACTTTGAAGTGTGTGTGTTTACTCACGTCATGCGGGAGCTCAAATCCGGGGATCTGTGTATTGAAGGCAGCGAGAAATATGCGGATTATCGCGAACAATTGATCTCGTGGGAGGAGTACGAGCAAGGCGTTGAGGCATTTTGTGACCAGGCTGGTTTGCCTTCAAATAGATCGTCTTTTGGGGAATGCATTCGATCCGACCTAGCACGAGTAGCCAATGACACCGATTTATCGTTCCCACAAAACAAACAGGTACGCATCGAAAACGGCCAAGCGGTGGTCACGAAATTGAAAGCGAAGTCGGCTCCGGAAGGGCTAAAGGCCTTGGAACGATACATTGCCGACAATTTGGAACCGATCAACATCCTGGACATGCTGGCGGATACCGAATACTGGTTGAATTGGACACGGTTCTTCGGTCCCATCTCGGGCCATGACGCCAAGCTCGAAGACCCGGACCAGCGCTATCTCACCACGGTGTTCTGTTACGGATGCAACCTGGGACCGACCCAAACGGCGCGGTCTTTGGGAACCATGGATCGAAAACAAATCGCATGGATCAATCAAAGGCACGTCACGGAAGAGAATTTGGAGGAGGCCATCCGCTATGTTCTCAACTCCTACAACAAATTTCTCCTTCCAAAATATTGGGGAACCGGCGAACGCGCCTCGGCCGACGGGACTAAGTGGGACCTCTATGAACAGAACTTACTCTCGGAATATCACATTCGGTACGGGGGATACGGGGGAATCGGTTATTACCACGTGTCGGACACCTACATTGCATTATTCAGTCATTTTATTCCCTGCGGTGTCTGGGAAGGGATCTACATCTTGGACATTCTCATCCACAATAAATCTGATATTCAGCCGGATATTTTACACGCGGACACCCAAGGCCAAAGTGCTCCGATTTTTGGCCTCTCCTTTTTGCTGGGGATTGAACTCATGCCGCGGATCCGGAATTGGCATGATCTGGACCTTTATCGACCGAGCAAGGACGCAAAGTATCAGCATATCGATGAACTGTTTTCTTCCGCGCCGATCGATTGGGAACTGATTGAAACCCACCTTCCGGATATGCTTCGAGTAGCCATGTCGATCAAAGCCGGTCGCATTACGCCCTCGACCATCTTAAACAAACTGGGGACCTACAGCCGAAAAAACCGCTTGTACCAAGCATTCCAGGCGTTAGGGAATGTCATTCGTACACGATTTTTACTGAAGTATCTGGCGGACGAAGAGTTGCGGCGTACGATTCAAGAAGCCACCAACAAAAGTGAGGCGTTCAACGGCTTTACCAAATGGATGTTTTTCGGCGGGGACGGCATGATCGGAGAAAACGACCGGGAAAAACAGCGGAAAATCATCAAATACAACCACTTAGTTTCTAACTGTCTCATCTTTTACAACGTGTTTGCCTTAAGTCGTGTGCTTCACGACTACACGTTACAAGGAAATTCGTATGATGAGGAGGTGATTTCAGATCTGAGTCCCTACCTGACGGCCCACGTCAACCGGTTTGGGAAATATCGGATTGACCCCAATCGTCAGCCACCGGAGCTCGCATTTGATGTGCCGATTGTTCAAGAGGGGACACCGACGCTATCTTAAGCAAAGAAACATAATAGCATTTATGTTTCATTCATACAGTCGGTGCGCTATAATAGGACGGTGTAATGAAACATAATTGATATAAAGGCGGCGTTGTTCCCATGAAACATAATTTATTCGGCGATCCCGTGCTGCAGGGATTCCGCGAGCACCTGGTCGTCCAGGGAAAATCCCAGAACACGATAACGTCTTACATCACATCCGTAACCAAGTACATGGTTTGGTTTTCCACTCGATACGGTAAAGCCCCCTCCCAGTTGTTTGCCGAAAACGTGGCGGAATACAAAGAGGATTTGAATCGGCAAACCGTCAGTGCGGCGACCTTCAATGTCCGCATGGCGGGTCTTCACACGTGGAATGAATATCTTGTGTCCGAAGGAATTCAATCAACCATCGTCATTCACAAGAATGATAAGAAAAAGATCCAACAACAGTATGCGTCTCCTGCAATACATACGGAACAAGAAGTGCAGCGTTTTATTCAGTCCGTGTTGGAAAGCCAAAACAAGCGGGACTATACGCTCGTGAATTTACTGGCTTACACAGGATTGCGAATTAGTGAGGCGTTGCATCTCGAATTGCACGATGTCCATTTAGAATCGAGGGAATTGGTTGTTCGCAGCGGCAAAGGAAACAAAACTCGAACAGTTTTCTTGTCCGATAAATTGGTTCGGTTGATCCGTGATTATATGAAGCAGGAGCGGGGCCAATACGGTTTGGCCCATGTCAGTCCCTACCTGTTTCTGAGCAACCGGAGTCAACAACTCTCACGGATCACGGCTTTTAAATTCTTCGTCAAGTACAGCGAAGGAACGGGTATTCACCCACCGATTTCTCCCCATGATTTACGACATTTCTTTTGCTCGAATGCACTGGAGAAAGGATTAAATGTCCATGAAGTCGCAGCAATTGCCGGACACAGTAACATTCATACCACACTGATGTACACGAATCCCAGCAGGAAAAAGATCCTGGAGAAAATCAATTCACTGTAGCCCCGTCTGGGAATTGCTTATGGCCCGAAATTCAAGGAATCGTTGCCGTACCCGTTAAAGGTTTCATCCAGGTACGCGATCTCCGCCTCGGGCAACTTCCCGGTCGCAATCCGACGGTAGCGGTCCTGCTGAAGCCCTTGGAGCGAGATGGGACCATAAATCTCTTCAGGAGTCGACATTCGCGTCAACTGCCATTCGAAGAAGCGCCCCACAATGCGCTGACACAAGTCCCGAACCAACCGTGATTTACCCGTTCCGGGCGGTCCCAGCAAAATGACGTGCTGCCGGGCCAACAGCGCGACCAAAAGGCTGCGCACGACATCCGGACGCTCCAAGTGAGACTGATTCAACTCCCGTTCGATGGTCAGAAATTGACCGTGTAAGGCGAGTGACAAACCCATCACATCCTTTGTTTAAGATTGATAAAAACAAAGCCCCGCGGGGCGCGGGGCTGAGACTCAGGCTTTGTTCCCATCCCGCCCGTGGCTGGCGGACAATTTTTGGAGCTGCTGCTGAGCATCCTCCTGCACCTCAGCCCATACAGGGCCGTTTGGCACATCATCTGCGGCGAGTTCAAAAACCGTTAGATCATTCAGCCCACGCACGCCGCGGGACAACGCGCCGTCGAACACCGTGGCGATTTCCGATAAATCCTGGGGATCCGTGTAATCCTCGTCGTTTAGTACGGCCGTCACGATGAGCGCGAAGACGCGCGGACGTTGATTCACATGCAACACCTCCGAGGTCGTGATGAGACAAAAAAATCCCCGCCAATGGCGGGGATGCGTTCTCTCATTGCGGCTAGGACGTTTTCGAAGGAATGACGTGCCAGTCCATTCAGGAAATAAGTAAATCGATTAAACGAGTCCGAGATCCCGCATCGCGACCACCATTTCATTTATCGCCCGCAGCTGTTCGAGCGACGCCTGATTATCCGCGTCATGGATGCGCCTTGCGCCATAGTCGTCCACGAACAGGTGGACCATCTGCGGCCCGGTAATGCCCAGGTCCACCTCATGAACAAAGCCTTCGGCAGCGATTTCCGCTTTGGCCTTCGCGTAGTTCTCGGTCGACGAATCGTCCACCAGCACCTTAAAAGTCAGATTCGGATCGGCATCTGCGGCAGTGTTCTGAAACGCTAAGCGAGCGTAAGGATCTTCCGGCATGATCATGCTCCTCTCATTATGAAGGCGGCAGCGGCTCCAACTGAAGGAAGCCCAGTAAGCCGACGGTCAATGTTGCGCGGTTCAGATAGGCTAAAGCCTCTTCATGACTGGTCAATCCATTGAGAAACCAGTTCACCCAAAAATGCGCGCGGCCGGAGGGCGGCGCGTAAACCTGCAACGAGGGCCTTTCATTCGGATGCCCAAAGAGATTAGGCGGCATTGAATCCCAGGGAATGTTGGCTTCCGCTAACGTGTCACGGATCGCGGTCTTGATGCTCGACTCGGTATCACCCAGTTTCAGCAGGAACTTCAGCACCGATTGACTGAGCACACTGGGCTTTTGCATCGCCACCCGAAAGTGCCAGTTGAACTCGACGACGTCGTGGATTTGGCCTTGCAAAGCCGGATCGAGGTAGGGATTGTCGAGCACATTCGTTTGTACCGTCAGTGCCGTGCCATCCAACGTCAAGAACCCCTGACCCGGCGCGGCAATGGGTTGAGCGGGTTGTCGCATCGACCGTTGGTACGCCCAGCCCATCGCTGCCTGACACCGGCCGCATCGCAATGCGTGCCCATCGTAAATAGGCACGCCGGTCGTATGACACTGCGGACAGTCCCGTGCGATCATTTGACTATTCCTCCTTCGCATCGTCCTTCGTTCCGTCTTTGTCGGATGCCCGCCGCTGTTACAGCCTCGATTAACACCTCAAGGCGCGCGGCCCTGGCGAGAAGCGGTGGATGAGTGCTGATCGCCCGCACAATCCCGTAACGCGAGTCGGGATGCAGCTCCGCTTCGAACAGCAGCGTGCCTTTAAGCGCGATGGCATAGAACAGACCGCATTCGGCGACGAACGCATCGGCTTGCCATTCATGATGGCGGCTCACGGCTACCACAACCACCGGTAGTATCCCGAACACCAGGCCGAGCCAAAGCGCGGCTCGTGGCATTGGGTGAGACCAGAAGAACGCGGCCATTGCCCACCAGAGTCCTGTAAAGGCCGCAATCATGCCTTGCATTTTCCGGGTGTGGCGCAAGGCCAGATGTGCCCATTCGTGAGCAAGCACCCCGTCGACGCCGGGCGACGCGGCATGGCGCGGAGAGATCAGAATGGTGTTCGGCCAAACCGCTTGGGCTCCGTAAACGTCCGCAATCTGCACCTGAGCAGAGACCCCTGTGATCCGCTGCAAGTCCTCAGCGATCGCGGCTATCTCGGTTGGCACCTCACTTCCCGCAATCTTGCGCCACCGGACGAACTTCGGGAGAAAGAGTGTGGCGATAATCAGAAACATCCCAGGTTCTACGCTGAACCACATCATGAACGGTCGCCTCATTTCAAAGAAAGATCCGCAGATAATACAGACGGAAAAATGGGGGCCAGAAAGAGACTCGAACTCTTAACCCTCCGCTTACGAAGCGGGCGCTCTACCATTTGAGCTATCCGGCCATGCTCTGTACCCGTAAACTCACATAGACAAAGCCCCGGGCGGGAAGCCCGGGGCATGGCGTCGGTCTGCTCGCTCAGGCGGACACCGCCGTTCCATACTGCGCGGTGAAGTCGCGGGCCTGCTCGGCGGTAGCAAAGATAATGTCGACCCGCCCATTCTTAAAGTAGCGGAGGCCTTCGATCGCCGTCACGGGTGTTGGATGGACGCGGAACCATTCCTCCGCCGTGGCGTAATGAGACCGCGGCTGAATGATCGACCACAGCCGCCAATCGGCGTACAGGGCGCCGGTAGCCCAGCATGCCAGGGCATTCACCAGCGGCGTAAGCTGACCATGCGGCAAATTGTATTCGTGGTCCCACGATGATTCCTGGAAATAGAGCAAGCTGTGGATTGTCACTTTGCGGCCATTAAGCGACCACGAACTGCGGGTATGCCGCGCCAAGTCGGCCTTGATTTGCGCCCGCGCCGATTCACCAACGGACTGGCCGTTGAGCTGCTGAGCCCCCAGTTCCAGAACTTTTTCCGCATCACAGTCGCGCGGCTGTTCTTTTAATACGTCCCAGGTTTCCACCTTGCATTGATAGTGGTCAGCCAGCATCTCGGCGATCCGTTTGACAAACCCACTGACAACCTCCTCGTGTGGGTGGCGTACCTCAACGGGGGAGGTCCCGAAAAACGAGTTGTCCTCAGGGGTTTCGGCAATCAGGGCTTCACAGCGGTCGAGAAAGGCCAGCGCCTCGTTCTTTTCGCGCGTCCATTCCGCGACTTGGCGGACATCCCCGGGGGTAAGTGGAAATGTAGACATCACTAATCACCTCAAGACTCGCCAGGCCCTGCTGGCGGCAGGGCCATCACTGATCTGTCACTTCCAATAGTTCGCAGTATTCGGCACTGTAAAGTCGGTACAGCCGGCTTTGGTAGACCGGCGCCCAATCCCCAGTCCGACGGGCCTCCACAATCCGAGCGATATCAGCTCGGGTAGCATGAATGGACTGCCGCCGCCGGCGCATCGCCGTAAGAATCGCTTCAGGTGTCATCTCACATTACCCCTTCCGCAAAGAAAAAGTCCTGCCGGCAGCAGGGCCAATCATTCTGTAAGACCCACTACGGGCATTGATACTCATCCCAATGGCACAAGGCAGCATATAGCTCGTCTTCCGTAGCAAAAAGAAAATTGAATTCCGTCAAGGGACGAAGCAATTCCGTCAGACTCCCGCCATTCTTGGTGGTCATCCACCCAGGTATGCCCGGATAGCGGTCCCTTTCAGTTCTTTTAATCCCATGGGCGATCTGTTTT
>JAJZAN010000178.1 GCA_021799435.1 Bacillota bacterium | reverse complement strand
CAGCGCCACCAGCACATCAACCGGTCCCACAGGCTCGAGCGCTTGGGCGATGCGCCCTTCACTCCAGGTGACATCAAAGGCGATGTCGGCTGGCCCGCTGGGCCTCCGCAAAAGCCGCGTTACACGCCACTCGGGGTGGTTCTTGGTCCGTAATTCGAGGGCCTCGCCGATGCCCCCGCTAAGGCCGGTCGCCATGATATGCAGCCTCATCACCCCCTCCGAACAAATTGTCCCGCTCGGCGCCGGCCGCCTTCTGGGCCGCTTCGATAATGGCCAACAGTTCCTTCTTGGTCCGGTCCAGGTTGGTGCCCAGCACGGCCGGGACACGGGCAATCGGCTGCGCATTAGGGTTGGTATAGCGGTTCAGCCCACGGCGGTTTAACAGCAGCAAAAGCAGCGCCGGCCGCTCCAGGACACGGTTCAGCCAATGAAACGTGAGCGCCGCCCCATGCACGCAAGGGCCCTCGCCGCATTGGCTGCATTGACTCTCAAATTGCCGCGTGACATAGGGAATCCGGCACAGTCCACCATCGGCCAGCCAGGGCCAGAAGGCTCTTTCACCCAATTCCCGCCCCCGTACCATGGCCTCCCACCGCTCATCCGTGGACCAGGGCTCAACAGCCAGCCGCACCGACACGGCCGTCGCGACGTTGGCCGTGAAGGCGCCCCGCAATAGTCCCCCGAATCCCTGCATTTCGCTGGGAACCAAGGATGCCAGCAGCGACCATTGGTCGGCTCCCAGAATTTCCGCCACGCCCGCGAAAAAGCGCTCTACGATTCGATCCATAAGCTTTCCCTCAACTCCACCAACTCCCGCAGCTCCCGATTGGAGAGCTCTGATACCCAGCCGTCCGAGACCTCGGCCCCGGACAGAAGCCGGGCTGAAAGCTGCCGCTTCTCCTGAATCAAGGCGTCAATGCGCTCCTCCACGGTGCCGCGGGTGACAAACTTGTGCACCGTCACTAAGGATGTCTGCCCCATGCGCCACACCCGGTCAGTGGCTTGGTCCTCCGTAGCCGGATTCCACCAGCGGTCGTAATGGATGACATGCTGCGCGGACGCCAGGTTCAGCCCCACGCCGCCCGCCTTCAGCGACGCCAGCAGGATGGGCGGGCCATCCTTGGCCGTGAACTGCTGAATGACCGCATCCCGCTCCGTTTTTTGCAAGGACCCGTGGAAGGTTAATACGGGGACATGAAAGTGGCGGCGCAGATAGGGGGCCAAAAGCTGAACCCAGGCCACATATTGGCTGAATACCACCACGCGTTCTGCGGCCTCCAATATCTCGCTCAACAGTTCCTCAAGCCGCTCCAGTTTCCCGGAACGCCCCTTGATAGGCCCACTCTGGTGCAGGTACAAAGCCGGATGGTCCACCACCTGCTTTAAATGAGTCAACGCTGCGACAATCGCCCCCCGCCGGGCCATGCGGGTCATGCTGCCCGACACATCCCGAAACAACGTGTCCACCACCGCCTGATAGAGGGCAATTTGCTCCGGGGTGAGGAGGGTCCATTCCCGAATCTCCACCTTCTCCGGCAAGTCGGGCATAACAGTGGGATCTGTCTTCATGCGCCGCAGCACGAACGGCGCCAGAAGCCGCTTCAAATCGGCCAAGGCGCCATCCCCGTTTCGCTCGAATCGCTGGCGAAAGTCCTTTTCGCTGCCAAGATATCCGGGATTCAAAAACTCCATTTCCGCCCACAGGTCGTGCAGACGGTTTTCCACCGGCGTCCCGGTCAGCGCCACCCGCCAGTGGGCCGGAATGCGGCGCATAGCCCGCGCCCGTTTGGTGCCGGGATTCTTCAACTGTTGAGCCTCGTCCGCCACGACCCCCAGCCATTCCACCGTCTGCAGCCACTCCACGTCCCGCAACAGCACGTCATAGGTGGTGAGGATGGCCTCATGCCCGGCTATCCAGTCGACCACATCGGGGCCCTGAGCCCGGGTTGTGCCGAGATGGCTCCCCACCCGAATGGTGGGATTGAAGCGGGCAAACTCCCGCTCCCAGTTGCCTACCACCGAGAGAGGTGCGGCAATCAAAACCGGACCCGTCAAGAGACCTTCCTCTTGCAGACGAGTCAGCGCCGCGATAACCTCGACCGTCTTTCCCAGACCCATGTCGTCAGCCAGCAAGGCCCCGACTCCGGCCCGCATGCGACGCACCAGCCAATCGACCCCTTCTTGCTGATAGGGGCGCAAATCACCCTGAAACACTGCTAATGGACCCGACGGAGCCTCATACGGCCCAGTCAGCTGGGCGAGCATATGATACACCTGCCCCGAGGACACCACCTCGACTCCGTCGTCGCCGCCCACCGCCCAGCGCAGCGCATCAGCCATCTTCACACGGCTCTTTTTTGCCCGATCGTAAGCGCGCTGCGCTTCCTTGAGGGTCTCTTCGTCCATCACCACAAACTGACCGCGCAACCGCACCAGGGGCGTCGACGCCCGCACCAACGTCTCCAGTTCCTTCATGCTCATGGGCTGATCCCCGAGCAACACCTGCCAGTCCACTTCGACAATCTGCTCTAATCCCACATGGGCGGTGCGGGCGGCTCGATCGCCCTGCAACTGGCCGCGAAGCCTCAGCCGCGGGTTTCGCCACGCCGACGGCAGCTCAATCTTGACGCCCAAGCTGACCAGTGCCGGCATCTCTTCCCGCCAAAAGTCGTCGGCTTCCGGACCCCGGAGGACCAGAGACCCACTCGGACCAACAGCCAAAAGGCGCTGCCAGAGGGGAAAGCGCAGCGCCCACTCGGCCAGGTCGCGGGCCGACACGTGGGACACGGCAATCTTCAAGGTGTCTCCCTCGATATCGCTGATCCGGACTTGGGGGGCATCGACACTGACGCGGGTTTGCTGTTCGTAGGCCGCGTGCTCCCACTCGGCCATGGCCGCCGTCAGCATGCGCCGATCGCTGTCGTTGACGTCCCAGGGCTCCCGCCGCCGCATGAGCCGGGCCACCAGCCGACGGCCCAACGGTCCGCCGATGGCTCGCCGGGCTTCCAAGTCGGGGGCGTGGCGGCGCACGAAACTATCGACCCAGTCGTTGAGAAACTGCGCCACATAGGTGAAATCGGCGTCATCCGGGACATCGCCCAACACGCCCTGGCGTCGTTCCCGAATTACCGCCTCCAGGTCGAAAATGCGCCAGACTGGAACCAAACCACTTGAAGAGCGCTCCACATCGGGCAAAATCTCCGCTTCCAACAGCCGGTCCAGAAAGTAGTCCCACCATCCGAACACATGGCGGTATTCCGCATCCCAGTGACTTAGCGCCCACTCCACCGCCTCGTCGCGGGCCACAAAACGGGAGGGATCGCCGACCCAAAATCCCCATTGTCCGTCCTGAAAGACCGGCCAATCCAGCCACGCCATCTCCATACTGTCCATCATTCGCTTCCCAACCGTTCACATATGCGCAAAAGTTTCTCCAGTTGATTGTCGTATGCAATCAGCACCCCATCGGCGTATGCCAAGGCCACCTGAGCCGCGTGCAGCAGTTCCGGCTCCGGCACCTGTAGGCCATAGAGCTCAATCACGAAGGGCCGGGTGAGACGCTCGCGAAATCCCTGCGCCAAAATCTCAAGCCAATAGGTTGTCGCATAGTGCATGTCGTAAATCGGCACAATCCACCGATCGATCCACGGCGCCAAGCGGTCCACGTCAATGCCGAAACGGGTCTCCAAGTGTCCCGGCAAGGGATCTGGATAGAGGGTCATTTCGAGCGACCCGGCCCTGGCATGAACCGTACGGACGAAGGCCGCAATAACATCTTGACGGTATGCCGGCAAATCCTGCCCCCGCACGTCGCGAGCCGCCCGACACGCGCCGCAGACGCAAAATCCTTCGCGGGCAAAGCTCACATCATCGAGCCGAATCCGGCCGGTTCGCGCCTGGCTTTGGGCGCGCTCCACCCACTCTAATGCCAGCTCCATGACACCCGGATGACTGGGACACAAGGCGTCCCAGTCAAAGTAGCGGCTGGCTCGCACCGCCGCCTCTCCTTCCGGCCCCACCTGCACCCACTCCGGATGGCTCTTGGCTACCCGATTGTCGCCAAACACGCTGACCATCGGGATGGCTCCTGGTGGCGCATCGCGCCACACACCGGTGACACCCTTGACCTCGTAATATCCCCAAGCAAAATGGCTGAGGTGCTCCGGGAAGCGGCTGACGACACCCACTCGCTCCATCCATCGTCCCCCTATCCCCATATCCGTTCTATTTTATCAAATGAGTCCCGGTGAGGACGACTTGGGGCGCAAATAACAAAAAACCCGCCTTGCGGCGGGTCTCCGGAGATTATTGTCCAGGCATTACGGGGTGATGGAATCGGGCGACCGTCTCGGCGATTTTGTCCCAAGCGTCTGCTGCAAATCGGCAAGCTGGGTACTCTGAGCATTGAATAAACATCCGTCCATCTGTTGCTGTAATCTCGTTTAGAAATCCAGTTTGGCAAAGCGGGCACCGTGTCTCCATCGTTCTAGCCTCCTTGAGGTGCAAACTATCTATGACGCAAACTGTTCGGTTCGAAGAATCAGAGGGACTCGAGAGTCGAAATTGCTCGAATCTTGACATGCCAAGAGACTTCCATGAATGGGAAACGCAAAGTTTGGGATAAAACCTGACCTCGATTGTACCAAAGATGAACCGCCAATGTAAGATCTTCTGGAAACTTCAGGTGCTTTCAGGGAAGTATCGATAGTATATCCCGCCCCGGCACCATTTATGCCGCCTGCTTTCTAGCCTATGCCCCCAGCATTCTCCGGTGCTTGTCTACCATGAAAACGCCGATGGAGGTGTTGGGGTTACCAATCGGTTTACGGGCACAAAAAAAGAGCCCGCACAGCGGGTTCTCGATCCGGGGCGATTTTAACCGCGGAGGGCTGACACCACCACCACGACAGCGTCCAACGCGACCACCGCTAGAATACCGGACGTATGCGCATGACTGCCGGCGATGGCCATGAGGGGAATTGAGATCCCCAAAAACGGAATGGCTCGCGCCATGCCTCGACGTTCGGATCGACGGGTCTGGCGGACTGACATCTGTGGCTCCCAGCGCGGCGCCGATCCGGACTGAGGTCTTGCATCCGGATGCTCTTTCCACAAGTCTAAAATCTGGTCCGCTAAGTGATTGTCGTACTCCGGTCCCAAATCGCGATGGGCTTTTAAGATGGCCAGCACATCGTCCTTGCTGGGCAGGATGGGCGTGTCGTCCACCTGGGCTCCTCCCCTCATTTCCCCCAGGATATCATGGGCCCGATAAAAATAGATCATCAAGAGGACCGATATTTTTGGCGACTAAAAGCTATTTCAGAAGACTCCAATGATGGCCGCCGTCGCGCGTTGTCCAGAGGTGCCCGCCACCGGTGAGAATCCAACCTTGCCCGCCCTCCTGTAACACCAGGGACCGCACTGGTTGCAAAAACGGCAGAGTCGCCACGCGCCGCCAGGTTGTCTTAGGAGATAGGTTGGCACGAGACCAAAGGGCTCCATCCCAAACCGCCCACTCTTTGGATCCGAGGATGGCCAAGTGATGGTCCAACCCGGCTGTCGGTACGTCCACCGCTGGTACACTGGCCGACGTTGCGCTTGTGACTGGCGCAGCGACTTGCAGGTTTAGCACATTGGTCCAAGTCCGCCCGCCGTTGCCGGTAATGTAGCGGCCCACTCCCGCCTGGGCGAATCCCTGTTGAGGCGACGCAAACCAGAGACTTGACACCCCGCCCGGAAGACCTTGGGAAGGCACTTTACGCCAATGGTCTCTCCCGCCTAGCAGAAAGAGTTGGGTGGCCGCATGCGAACTCCTCGAGGAAAGCGCCGCCAACAGATGCCCGTTCTTCACGGCGAGATTGAGCTCCCGCGGGTGCCCAGGCACGGCGAGAACTGACCAAGCGCCCCCATGACCCTTCTGAAAGAGAGC
>JAJZAN010000177.1 GCA_021799435.1 Bacillota bacterium | reverse complement strand
GACAATTGTTTGGTCCTGGGTGGGGTAAAAGGCGGCGTGTACGACGTACCGCGTGGCGTCGTCGATGACCACGGAGAGATAGACCTGCTGGGCCGCACCGTTTGCTCCGATGGGCAAATGCGGCCGTAGAGTAAGAGACAGGGCGCATCTCAGGGATGTTTCCCTGCCTCTCCTCCCCGAACCGGACATGCACCTCTCGGCGCATCCGGCTCTCCATTTCAGTGTTGCACAGCAAAAGCAACGTCACGATAGCGTGAAGTGAGCAGAGGCGGTGTCGGGTCATCGGTCAGGATATAGGGATTCCGCGGCGGGTTGTGCCAGCGGAATTGGCCCTTGCGGCTCGAGGCGAGCCGCCGAAGAGCGACCGTGCCCCATTGGCCATCCGGCCATCGTCCGGTCACCACCCACGTTTTGGCCGCGCCGGGTTGCGGTGCGCGGACATGGCGTGCGAGCTCCCGGGCGACGCCGCTTCGGTATTTGCGCGCCATCCAGCGAGCCAGCTTCCAAAACACGAGGTGGTCGATACGCCGATAGACCATGGCGGTATAATCGGTGTATTGGTAGAAGTTCGCCCAGCCCGCCAACTGGTGATTGAGATGGTCGACCAGCTCGAGGTGATTGCGAGAGTAATCCGTCGACAACTCCGCTACTAAGCGGTCGGCCAAGCGCCGATACCGGCCCCATGGAATCTGGGTCACGGGGCGTTTGCGACCAACGGGTCCACGCTTGCGAATGATACGGTGGCCAAGGAACTCGAACCCATCCTCCACATGGGTAATATGGGTTTTCTCCATGTTGAGCGTGAGCTTCAACGTGTCTTCGAGAAAATTCCGGCAGGCTAACCGCACCGCTTCCGCGTGTTGGCGGGTTCCTTTGACGATGACCACAAAGTCATCCGCGTAACGGAAGTACGAAACCGCCGGACGCCATGGGCGCTGCTCGCGCAGCGCAATCGGCCGTTGGCGGGAAATCCCGTCATTCCACTGCCAGCGGTCGCGCTTGGCTTTCGTGCCACAGTACTGCTGCTCCATCCACTGGTCGAACGCATGCAGCATGATATTGGACAGCAATGGGGACAGGACTCCACCTTGCGGAACCCCTTCATGCGTGGACCGAAAGAGCCCATGATCGATGAGACCGGCTTTAAGCATCTGCCAGAGCACCCAGAGAAATCGGCGGTCCGCAATCCGGCGTTTAACCGCTTTCATGAGGAGCCGATGATGCACCGTGTCGAAGTAACTCGCGAGGTCGCCTTCGATGACCCAGCGTCCCGCGGTGCCTTGGACGGTGTCCGTAAGCGCCAGTTTGACGGCGCGGACAGCGTGATGCACGCTGCGTCCCGGGCGAAACCCGTAGGACATCCAGCGGAAGTCACTTTCCCAGATGGGATCCATGGCCATCAGCATGGCGCGTTGAACCACTCGGTCGCGCAGGCAGGGAATCCCGAGCGGGCGTTGCTTCCCGTTGGGTTTGGGAATGTAGATGCGACGCGCCGGTTGGGGCCGATATGTGCCGGTGAGCAGTTCCGTGCGCAGCCGCTCGAGTTCTTCGGCGTGCTGCGCTTCCCAGCGGCGTTTGGTCATCCCATCGACTCCCGGCGTGCGAGCGCCGGGGGAGGCGAGGGTCATGCGGGCCGCTTCTTCGAGCCAGTCGCGATTCGTGATGAGTCGTAGGAGGCGGTCAAACCGACGGTTTGGCTCCTCCATGGACCACGTTGCCAGTTTGCTCTGCATTTCGCTGATTATCAAAGGTCTTCACCTCATTAGGTCAGATAATTTGCGGAGGAAACCACTGAAACTGTCTCCCTTCGCCATGTGGCCGGCTTTCCCGGCCGCGGACTACTGCGGAGACTCCGTCAACAGGCGCGCATTGGGGTACCTACTCCCTTGCCATCGCGACCTGCCTTCCCCAGTTCATGAGCACAAACGCATGCATGGGCGAGGTTGCCGACCCCACTCTTTGCCCTGGCATTCTGCCAGTCGATTCAGATACGCCGTCTAGCGACGCCCTCCCGGCGCGACCCAAGGCCGAACAATACGGATATTCGTCCCCGCGTGACCGCATCCGCAAGCGATGCGGTCTCTCTGAATCCGGCCTGTTAAGCGGTGTAGGCCGGGGCGACATTTCAGCCCACAGAGGTCCTTCAGTCGGTTCGTGTTCCTCAACCGTCCCATGTACAGCCCGGAGGTCGCATCTTGGCGTAACCGCTTCGCCTCACGCCCCTTGTCCCGCGGACTTCGTCACCGGGTCAGTAGACGACCCGTCACCGCCGCTTGGGCTCACTCCCTCTCGTCGCAGAGGTTGGGCGGGTCATCAGAGATGCCCGCATTTCATGCTCACTCACGGAATAATCGCCCTATGCAATTATTCGCTGGGCGTACCATACTTGATGTCGGACTGCCAGAGTTCGTTGCGGTGTCGTCGCTGAAAGCGGCGCGCGGCCACGCCCCCACTGCGATAAAGCCGCATCTGGCGCGTACTGTATCCGGCGGCGGCCAGCCGCTCTTGCAAGGTGCTGCGTTTAATGGTCCCGGGCGACACCCGGTGTTCCCACTCCAACACTTGGATAATTTGACGCACGCTCCGGTGCGGGGCCTCCCGACGCAACTGGATGGCGGCGTTCAGGATCTCTTCGGGGATGGCGTTGGAGGGGATGGATGACCGCCCCCGGGGCTTCAGTCCCTCAAAGCCCTCCGCCTGATATCGGGCGACATACCGTCGGACCGTGCGGTCCGACAATCCGGATTGAGTACAAATCGTGGCCATGATCTGTTGACGTTCGGCCTGGTCGACATGCGATCCCAGAAGCGGGGCAATGAGTTGCATCCGCTCCGTCGCGATCGCCTCGGACTTTTCGCGTTCCATGGATGGAATCCTCCTTTGATGGGTGATTCCCGTCCATCGTACCGAGGCGGCGTCAGGTCACCGATGCCGAACGGGTCTGTAGCCAAAAGGCGTCATTGACCATCCGGTGGACAATGGACGCCAGCCATCCAGCCGGGGTGGTGTCCGCCACCCATGGGGCCCGTGGTGGGAGTGGAGCCAGAAACGGGAGGGCCTCACCCGTTTCCCCGATCCGTTGTCGTGCCGCCATGGCCATCCAGCACCGTTGTACATAGGGAATCCACACGCGAAGCCAGGCCTGCCACCGGGTAAACGTGGAGGGCTCGGCCGCGACCGCTGCCGTGGTCCCCTGGGAGCCGAAGGCTTCCAGACTGTCACTGTCATAGCGCCGAAACGGCACCAGGCAATCGGGCAACTCGTGGTGGATCCGTTGACAGTCATCACAGCGCAGACGTCGAATAATCAAGATCTGCCGGACTCCATCCGGAGTCCGGCGCGTACGTGGACGACTGCCAATCACCCGGAGGGGATGACGGCAATGCGGGCAGCGGCTCACGGCTACACTCCGTACCCAAAAGTTTGGGGATGGGCTGTTGGTTCTAGAGCATAACTTGATATAATGACCACAGATGTTTTGGGACGTCCGGGGAATGCCTTCAGCAAGCATTCACATAACCCGGGCGTTTTCCTTTCCGTAGAGTATCAAAACGTGGTCATTGTATCCTGGCAAGATGGGGACAGGCAAACCCGTCAACTTCAGAACTTTATAGGGTGTCAAAAACAAGAAAACGCAATTTTCAATTTGACTACGATTCCGGCGGTTGCCCACCAGTTTTTTGCGAACCACATTAGGAGTTCCCTCAACGCTCCTCAAATTAAAGCCTGTCGGTTTCGGGGCAACAGCCGTGTTCAAAAGTCGGTCCAACGCATTGCGCAAAGACTAGATGACATTCCGTTGTTTGTGCGAGAGACTCAAGACCTTACTAGGTTCTTGTTTACCACCATGAAATCGACCAGCTCCCGCAGTAGCGGCACCTTGTTCTTTTTGATATATAGCGACACTCACTCCACACACCTTGGAATCTTGAAGATGGATCCAAACCAGGGACTTCAAATTGATCGAGTTCGTCATACCTTACGGGTGCAAGAAAACATGTTGCCGAATCCTGAAGACAAGCTTCATAAATGTGCTTTTATACGTCTTGGAGAGCCGTCTGAGGCAGTTCATCTTCATGTGTTGGACAGACAACAGACACTTGGTGATGTATCTAAATTCTTTCTTAATACCTTTTTGGAAGCCGACGAAGTCCCAAATGTAGCAGCCAGGCTTGTTTGGCCAAAAACTGACGGTGTTCCGTGTCCGCAGTTTGACGGGCGTGCTTGACCAGACTGCTAAAAAATCCCCGAGGCCTTGCGGCCCCGAGGACGGCCCAGCTTCGGAGTTCAGGCCAATTCGCCTTTGATGACCCGACTAATAATGGTTTCGTCCACAATCCGATGATTGTTCTGGGCCGCATACAGGAGACTATGGGTGCACGCTTTGTTAATGAGGCGAGCAGCGCCTCCGGAATAATGGAAGACGGCGTCGATGGCGGGGTCCGCAAACACCGGGTGGTCCACGCCGGCATAGCGTAAGTGGGCGTCGATGTAACCGGCGACCTGTGCGCGATCCAAGTGCCCCAGTTTGCATTGGAGGTCAATTCGCTGGCGGATGGCCGCGTACGCTTGAAGACTTAGCCGGTCCCAGAGCTCGGTTTGTCCGACGAGAATCAGTCCCAGCGGACTTTGGGAGTCCATCCGGACATTCAGCAAAAAGCGGACCTCCTCGAGCATTTCGCGATCCAACAGATGCGCCTCGTCCACGACGACTACGGGCTGAAGACCATGCACCCCGCGAATAATCTCAATTTCTCGATGCAATTGCCGTTTCGCATCGCCCCGATAGAATTTCGCTTCATAGCCCAACTGTTCCAGTAATCCCTTATAGAAATGCCGTGGTGTGAGTTTCGAATCGGCCACGTACAAGATCTTGTACGTCCCCGCATCCAGCGTCGCCGTCAGGCGACGGATGGTCGTGCTTTTGCCCACCCCGCAGTCCCCGGTTACCACCGCGAACCACTGCCGTTGGGCCGCATAAACGAGACGCCCCAACACCTCCGACGTGCTAGACGATTGGTAGAGGGCTTCCGGAGGGAGGTCTCGCGTAAACGGGGTCGCCGTCATGCCAAAAAACGACTCAAACATGGGCCTCACCCCCAGGCTCCGTCATTTGGCGATAGGATACGGCCGGCGACGGCTCGGGCCCGGCACTTTGCGCCTGCGCTTCCGCCGCCCGGAGAACCCGCGAGTGGGTGGCCGGTGTCGACGTCAGGTGATCCGGTAGAGCGGGCCGCCGGCCCGCATGGGCGCCAATCACCAACGGCCGAACCACCCATGATGGGTGTCCTGCCACCTCGATCGTCAGTTCCTCGGTACTTTGCGGGTCATAGACCACGTCGACCGTCTGGCCGACCCAGGTCACGCCCACTTCGTACTTTTGGTTCCCGAAACTGATGCACCCCGCTTTGTCGACCTTGCGCGTGTCCACCCGCCGGAAGGCGGCGACCAACGTGTCGATATCCACCAGTCGGAGCGGTTCCGGGTCGGCCCGAAACGCGGCTTCGGGGCTCGGGAACTCCGGCACGGCACTGTGCGGCTGGGATTGATAGCACTCGCGGAGCCACACGTCGAACAGTTCATTCAACCGTTGGAGGGTTTGGGGACGTTCGAGGGCCGCCTCGGCGAGAAAGCTGTCGACTAACCTGTTAAATTTTTCCACTTTTCCCTTACTCTCGGGCGCGAAGGGTTTCGTGTAGACCACGCGAATCCCCAACTTAGCCCCGATCCGCGCCATTTGCCGGGACCGATACTGGCGGCCATTATCGAAGTAGAGGCGCTGCGGCACCCCATAACGACGCATCGCCTGGCGGAGGCTGTCTTCGACAATTGTTTGGTCCTGGGTGGGGTAAAAGGCGGCGTGTACGACGTACCGCGTGGCGTCGTCGATGACCACGGAGAGATAGACCTGCTGGGCCGCACCGTTTGCTCCGATGGGCAAATGCGGCCCATACTT
>JAJZAN010000176.1 GCA_021799435.1 Bacillota bacterium | reverse complement strand
AAGACGTCACTTCCTGATGACTTCGTTGGGGGGTCTTCGGGTCTGACCGTTCGCTCTGTCTTGATTTACGTGTTCGACGCCCCGCGACATAAGTATCAATTCCTCATAGGTAGGCTACAAGCCCCTTTGGGTTGATATCGGTAGCTTGTCAACATCTTGTGGTGTGAGAGATGTTGGCATTCAGGAGAACAAAAATCCCGATAGGCTTGTGGGTAAACGTTTTGGGGATTTTGCCCCGTGTCGTCGATCGCCGGAGGTTTGTGCGCTATGGGAAGTCCGCGACAAGATTGCGACATGTGTTAGCCTCCGACGATATTCATGGTCAGGTACTTCTTAGTGGGGAAACATATGGCAGAAACGCGAGGTAGCAGGAAGCGGCCCAATGGACGACAACTTCCGTCAGAAACTCTAAAAACCCAGCGTGCCCCTGGTCGAAGTCATCGTATCGTTCGCGCATTGACCCCCTCACCCTGTCCTAAAGTGACGGCGCGATAACCTCGCTGTGGCCGCGTTCTCTATGGAGAACAATAGCGGGGGAATTACCGCAAGACGTCTCTTGGTGCGACGAGAGGCAGATAGTCAATAAATCATGTGGGAGTCAAACGAACATCACAATCAACTAAAACGTCTTTCAATCCTCATTATAGGGGTCGATGCGGAAAGGGGTGAAGGGGGTATTACGGCGCAAATGTCGACAAATAATAACAGCCTTTCCCGGGGGCTCGTCACGGATGGCGAACCCAGGCTCCCCAGAGTCTCCCAGGTTGCCGGAGCGGGCAATTGTGTCCAGTGCCGATAGCGCTCTGCCCGCAAGCGCGCCAGACAGTGGTTCACAGTGTCCAAAAATACCAGCACATCGGGGGCTTCTTAGGGAAATAATCCCAATAAACTTTTCTAAAGACACGGGAACTTATTACCCGCACGATATGAAGCCTCCCGTACCATTACTTTAACCTGTGATTCATTAAGGGGATGGAGAGGGCAAAGGAATCCCCTTGAATGGCTGATGGGTCACTAACGGTGTCAATGATTGAGGGTTTCTTGCCAATTGATAGATAGGGGTTTGCGAGGCATACCAATGTCCAGTATTCACATCAAGAATAATGGGACCATCGTGAGCCCCGTCGCCAATAATTGCCACATTACTGGGAATGCCTTCGATGGTCACGGGTGTGCGGGGATCCGGCAACGGAATGACTGTAAATTGTGAAGTATAATGCGGCGAGTTTGGATTCAAACAGGCCGTCGTTCCCTGGCATCTGTCCACCGCTACGATGGGGCCACCAGGGGTTAAGGGAGGGGGGAATGTGGAGCCTGAGACAGATTGCCCCGATCCGACTAATAACCATGTGCGGCCTACTCGAACGACATTAATTTGTCCATACTGTTGCTGCAATGCCCTGAACTGGGGAGGGAATTTAGGCCCGGCAGGCACTTTGGAGACCTGTGGTATCGAGGCGGTGACGGGCGAACCAGGTAATGGATGAGGATTGGGCTTCAACTTTTGTGGAAAGCATTTATCATAAGGCATTCCGGATTTGCAGGCGTCTGAAGCTTTTTGTGCATCAGCCTTGGGCTGATTGATATTCAGCGCCATAAAAGCCCCATTGAGGGCGAATATGGCTGCTAAACTAATCGACAAGGCCGTCAATTTTATCATTCCTATAACGTCCTCCGTATTTGCTGTTTAAGCGTTAGCCGCTTACGCTTATTTTCCTTTACCACAATAATCTTAATGGGTACCCCGGACCCGATACCAATGTCGTTTGCCAATCTTGACAATACTGCCATCCTCCAGGTCAACGGCGTGATGAGGTTCGTTCACTCGGTTGCCGGAGACCGTTAGTGCCCCCTGCTGAATGAGGCGTCGCGCTTCGCTTCGGGTGGAGGCGGCATCAAGCTCCATGACGAGGTCCAGAGCCATGCGAGGACCGAGCGTGATGGTCCGCTCTGGAATTTCGTCGGGTGTTTCCCCCTTCGAAAACGTGTCTTCGAACCATTGCTGTTCCCTCTCGGCGACGTCCGCACCGTGATACAACTTGACGATCTCTCGGGCGAGGACTTTCTTAGCCCCAAACGGGTCCGTAGCGGCTCGGACTTCAATGGCTTCCACGTCTGAAAGCGGCATATTGGTGTATGTCCGTAAGTACAGGCCAATGAGATGGTCAGGCAACCGCATCAACCGCCCAAACTTATCGCGCGGCGAGTGGCCCAATCCGACATAGTTCCCCAAGCTCTTGCTCTGTTTTTCCTTCCCATCAATGCCCGGTGTGATTTTCGTCGTTATGATTACTTGGGGTGTCTGGCCAAACTTTTCTTGATAAAACCGACCCAGCATTTCGTTAAACAGTTGATCGGACCCAATAATCGTGAGATCCGACTGAATCGCGACCGAGTCATAGCCTTGGAGGAGCGGATAAAGCATTTCATGCATGTAGATTTCCTCATGGACTTCGATGCGACGGTTGGAACATGTCGCGGGCTATTAATTTCGAATGCGTAATCATCGAGAGCAAGTGCATGAGCTGGCCCACCGGCATGGCGTTCCACCACTCGGAATTCTTGCGGATTTCAAGGAGTTCCGGGTCGTCAAACCGCAACACCAAACGCGCCTGGTCGATGAATTGGCGTGTATTCTCCTCAATCTGGTCTTGCGGGATAACCGGACGTGTGCGGCTCTTTCCCGTGGGATCACCGATCCGTGTCGTAAAGTCCCCGACGAGAAATATGACTTTATGTCCCCGATCCTGCATCTTTCGCATCAGCCACAAATTGACAGCGTGCCCGATATGAAGATACGGTGCCGTCACGTCGACACCATACTTAATGCGAAGGGGACGGCCGGACTCTAATCGCTGCCGCAATTCGCTCAACGAAAAGTACTCTTCGGCTGTCCGAGAGAAGTCCGCTAACAGTCTGTCGTCCTGAACTGTCACAACCATCGCCTCACGTGCCTAGGATAATGAAATTATATGCTTACGGGATAACCCGGCTCAAGTCACGGCTTCGGTTTGCCGTCTGAAGATTATGCCAGCTCGCTATTCGGCCCGTTAATCCCCTAGGCATTGTTGCCCTCGGGTTCGTGAGATCGGCCAAATAGGCAGATCCATCACATAGTCCGCATGGGCCTCCGCATCACGAACACCGTGACGACGGCCCGATCCATCATAAAATCCACAAACACGATTGTTGTAGCCACCATGGTGGTCTCGACGGCTTTACGTGGGGACGAAGAGGGAACCTCCTAAAAACAGCTCACAGGATTTTCGTAGTTCTCCCGCGCTATGATTTATCTGTGTTAAGAATTCCTGGAAGTTAACACCCTCAACAAAATCAACCTCAAGGTGCTGGGGGACTTGAATCTCATGAAATCGCAGGGTCTGTACTAAAGGAAGCCAATACGACTCGCCTTCAGGCCACTTTTCAAGAAAAGTATCCACCATTTCATCCAAGTAGGCCATAAAAATCTTAGCCTGGTCCATCAAATCATAGGTATGGGAATAGTCGCTCATGCGAGTCCCACCGTTTTTGTCACGATACCAAGCGAGTTTTGTGTCCCTCTTGTCCTGATCCATCGTGTTATCCCCCCTTTCAGCGGTTGGAATTTCGTCCCGTGTCATCAGACCGTACATTAGGCAGCCGTCCGTCCGGCTCGTCATTTCGAACCCCGCCCTTCACGCTGTTTGCCACAGCCCACCTTATGACCTGATCCGCTACCCTATCGTCCGCCGCACGTTGTACCACGACGTGCGGCAATGAGTCACAGGGTTATTCGCACCTCTCCTCTTCGGACTCCACGTGTCTCCCATGGTTTCGGCTCCTGCAGAGCTCGTGCTAAATGTCCTGAAATCTTGCGACGGATAAAGGCCTTTGGATCCACATGCGGGCCGCTCCGCAATGTAATCGGCACGACTTCCGTCGTAGTAGGATGGGTTGACGTCTGTAGCTTCTATGCTTTGGCTGACACGTTGGGTTTATGCACGTAAAATATCGGATGCCTTGATTGTGAAATGATATATCGGGTGGTCACGCAGATATGGGCGAATCGTGATCATAACCCATATCGCTTCTTGAGGAACACAGGGAACTACGGAACGCACCCCCTCATGAGGGTCCGCCTCTCCGCCTGCATCGTGATAGAAGGTTCCCAAATCATCCCGGATCTCAATATTCCACTCAAGCCTTTGCCATTTCAAGGGTCCGTTTCCATCCCGGTGATCGGCAGGAAAAGGCGGGGAAACGGTGTACCGGAGGCGAATAGCAAATTCATCACAGTCCATCCCGTTAATGGATAGTATGGTGTGGGGAATGATGCCTTCTAGTGTGTACGGCCAGCGCATATCGACTCCATTTCTGTTGGGTATGCATGATTCGCCATGGATAGGCGATTTTTTGTTGATTGTCTTAGCGGCACTTTTCCGGTTGATCGAGGCAATGGTCGTGGTCAAGATTTTTAGCAAATGAGTGTACTAACGCCCCTGTTAGGAGACCCATAGCCTCATGAAGCATTTGTCTCTTGGCGCACGAATCAGGTCGTGCGGAGTCCTTTAGTGAAGTACCCCACGATCTCGGATTCCTCCTCGTTCAAGGCGCGGCCTAACCGCCGGGTCACGGCAACCTCCAGTGGTTCTTGCGTGTCCGCAATCTCTGGAATGGTTTGGATTACCTCCTTCAACACCCGCAACCACGCATGGAAGACGGCCCTATCCCATGGTTCGTCCTCATGCGAGAGGAAACCGCGGTCGATCTCCAGCCCTTCCAACGCCTTTACCAGGGCCGCAGCTCCCGCCAGTGAATATGTCCATGTCATCGTGTCGGCATAGAAGGCATCGCCCAAAAAGATCGTGCGTTCCTCGGGCACATACAGGAGGGTGCAATCATCCGCGTGATCAACAGCGGGGTGGATCAGGACACAGGTGGTGCCGCCCCCCAAATCGAGCGTGAGTTCGTGAGTATACATCACGGTTGGCAGCCGCAATGTCACGTTCCGGTTGTCTCCCCATTCCTTTTGGATGTTGGAGGCGGTAAAGGCCGTCTGCCGTCGCTGTTCGACCCGCTCGGCGAGCGCGTCATTAGTCCACGACCATGTTTGCATTTCCTCAAGATGACGCCGCGTATTCACATGCGCCACAACCGGAATGTCAAATGCCCCCAAACCAAATGTGTGATCCCAATGATGATGCGTCAGCACCAGCCCGTCCGGACGGATGTGTTCCGCGGCCAGCAGTCGCAGAAATTTCCGTGCGTGTGTCGGCGAGTTTCCCGCATCCATCAGAACTGTGTTGCCAGCCCCCTGAATCGCCGCTAACAATGGGCGATCGGTCTCGTGCGAAGCCGGGAGCACGATGATACGTGGAGAAATTCGGGTGAGGGTAGACAAGAAAATGACTCCTTCCTAATCGCGTGGGAATATGCTCGTGACCAATGGTGAGATTGCACGTCCTTCAGACGCTCAAACACAAGCTGTCCATCCTCGGATGGGACGGCCACCCGGACCTCGTCACCCCAAAACCACAGGCGTTCCTGCCAACGCCACACGGGCTCACAGTCTTCAGCGGCGCGTCGGTGTCACCTCGAGCGACACAGAACAAATGGATACAGGTGGACCCCACTGTCAAGACAACGGTGGACGTCCAATCCCCTTGGGCATATGAAACCGAGACCGCGGGCACATGTCCGAAAACGTCCCTTGTCGTGGACACCAGCCACATCAATTTCAAGGTGGGCACCGTCGGATCACCGGGGCGTCCCGAGAAGGCCCAACGATTCGCGCAGCAGCCGCGGCAACTGGGCCCACTCCGGATGGTGTTGCTCCCGCTGCTGAGCGATGGCGTAAAACCGCAAAAAATGCGCCCGATCCGCTTCCGGATTCGTAGATCGGCACAAATGGGTCCAACCCAAAGCCTCCACCGCCTGGGCAATCGCGGGCTGACTCCAGGTGGGCTGGCGATAATACCCGA
>JAJZAN010000175.1 GCA_021799435.1 Bacillota bacterium | reverse complement strand
TGATGGGAGACGAGGTATTCGGGTATCCCAATTTCCGCAACGAGTGGGTATGGCACTACACAGGCCGGCGCACGCCGGCCGCACTGCACGTAAATAGCAAACATGACGTACTGCTGGTTTGGGCAAAATCGCCGGCAGCTCGGATGAATCCGGTGTATGACGACTGGAACCGCGACGATTACGTCGCCATGAAGAAACAGAAGGTCCATCGTGATGAAACGGGCCGCGAATGGATTTGGGGCCATCAAGGACGCGGTAAGTCCCACGCATATCGCATATATCTAGATGAGCATGTGTCTCGAGGTCGCGCCATCGACACCGTGTGGGACATCCCTATTATCAATACCTCAGCCAAAGAACGCCTCGGGTATCCTACGCAAAAACCTTTAGCCCTGCTAAAGCGCGTGATTGCTCTTACGACGAATACGGACGATTGGGTGGCGGACTTCGCCTGCGGATCGGGAACCACGGGGGCCGCTGCCTTATCGATGGGGAGGCGGGTGTGGCTTGGTGACCAGAATCCCGAAGCGGTCCAAATCACTCAGAAGCGCTTGTCAGAATCGTAATGGTCACTTATTTTATATAAGTATCTATAAATAGGACGGACTAACGCCGACGTTGCTTGATATGGGGCTCGAGCACTGTCACTAAGGAGCAACGAGGGATGACACAAACGGATTCGAACAAGAAATGGTGGATTCTTGCTGTTGTGACGCTGGTGGCCTTCGTCACCAATTTAGACGGCACGATCGTGGTCGTCGGCTTGCCACGCATGGTAGCCGGTCTGCATATTACCGTGACGACCGGTCTTTGGACCATGACAGCGTACATCATCACCAGCACCATCTTCGTCCTGCCAGCAGGACGATGGTCAGACATGATTGGCCGCCGGAATATTTTTCTCACGGGACTCCTTATTTTTACGATTGCCACGTTCTTTTGTGGCATTGCACCGAACGGGGCTCTTTTATTGCTATTCCGATTTATACAGGGCTCGGGAGCCGCTTTGGCGTTAGCGACCGCTACGCCGATTATCGTCCATGCATTTCCGCCTCAACAGCTGGGTCGCGCCTTGGGTATCAACTCCACCTCGTGGGTGATGGGATCCATCGTGGGGCCTGTTGTGGGCGGCTTATTGGTTGGTACACTGGGATGGCGGTGGATTTTCTTTGTGGCCATTCCCTTTGCTATAGCGGGTGTCATTGGCGCGCTGGTGGTTTTGAAGGGCACGGACTCGCGCTCCCCTGGTCGAACTGACTGGATCGGGATGACGACTTTTGGGCTGGGCTTAGTGAGTCTGTTGTTGGCCATGTCCATGGGGCAGGGATGGGGCTGGACCTCAGCGCGCATCCTGGCGCTCTTCGCTTTTACGATCGTCATGCTCACGGTATTTGTGGCGGTGGAAAAGCGGATTGCCGACCCCATGTTTAACCTGTCGTTGCTAAGCCATCACCATTACCGCTCAGGATTGGGCGTCACCATTTTGTATTCGATCGGCCTTTTTGCCGTGACCTTCCTACTGACCATCTACCTGCAGGGGGCGGTGCACCTGAGTCCCATCATGGCCGGGTTGATGTTGGTCCCACTATCTGCACCGCAATTAATCATGGGACCGGTGGGCGGCCATCTGGCAGACAAGTTTGGACCCGCGCGTCCGGTGGTGTTCGGGGTGTTTTGTCTCGCGATCGGGGCCTTTTGGCTGGGACACCTGTCCTCCCACTTTTCGCCGTGGGCCGTTATCCTGCCGTTGCTCCTGATATCGTGCGGCAACGGGATTGCCTGGCCGTCACTGACTAAGGCGGTCATGTCCTCGGCGCCGCGAGAGGCAGCCGGTTCTGCGTCAGGTATGTTCTTTACCTTCCGGAATGTGGGAATGGCGCTCTCGTTTACCTTGGCTCTGTTGGTGGCTGAAGTCAGCCTGCCGCCGGCCGTGGCTGCCCAAGTCTATCTGGGCACGTCCAACTTGCTCAATCCCGCCATGAAGGGCGCCCTCATACATTCCACTAATGTGGGCTTCTGGGTATTCTGCGGCTTCCTGGTGTTGGCGCTTCTCGCCGCATTGCCCTTGCTGCGGGCCCACAAGCCGAACACCGCGGAGGCGGCCAACGCATCCTGAGTTCCTGTGGGAGCTGGATTAAGGTCCGACTCCCATCGTCCTATCGGCGAGGATGTCGCTCAAAAAAGTAATGATGCAGGCGATAATCCACGATCTCCTCGGTCCACTGGCGCAGGAGGTGCTGCTCAAACTTGGAGGAAGAAGTCCATGTTACCGTTAACGTCTCGCCATCACGTTGGAAACATTCCGGTTGGCTCTCGGCCAGATGGCGCATGGGCATGTCGGCAATCAGACTGCTCACCCGGCGAACATCGAAGGTCTGTCGGAGTTTTGGTTGCGCATCCCGATCAACGTGTCGGTATGTTTCAGCGTGCAGATAGTTGTAAAAGAAAGGCGCCGCTTCGGTAGCATTGATGGGAGCACTCCAGTTCTCGCCGCGCTCGAGCATGGCCTTCAATAGCACCATTTTGTAGCTCTTGGTCATCCGCGTCTTTTCTAGTCCTTCAAGCCACACTCGATTGACATGATAGGCGGATTGCTCCCTGTCATCTAACTCTCCCATGATTGAGAGCATTCCGATGTACGAGCCGTATTCCTGTTGGACCCAGTGGCTGTCAACGCCGCTCCACAAATGAAATTCGATGTAGGTGGGGCGGCGGCCGTATTCACTCTTGAGCGCCATATAGGCGAGGCGCAGCATCTCGGACCGTGGGGTAGACCGTGTCTGAAGCTTTTTCAGCATATCGATAATCTCGAGAGCCAGCGAGACTTGGCAGCCGTCCGGAAGGTCCGAGATGGTCTGGGTGGGGTCATGCCGCCCCAAGGCTGTCAACGATGGGATGCCTAATGCTGCCAAACGGTGGTCGGCGTTGCGGTAGTTTCCTACTAAGTCGATGATGGTGCAGTGGTCTTTGGCTGGTGCGATTCTTAGTCCACGGCCAATCTGCTGGAGAAACACCACCATGGATTCGGTAGGACGTGCCAAGAGAATGGTGTCCACGGAGGGAATGTCTACGCCTTCGTTGAACAAATCCACGGAGCAGAGAACCTCGAGGTCACCGCGTTCCAAGGCTTCGATAGCGCCGCGCCTTTCGAGGGGCGGCGTCATGCCGTCTACATAACCGGTGCTGACCCCTGATTTTCGGAACTGTTCCGCCATATAACGGCTTTGGATTCGGGATGAGCCGAACAATAAAGTGCGTCGCTGATGATGCGTCTGCCATGCGGTAAGCACGGCTTGAGTGTACTGTTCGCGCATTTGGGCGTGTGCCAGTTCCGCCTCATCGTAGTGAGTGTCTCGCCACCGGATCTGGCCATAGTCAATGGGGTCACGCACGCCGAAGTAGTGAAAAGGGGACAACCAGCCTTTGCTGATGGCATCAGGCAGGGTTATCTGATACACCAGATTGCCGTCGCACAGGGCATACACATCCTTGTTGTCGGTCCTCTCCGGCGTGGCTGTGAGGCCCAACAGGTATTGCGGATGAAAATGGGACATTAAGGCGGTGTACGAACGAGCTGCTGCATGATGAAATTCATCGACCACGATTAGGTCGAAGGCGTTGCGCGCAAATCGTTCGCGGTGTCGTTTGCTGGCTAGCGTGTACACCGAGGCCAAGATGATATCGGCATTGGTGTCCTTTTCATAGCCGGTATAGAATCCATGGCTTCGGTTTGGCATGACGGCGCGAAAACTTTGGCCGGCCTGTCGGAGAATCTCCTCTCGGTGGGCAACGAACAAGATCCGACGGAATTCTTGAGCAAAAAATGCGGCCACATACGTTTTGCCGAGACCCGTAGGGAGTACCACCAACCCTCTGCGAAATCCTCCTTCACGCGACTCGACCAGCGCCTGCAAGGCCTCCTTCTGGGCAGGCCGCGGAACCGGGGATTGGTCCGGAAGTGCCAACGTCGGGGGGGTGGGCTGGACTGGACGAGAGGGACCGCCCGGTTTCTCATTATCCTCCTGGTTTTCCGACCAAGGACCCAAATCGACACGGTGTTTCTGTCTTTCCTCGCGGTACTCCTCAATCGTGACGGGGTTAACCGGTACGGTCCGATCGGAGTAGAAGAGTTCCATGAAGGTGGTCGCCGGGTCTGCACCCTCGAAAGTGCCGTCGATGACTCGAAGGTTCCACTCCACACCTGAGGTGATGCCACTACGTGATAGGTTCGACGAACCTACGAAGACTTCGGACTGGTCACCTCGCTCAAAAAGATAGGCTTTGGGGTGGAACGATTGGTCCTGACTCTTCCAAAGACGTATGTCGACACCCAGTTCATAGAGACGCATCAGAGCGTCTGGTTCGGTGAGATACAGGTAGTCACCGGTCAAAAACTTGACGTCCGCACCTGCAGCAGTGAGACGCCGAAAATCTTCGGCCAGATCCGCAACGCCGGATGTCCGAACGAAAGAGACCAGGGCATAGAAGGTTTCCGTATCCTCCATGGCCTGCTTCAAGGCGGTGGATAAGTGGCCGGTAATAAGTTCTGCCCTAGTCTTCTGCATCGATCAGAAAGATCCTGTGGTCAAAACCACCGCGTTTAGCGGCCTTGGCTTGGCGTCGCTGTTCCAAGTCGTCCGGGGAATATCCGTGTACCGCTAACAGGCCGTACATCACCTCGAGGACATCGGCGAGCTCCTCCAGCGCCTCGTTCCCGTCAGAAGCACGCCTGTACTCGTTCCACTCCTCCAAGAACTTCTCTTCCAGCGCCATACGAAACTCGTCTTGACCCAGAATTCGGGTTCGGCATGCTTTGCCTTCGTTTTCAATGATGTGGGGAATTAAGTCGCGAACCAGCTTATTGTATACAGGCATGTCATTCTCCCTTTGAAATCTTCTCTGGCATGACACTATTCGCCACCTCTGGCGAGGTTCCTGCACGGCTGGCGGGACGGGGCGGTTCGACGGTTGGCAGCCACCATTGGTCGCTGCGGGCAGTGTGGAGAGGATTCTTGACCCCCCTACGCAAAGAGTCGGTCCAAAAAGGAGGAGGTGCACGCCATGGAACGAACTCGGTTTGAAGAGGGTGTGTGCAATGGCTAAAGTTTATCGTCAATCTGGTGAATACAAGGCGGAGTTCTCAAAGAGAATTCAGGAAAAGCAGGTCATGCAGGAACACAGGGTTCGCCAGCGAGTGGAAGCCGCTGTGCCACAATGGGCGGGGTGGCTGCTAAAACCCCTGGCAACCGGGATGGCCAGGGCTCGGCAGAACAAGGCCACCCAGCGGGGCGACGGGGGTGAGTTCTCTGTAGGTTTGCACCTGTGGGCTCGTCTCCCCAAAGAGTGGGCCGTCATCAATGACGTGGTCTTGGAATACCAACCAGGCGATTATACCCAACTCGATCATGTGGCCATCGGCCCATCCGGCATATTTCTGGTTGAAACCAAGGCCTGGACTAGTGCCGTCCTCCTTAAGAACGATCGCTGCTTTCGCAAGGAAGCCGGTCGATGGGTGCCCACCTCAAGCCCCATTGCTCAGCAGAAATCGCATCTTCGCCGCTTCCGTCAATGGTATCGTGGGCACGGCCTGCCCCACCCCATACCACCCATCGAGGCTGTCGTGGTGTTCACGCACACTTCATGGCTTAGAACCGACGGATGCTCTATCCCGGTTGGTACCCCCGCCCAAGGGGTCTCTTATATGCGCCGTGCCGCGGGAGGACAGATGGGTACAGCGCAAATCGAGTGCATTGTGCACGAGATTCTCACGCCAACGGCTGTCCTCACAGAACAGGCTGACCCGCGGCGTCGCGCGCTGCCTTCCTCAAATAATGAGGTGCAGATTGTGGAGGGCACCACGCGAGCGGGCCGGAGGTACGTTCGCATTCGCGGTACGCGAGAGGATTCCCAACAAGTCTGGGAGCGCTATGGGAAGCCGGGAAGGTTAGCTGCCGATCGATACCAGCAAGGGACATTCTTCTTTTACTGCGATTGAACTATCGGGTGCGCGTTGCTTCCCGGTTCCATAG
>JAJZAN010000035.1 GCA_021799435.1 Bacillota bacterium | reverse complement strand
TGACCATGGACACCACCATGTTGGGGTGGCGGGTACGCGATCTCAAGAACGCCTATTTGCCATTTCTTCAGGGGGAGGGTATCGCCAACTACGTGACGGATCCCGCCTTTCGCCGTCTTCTGGCCAAGCCGCCCGAGGAGGACCCGATGGCTTCGATCCAGGCCTTCCTTTCTACCTATGTCAATCCCGCATTTAGCTGGGAGGATTTGGCGGGCATCCGACGGATGACGCGTTTGCCGATGGTGGTGAAGGGACTGACGCACCCCGACGACGTGCGCCGAGCTCGGGATGCGGGTGCTGACGCGGTCGTGGTGTCCAATCACGGCGGCCGTCAGGTGGATGGCGCCATCGGTGCATTGGATGCCCTGGCAGAAATATCAGCCGAGCCGGTGGGCTTGCCGCTTCTCATGGACAGCGGCATCCGATCGGGCGCCGACGTGTTCAAAGCGCTGGCCTTAGGGGCCCAGGCAGTACTGGTGGGCCGACCTTACGCCTATGGTTTGGCTGCGGCGGGATCTGAAGGCGTGGAGCGGGTCATGCGGCACTTGCGGGCGGAGTTCGACTTGCAGATGGCGCTGGCCGGATATCGGACCGTGCGGGAGATTGGGCGGCATGCGGTCACACGGCGGGGTTCGCGTGACTGAGGGCGTCGGCATCGGGCGGACCAAGAGCCTCCCGATTTTGACGATATTGGGAATCGGCTGAATCCGGTCACGCAGACCCTGTTTGTACGAGTGCTGCGGAAGATTCAGGAACTGCGGCCACTTCCATGGGGCACGAGTATCCGGTCGGTCTTCCATGGTCGATCTAATGCCTGGCCATGGACTCAATCCGATCGGCGGGAAAGGGCGTCTGTCGGCTCTGCCGTGCGAGGTCCCAATAGAATTGATTCATCACCAGTGCGGTGGGGGCGTATCGCTGAACCAGCGTCGATACAGGGCCCATCAGCGGGGTCGGAGCTGCACCGTCGACCACCCGGCGAAGAAAGGCGATGCGCTCGTCCCATGCTCCGCAGTCGGTGAGCCCCCGCAATACCTCATTGACGATGTCAGTTACCACATAGGCATGGTCATGGCGTTGGTTTCTCATGAGAAATTCCCGTTCGGGTGGGGATAGCTCAAAGCGTGAGGAGGCGGTGAGACCGAAGTCGGTGATATAGACCCCGTGCCCATCGGTCATCACATTCTGCGAGTGCACATCAAAGTGGAACAGTCCGTGGGCATTCATGAATGCCACAGCTGGCGGCAACTGGGACTCCACCCAATGGAGGGCCGTGCGGACGGCCTCGTCCCCCAACGCGAATTGCCCGGTAAGCCAGTCGTGCAGGGTGTGCGGCAGGTACTCGATGAACAGCACCACACTATCGTCCGCTTGGGCGAGAGCGGTGAGGCGGTCGCCCACCGCCTCCGACCCCCAAAACGCCGCCTGCTGTGACACCTGGCGTATTTCTTCCGCCATGGGGAGGTCTCGATGCGGACGCGGTAAGACCCGCCAATGATACAGGATGGGAAACGCCGGGCACGCCTTTGCCAACACCCAATTTGTGGTCATGATGTGCGCGGCGAGCTCACGCCACACCCCCGCACCGGGGGACCCGATCCCATAGTGGCAATAGGGAGGCAACTGGAATACATTGCGCGTCGAGTGCATGTGCGACGGACGTTTTTCAAGCGCCGTAAGCGGTACGATCTTGACGAAGATCGGCGTTCCGTCGCGCTCGAGCAAGGCGGTCATCCCGCCAATGCCGGTGTGCAAAATGGCCGCCTCTTCCAGATCCTGGTGCAGTCGTTCGTCACTCAACAGCGTCAGCGTGGTGGACACTCGTGCGTACCGCCGGATCCGGTCGGCATAAACCATCGTGGGAGTCTGAGGAGAGGCCATCGGCTCGTGCCCTTTCCGTGAGCTTAGTCTCCTCAGTCTATCAGGTTACGACAATCTCGTCCCAAAAGGATTCGCCTTGTCTATGTCTTGCACGATCAAGACCGACCCGTAATGCCCAACAGTAGTTCTCGTGTTTCCGATGGCGTGTGGTACGGCAATTCGGTCCTGCCCCCTCCGGACAAGAGGACCTTATCCTCCCAATATCCCGAGACTGAAAAATCCGAGCGCAAGCAACAGTATTCCAATCGCTATCATCCGTCGAATCAAAAAATAGGTGGGGGCCGGTTCTCGAACTGCTCTCCATCGGCCGGTAAGGCCCCACACCCATCGAGGAGAAACAGTATTGGCGATAGCGACAGCGGTCCAAACGAGAACAAACACTCGCACCACGGCGAAGATATAGATTCGAGGGTCATTTGGCACCACATCACCTCCTACGTCTGTGGTGATTCCCGACAGCGCTCGATCGCCCTGAGGAACCGCCATTCGCGATACGCTAACCTATGCTAATCATACGGCAACTGCCCAATGGGCGAGCTTAAGGGAGATACGCCTCCGTGCATCCATTATGAATTCTCTGAAGGAAATGGCTTTGGCTGCTTAACCAGAAATCCGCACGATGTCACCGACGGGGGTCATGCCGGTGCCGTCTACGATTAGGCCGTCACCATCATTCCCAGCATAGACGATGATGCCTGTCGACCGAGCGTATGTCGCCACCTCGTTCTTGAAGGCGTCTGTCCATCGATTGAAGTGCGGCAAAAACTCGAAGTCGACCAGTTGCAGTGTACGGAGATCAGAGTCTGGGTCGAGTGCACCGCCCAGGCTGCCTGTGAACAGTTGGAATAGCCTGGTCGATTGCCCCAGTTGAACGGCTCCGCCGCTGACCCCGACCAAGGTTCCGCCGGCATGGTAGTAATCGCGCAGAACCGTGGCGAGTCCCCGTGCCAGCAAACCGTGCCGAAACTGAATGGGATCCCCTGCCGACAGATGGATAATATCGCAGGACAGCAATTCGGAAACCTTGCCCCGCTCGAACTCGTCATAGAGGTCGAAGAACATTAGATGCCGGACCCCGTATTGCCCATAATAGGCGGTCTTGTTGCGAAAGAATCTTCGGTCCGGGTCCCCGGTTGACGGAATGAACCCGATACGGGTTTGGGCGGGATTATGGCCCGCCAATAACAGGGCGTCTAAATTGCGGTTGCCAGGGGATTCGATGATTTGATCGCTGTAAAAGAATAATCGCCCACTCATTTCGCACCTCTTCTTAACACTAACAAATTTGTTAGACTGGGGCTTACCCCCTGACTGCTATTCGCACACCAGCTTTTATAGGACAATGGCCCCCATAAGAAACAGTTAGCACATTGCAGGCCTTGAAGGACCCAGGGCCATGCCGTACGCCAATTCCGCCTTGTTAGGGCCCAACTGTTCTCGGGCGCCGATACAATGGGGAGGCTGGCACCGAAAGGAGCGATGGCCCATGAGAATTGAGAAACTGTCCCTCGACCGACTCAATGATTTCCTGGTATTTTGCAGAACCCATCGCGGGGACATCGACGAGTCGTTTCTGTATGATGACGATTTACGAGATTTCGTCCTGGACGACGACAATCCCACGTATGTAGCCGTCTCCGCGGTCGGGACCATCATCGGAGCGGTATCGGTCATGAACAGCGCCTATTACCAGCGGGGTCGAAAAGGGCGTTTTCGAATCTTCCATGTGCTTCCCGACCACGACAGGGACATTTATGCCCAACTGCTCTCCGGCATCACGCGGGAGGCTCTAAATTTGGACGAACTCTATCTGTTCGTGCGGACAGATAACCCACGTATGCGGCGCATCTTGGAATCACTGGATTTTGATATCGAGCGCTATGCCTACTATATGGTGCGGGACGCCGCGCCGGTAGCGCCACCGGAGTGGGAGAATGGGTACGTACTCCAGCCCATGGTCTTCAATCGGGATGAGGCTGACTATTGCCACGTTCGCAACCTGGGATTCGCCACGCTGATCGGTTCCGAGACACCGATGACGCCCGAGGAGGTGTCTCGAATGAAAGACGGCGACGACTATATTGAGTCCGGTATTTTTCTCCTGTACCACCATGCGCAACCGGTGGGGGTGGTCCGAACGGCAGAAGATGTGCATGAGGGGGAACGGGTTATCAACATCGGACCGCTCGCGCTCATCCCCGAGTATCAAGGCCGGGGGTTAGGCCGGAAGCTGCTCCGCGCTGCGCTGTCATTCGGGCGCGACATGGGGTTGGAAAAGTCCGTCCTCAGCGCCAACGTGGACAACGAGAACGCCGTGCGCCTTTATCTTTCGGAAGGCTTTAGGACCGCCGAATCGGTGGTGTGTTACACGTGCCGACTCCCGCACTAGAAACCCTGCGTGGGATGCTGAACCTGGCGCAGGTTACGCCTCCGCGAGCCATTTAAGGCTCTTCCTCCTGCGGTCGGCATACCGCACGTCTCCCTTGGCACAAAAGGCGCCTTGCCGCTCCTATAGTATGATGATTTGGGGAGGGAAACCGGGTGAATCGCTCCATTCAATGGCTGGTTGCGGCGGGCGCTGTGGGGGTTCTGGCAGTCGGTGGCCGCATTGCTTGGCATGATCACACACAGGCCGTGAAACGCCAGAATGCGGAGCTTGCTCTCCGCCACATCCTTCCGGTGCGTGCATACCCATTTGGCCACGAGTACACGGGCAGCTCCGATGGCCTTCATTGCCAAGTGATTGCGTCGGCTCTCCCATTTCACACCCTGGGAGACCCGACCGTCGGCGCGACATTAACGGGAACCTTTGCTCTAACGTACACCGGGTTGCGTCCTCCGGCGATGACGTTCTACACGCTCGGTGGCCTCCCTTGGCCCACCCTCCCGAGCGCACGCATGCTCATCGTCGAGCAGGGGAATCCACCCCCGGTTTCGTCAAGCCCCGAGTCGCTCCCCGTGACGCAAGTCGGACCCCATCAATACCTATATGGGATTGTTCACTGGCATCACGCGCAATGGCCGATGACCGCTCAGCAAACGCGCCGGGAGTTTCGGACCGCGGTGTTGCAGGTTGACCTGGCCTCGGGACGCGTCGTGAACATAGCTCTCCATCCCCGAGTGCGATAGCCCATCACGTTCATCGCCGCAGTCAGCCGGCGTTCTTCTTGGCCTTGTACACGCGACTGTGCATCATATCTCCTCTATTCCCGTGTTAAAAGCTGTGGGATTGGATGATGGCTGCGACGCCAGGTTAAGGCATTATAGCCCGCGATTTTTGGATAGTTTTAATGCAATCCGGGGAAGCTTGACATCCGCTCCGGTCAGACCGACGGCATCCAAAACCGCCATCAGGAAGTCGTCGTGAGCAAATCCTTTACTCGTGACGATACGGCCGGACATGCACACGTCTGAGTCCACATAGGTGCCGTCCTTAAAGTAGTCTTTAAACTAATCCGCTGTATCATTCATATAGGTATAGTGCCCGGTTATCAAACCGGCGGATCCGACCAACACTGCCGATGCGCAACTGGCCGCAATTATGCCCCGTGAGCTGGCCAAGAAGCGTCGCAAGGATTCGTTGCTGAGCAGGGCCTCCGGAACGTCCCCACCGGCCATCAAGATGAGGTCGTAATCCGCCCCGATAACATCCTTCAAGGATCGCGTCGGTCAAAGCGTCAGCCCGCCATCCGTAAGAAGCCCGTTTCCGGCGGAAATGGTGTCCATCGCCCATCCCGCATTGCGAAGGAACATCTAAAAAGAGCGACTTGCCAAATCGTACAGCCGTTACACCCAAAAAACGCCGTCCTCAAATCCGCCCCCCCGCGTTGGCTTGCTGAGTTCACTATGCGGCAACCGAGAACATCCGTGTAGCGGTGATTGTCATCCGGTGCCGGCGGTCAAGTGGGCCACGAACGATCCCACCGACGCGGGCCCCCTTGAGGGACTAGATGGCCTTCAACCGCTGCTGGGCTATATCCGTCCATTCGCGTGGCATGAAAGAAAACGGCGTCCTTGGAGGCGTCAACGGCCTAAAAGCGATGCGCCCGCCCCAGGTCTCTTTGGCTGTGGGCCAGCAATGCGGAATTCCAGGGGTTTTACACCCGCGCCGGATTTCAATGGCAAGGCGATTAGACCGAAGAGGACTAGTTTGTCAGCGGTTTTCATGGGGTTTCGAACCAGCTTAGCTGAAAGCCTTATGACTCACGTGATCTTCCAAGCGTGTGTTGAAGCCCATGGCTTGACCGGCGTGCCACTGCCAACCGTCCAAGACGCATTCCGCACCGAAGTAGCTGGGGGTGACGTCGTGCAGGTGCACGGGGTGGGGAACCGAGCGCCGGGCCGCCTGGGAGAGAGCCTCTGCCACATCCAAGACCTTATCCGACGGAACCAGGGCCAGTACTGTGGGACCGGACCCGGACAGGGCCGCGAAGGAGGCTCCGTGAGTCAAGGCCGAGTCAATCAGGTCTCCCATTCCCGGGACCAGAGGCTCGCGATACGGCTGATGGAGACGATCGCGGCCCGCTTCTGATAGCAATGACCAGTCGCGCCGATGCAACGCGTCGATCCACAATGCCATCCGTTGTGCGTTAAAGACGGCATCTTCCAGGGGGACCGTCGACGGAAGCACCTGGCGGGCCTCCTCCGTGGAGACTTTGTACTCGGGAATGACAATCAAACAGCGCAGTTCGGGGGCTGGATAGCTGAGCACGCGTACGCGACCGGCCTGCTCGAAGGCTAGCACGAATCCTCCGTATAACGCGGCGGCGACGTTGTCGGGATGTCCTTCCAGTTGGGTTGCGATCCGCAGCATTTCTTCGCGGCTGAGCCGCTCCGGCAATACGGTGTTGGCCAGCATAATCCCTGCAACAATGGCCGCGGCGCTGGATCCCAAGCCTCGAGCCAGGGGAATGCGGCTTTTAATGGTGAGTCGGCCGGTCGGCATGGGACTTCCAGAGACTTGCTGATGGACGGCATCGGCGGTTTTCCAGACCAGGTTGTCGGGGGTTTCGGGGATGACACCTTGGCCTTGTCCGCGCACGGTAATTTCGAGCTCATCGCCAAGAGAGAACCAGCATTCCAGGGGCAAGGACAGCGCCATGCCGAGGGCGTCGAATCCCGATCCTAAGTTGGCCGTGCTGGCGGGAACTTTAATGTGCCACATGCGATTCTGTGCCCTCCATCAATGCGACAATGGTGTCTCCCACTCGCTCGGCCGAGGCTTCCACGGTGGTTGCATCAATCCACTGACGCGGTGTGGTGCCATCCTTAAGACCCGTTCCCGTCAGAATGCCTACCACAGGACCAGCCGGAAGCTCTCCTTGATCACGGAGCGCCTTTAGTCCGGCATATGCGGCGGCGGAGGCGGGTTCCACAAAGATTCCACCGTGAGCCAACTCCTTTTGCGCGATTAAGATATCGCCATCGCTGACGGCATAAAAGCCGCCGTGTGTCACTTCTACGGCTTCGAGAGCGAAGTGCTTTGAGGCGGGCTTGCCGATACGGATGGCCGAGGCGACAGTATCCGGGTTGTCAAAGTCGCGGCCAGCCACGAGAGGACTCGCACCCGCCGCTTGAATGCCGAGCATGCGAGGAATGCCCCGGCCATATCGCCGAAAGCCGTGGAAGTAGGCTGAGATGTTGCCGGCGTTGCCCACTGGGAGCACCAAGGCGGCAGGTGCGCGATTCAAATCGTCGACGATTTCATAGGCGCCGCTTTCTTGCCCACGAAGTCGCCAGGGGTTGACAGAATTGACCAATGCGATGGCCGGATTCTCTTCGGCCGTCTTTCGGACCACGTCCAGTGCCTGATCGAAATTGCCGTCGATGGCGAGCATCTGGGCGCCGTGGGCCAATGCCTGCAACATTTTTTCCTGGGTCACGCGGCCCTTTGGCACCACCACAAAGGACTTCAGTCCAGCCCGGGCCGCATAGGCTGCGGCTGAGGCCGCCGTATTGCCAGTGGAAGCGCAGATGACCGCCTGTGCTCCCTCATGCCGCGCCACTGTCACGGCAACCGTCATGCCGCGGTCTTTAAACGAACCGGTCGGATTCGTGCCTTCCAATTTGAGAAAAATCTCGCTGGCACCCCATGTGTCCCAGAAAACCAGCGGCGTCGAGCCTTCACCCAGGGTGATCGCGGGGGTGCTCGGCAAATCGAGGTAGGAGCGATAGTGTTCGATGACGCCACGCATGGATAGGATGCCTCCTCGGCGTAAAATTAGAGACATCCTATCACATTCCGGGACGGTAAAGGCATAATGTTGCGCCGTTTTTGTCAGAAAAGCGCGGGAATGACTGGGAATCCTTAAATCTCATCCTCGAGGGTAAACCCAGGGCGAATCGGGAACTCCGAGTAGGGCTGGCGGAGTGGGTCCAACTGCGGGGCCTGGGCCTGGCCGAGGGCCACCTGGCAGGCGAGTTCGCCCAACGCTGGTCCTCGCATGACCCCGAAACCTTGGTCGCCCGTGGCGACAAAGACTTTTTCTGCAACTTGGCCCAACAGGGGACGTCGGTCTGGCGTTCCGCCGCAAAGACCTGCCCAGGAACTGCGGAGACCGGCCGTCTCAGCCAAACTCATCAATTGCACTGTTTGATCGGCGATGTTGGCCAAGAACTCATCGTCGCCGGTGGTTTGATAGTTGTCGGGATTAAATTCGGAGAGACGCGTGCCGTCGCCGGCCAAGAGGTTATGGGGCCCATCGGGCACCAGGTATACGTCAGAGGCGAGGTCCCACACCATGGGCAGGTGGTACCCATCGGCGAAGTTCAGCGAAGACAGCTGCACCCGATAGGGGCGCAGGGGGATGTCGATGCCGGCGGTGTTGAGAAGCTTCCGGCTCCAGGTTCCCGCTGTCACGAGCACCCGCTCGGCCGTCAGGCGCTCCTCGGCGCAGTGGACGATGACCTCGTTGCTCCGCGGCTCCAGAACTTTGACGCGGGAGCCCAACCGGGCCTGCAGGCCCTGACGGCGAGCTTCTTGGAATACCGCCTGGCTGTACGCCGTGGGATTTACGTGGAAGTCTTCGGGCGTCCACAGCCCGGTCACATCAGGTGCCAGTCGATCAAGTTCGGGATAGGTGTCCTGGATGTGTCGGTAGTCCCAAATTTCTGCTTGAATTCCTGCCTCGACCAGATTTTGCGCCCGCATTCGAAGGAGAGCGGCACGGTCTGGATCGGCCAGCGTCAACATGCCGTAGCGTTGGAGAATTGAAGAGTCGCCTGACAATGCCAAAGCCTCTTCATAGAATTGGCGGCTTCGACGTACCCAGCGTACGTCGTCCTGATGCCAGACCAGGTCTGTAACGATGCCGCCCGCCTTGGCGCTGCTCTCTTGAGCGATACCCGGATTGGCTTCGATTAACAGCACAGACTGTAATCCCGCACGGACCGCTGTCAAGGCGGCAGAACAGCCCCAGACACCACCGCCGATGATGATGAGTTCATACTTCACGTTGTCGGTCTCCCTTTCCCATCCATCGTACTCACCATGCTGAGCGATCTTTTGTGGATTGTCCATGGAAAGCGCAAAAGCGGCCGTTCAAGCCTTGTCTCCCGTTATGCTACTCGTCGGAGGGTTTGTCCATCATGCTCCGCTCGGCCAACCCGTAGTGGACCACGTTAACCGGGTCCAACGTGATCATGCCGGAGGTCATCATGGCGTCCAGCATGGTGATAAAGGGCTTTAGGTATTCTTCCGAGTCAATGATCTCGATAACAATGGGCAAGTCAGTGGATAAATCGAGCATGTTGGCTGTGTGGATGCGTTTGGAGGGGCCATAACCTTCGATGCCGCGGAATACCGTCGCGCCGGCCAAGCCTCGCTTGCGGGCTTCGATGACAATGGCGTGGTAGAGTGCCTGATGATGGTAGCGATCCGATTCTCCGACATAAATGCGCAAACGGTGGGTTTGCCCGGTAATTTTCGCGGCCATGTTTCCTCCCTGGGACCGTCTCGCTAGTCCGCCTCTTTTCATTCATTATACTGCGATTGACGCCATTCTCCTCGCGGCTCCTTGCCTGGAGTGGTTGCGGTGCCGCGCCGATTAAGCCACAGTTGAGGGGAAGTCTAAGCCATTAGAGATGTCAGGGGGAGTCAGCATGGAATATCGGAACTTAGGTGCGAGTGGTCTCAAGGTCTCGGCTTTAGGGCTGGGATGCAACAGCTTTGGAGGACGTGCGGATCGCGAGACCTCCATTCGCATCATTCATACGGCCTTGGATGCGGGCATTACGCTCATTGATACCGCCAACGGATACACTGGCGGACAGTCCGAGACGATCATTGGCGAGGCACTGAGGAGACGGCGCCACGAGGCGGTCATCGCCACCAAAGCCGGGCTGCCCGTCGGCGAAGGACCCTATTACCGCGGTACCTCGAGGCGGCATCTGGCGTCCCAACTGGAGCTGAGCTTGAAGCGCCTCAATACTGACCACGTGGACTTGTTCTACGTCCACACCTTTGACGAAGAGACCCCCTTGGAGGAAACCTTGCGGACACTGGACGACTTTGTACGCCAAGGCAAAGTCCGCTACGTCGCTGCTTCCAACTACCACGCCCACGAGTTGGCCACCGCTTTGGGCATTGCCAAGGCGCGCGGCTGGGAGCGGTTTGTAGGACTGCAACCGTCCTATTCGCTTGTCGATCGCACGCCGGAACAAGCGCTGATCCCGCTGGCCCTTCAAGAAGGGTTGGGCATTGTCGCCTATTACCCCTTGGCAGGAGGCGTTCTGACGGGCAAATATCGGGGCGGTCAAGTTCCCAGTGGATCGCGGGCGGACACGCAGCCCAACTTCCTCGGGAGGGTCAGTGCTCGTACCGCCGAGGCGGGGGATGCCTTTACGGCACTGGCCGAGGAAGCCGGGATCGAACCCGGGGCGTTGGCCCTGGCTTGGCTGATGGGGCGCCCCAGTGTTTCCAGCGCCATCGTCGGTGCGACCCGCGCGGCTCAAGTGGAGCAAAACCTGCGAGCGCTGGAGGTTCGCATCCCGGAGGATTTGATGCGGAAGCTGGATGCGCTTAGCGCACCCTTTGTGGTCGGTGCGCCGTTTGGCTGGTACCGCCTTAAATAAGCGACGCGTTGGCAGGCTTTTCCGACAGCGTTGTCGAAGCAGGGATTTCCCCCATAAGCGGGTCTAACAAGAAAGCGAGGGATTGTCGTGGCGTCAAAACGGCCCATTGACATGGCCGACTGGCTGAGATTTTCCGCGGCCGGCTTGCCGCGGGTGTCGCCGAATGGACGCTGGGTGGTGTATGTGGTGACATCCAGCAATACCGAAGAGAACCGAAACGAATCGCATCTGTGGTTGTACGACACCGAGACCCAGGAGACGCGCCGATTGACCGCCGGTCCCAAGGATCGCGAGCCTGTTTGGGATCCCACGGGCAGCCATATTGCCTTCTTGGCGCATCGTGATGGGGAAGACGCCTGCTACATCATTCAGCCGGATGGCGGTGAAGCCAAAAAGGTGTCCAGCAAACTGGATGCAGCGTCCAACTTGACTTGGAGTCCCGACGGCAAGTCACTCGCGGTGTTGGCTTTTCGGCCTCAACCGGAGTCGGCGGTCGCCGATTTGGCGGACGCCCTCAACCCCGGCGGTGATGGCACGGCGTTTTTTCAGGACCAACAGGAGAGTGCACTGCGTTTGACCCATCGGTATCCGTTCCGGTTCGATGCCGTGGGATATTACGATGGACGACGCAAACACCTCCATCGGATCCCGCTGGAGGGAGAGGTGCGGAACGCTGAAGCATTGACAGAAGGGGAATACGATGTTGCGGCTTACGCTTGGCATCCATCGGGCGCAGCGCTGACCTTTGCCGCCTTGCGCGATTCCCACGACACGCATGCCCAGATGCTTTACCACCTCAATCTTCACGGCGAGCGCCAGCCGCTCTTGAATCTCAAGGGAGAGGTGTCGGGATTGGCATGGTCGCCTGACGGCCGGTATCTGGCCTGGGTCGGCGACGACAACAGCTACGGATGGGGAACAGAAAACCATTTGTGGCTTTATGATGGTCAATCCAAGGAAGTTCGGAACCTGACCCAAACACTCGACCGGCAAATCGGCGAGGTGCCCCACGGAGACGTGCGCGGAGCGGAGCTGTTGGCCGCACCGGTGTGGAGCCCCGACGGTCAAAACGTCTATGTGGAATACCACGACTCGGGAATTGGGCAGATTTTGTCGGTGTCGATCCCGACGGGCGAGTGGAAGCCACTCTTAGAAGACTTTCAGGGGTCGGCGCACAGCCCCGCGGCTGCGGCCGATGCCATCTACTTCGCTGGCGAGAACTTTTACCACCCCGCCGAGCTGTTTCGGGTTGACCCGACGGGAGGCGTTCCCGTGCGGAAGAGCCACCTCAACGATAATCTGCTGAGCGAGTTGGAGATGGGCACATTTGAGCGCCTTTCCATTGAGCGGGCTGGATTTGTTATTGAAGGCTGGCTGGGACGCCCGGCCGAGTTCAATCCAGACAAGACCTATCCTCTAATCCTGTATATCCATGGCGGACCCCACGGCGGGTTCGGACAGAGCTTCCGGCACGAATATCTGATGGAAATGGCCCGGGGCCGCCTGATTCTCTTTGTGAATCCTCGCGGCAGCCAAGGTTATGGACAGGCTTTCGCGGCTGCCTGCATCGATGATTGGGGCGGCGAGGACTATCAGGACTTGATGGCTTTTCTGGATCACGTCATTCAGCAAGGGTCTGTGGACGTCAAGCGTATGGGCGTGACGGGCATTAGTTATGGAGGGTATATGACCAACTGGGTCATTACTCACACGGGTCGTTTTGCGGCCGCCATTTCCGAGATGTCGGTCTCCAACCACTTGTCCATGTACACCCACAGCGACATTGGCGTGGATTTCATGCAGAGCGAGTTCCACTCCTCTCCATGGCAGGCGTGGGAGCGCCTGTGGGAGAGGTCCCCCATACGCTACGCCGACTCTGTCACCACCCCCAGTTTGTTTGTGGCCGGTGCCGAAGATCATCGATGCCCGCCTGAGCAAAGCGAGCAAATGTATGTGGCGCTTTTGCGCCGCGACATCCCGACGGGCTATGTTCGGTTTCCGGACGCGCCGCATGGCTTCAGTGTCACGGCCCCGCCGGAAATACGGATGGCCCGCCGGCGGCTGATGGCGGCGTGGTGGAAGCGGTATCTCTGATGGGAGAGAGGGGCCAAAGCCCCTCTCTCTTTACATGCAGGATTGCCGAGCAAAAGGGAGCCGCCGCGGATCGAATGACATATTTGTTTGTCACTTCATGCGATTCTTAATAAACAAATAACGGCTTGTGGAAGGATTAGGGCGGCGGTATAGTGAGAACCGCAGGAGGCGCAGCCAATGACCCTCGATTCGTTGCAAGATCGTCTGTCCGAGTTTATGCAAACCCATGTTTATCCTAACGAAAAACCCTATCACGAGGCACTTTTGGCCAATCGCTGGCAGGTTCCCGAACTCATGGCGGACTTGAAGCGAAAAGCTCAAGAGGCGGGGCTATGGAACTTGTTTTTGCCGCCCCATGATGGACAGCCCGGTCTGACCAACCGCGAATATGCACCTCTTTGCGCCATCATGGGCCGCTCGCTCATGGCGCCAGAAGTATTTAACTGCAATGCTCCCGATACGGGAAATATGGACGTTTTATTGCATTACGGTTCCCCCGCGCAGCAGGAACGATGGCTCCGACCGCTGATGGCGGGTGCCATCCGGTCTTGTTTCGCCATGACAGAGCCGGATGTGGCCTCGTCTGATGCGACCAATATCCGCACGGCCATTCAGCGTGACGGTGACGAGTATGTCATTACCGGACGCAAGTGGTGGTCGACCGGCGCGGGTCATCCCGATTGTCAGGTGGCCATCGTTATGGGGGTCACAAATCCCGAGGCTCCCCGTCATGAGAGGCAGTCTCTCCTGGTCGTGCCAATGGATGCTCCGGGGGTACGTGTGGAGAGGGTTCTCACAGCTTTTGGATACGACGACGCTCCCTATGGGCATGGGGAAATTGTTTTCGATCGAGTGCGGGTGCCGGCGTCGTCCATGATCTGGGCAGAGGGCAAAGGCTTTGCGATTGCCCAAGGGCGCCTGGGCCCAGGGCGCATTCACCATGCCATGCGGCTTATCGGGGCGGCTGAACGCGCGCTCGACCTCATGGTGGAACGGGTGCTGGATCGGACGGCGTTTGGTCGACCGCTGTCCGACCAAGGCGTCATCCGGCAATGGATCGCGCAGTCCCGCATCGACATCGAGCAAGCTCGTCTGCTCACCCTGCATGCGGCAGAGCGAATGGATCGGGAAGGTAACAAGGCGGCTCGGCGGGAAATTGCCATGATTAAAGTGGTGGCGCCCAACATGGCGACTCGGGTCATCGATCGAGCCATCCAGGCATTCGGGGGCGCTGGAGTGGGTCCGGACGTGCCGTTGGCGGCCCTGTGGGCCAGTGCCCGCACCTTGCGGCTTGCCGACGGCCCGGACGAGGTGCACTTGGACCAGCTGGCCCGGGACGAAATTCGGGCCGCGCGCGAACGACTGGCGTCGGGTCATCCACCCACGCGCTAAGGAGGGCAACGCGAGGTGACGATTAAGGAGTTATTTGATTTGCGGGATCAGGTGGCCATTATCACCGGGGGCGGTCGAGGGTTGGGCCTCGCCATGGCCGAGGCTCTGTCGGAGGCAGGGGCATCCGTGGTACTGGCATCCCGAAAGCTCGAGGCGGTCCAAGCCGCTGCAGATGAGCTCAACCAGGCAGGATACCGGGCGATGGCCATGAGTCTAGACGTGTCCAATCCCGATGATATCGACACAGTGGTAGATCAGACTCGACAACAGTGGGGCCGCATTGACATTCTGATAAACAACAGTGGAGCCACATGGGGCGCTCCCGCATTAGACATGCCGCTTCAGGCATGGCTGAAGGTGATGCGGGTCAATGTCGACGGCACCTTCCTGATGAGTCAACGGGTGGCTCGGGTGATGCGGCCGCAGGGCGGGGGACGCATCATCAATATCGCATCGGTAGCGGGCCTCATGGGCACCGATCCGCGGGCCATGGATGCTGTCGGCTACAGCACCAGCAAGGGCGCTATTATCGCCATGACCCGAGATTTGGCGTTTAAGTGGGCGGCCTACAACATTCGGGTCAATGCCATTGCACCCGGATTTATTCCCACCCAGATGTCCCAGGGACTGATTGAACATCATGGCGACTTGCTGCGGTCGGGCATTCCCTTGGGGCGGTTTGGAACAACGGACGATGTCAAGGGAGCCGCGCTGCTCTTGGCATCGCGAGCTTCGGATTACATGACCGGCGCTGTGCTGACGGTCGACGGAGGCGTGTCAGCCTAGCGAACGCATAGACAGGAGGAATGAAAGATGCCTGTTGAAGAAAGGGCCCGGGCGCTGTATCCCGACTTCATCCCGCATGAGGTGGAGGTGCCCGACTGGCGGCTAGAGGATGTGCTGAGGCGTTCGGCCAACCAATTTGCGGACCAGGACGCCCTCGTTTTTTACCACCGGCACTGGACTTATAGTGAATTTCTCCATGACGCGCAGCGGTGCGCACGGGCCTTGCAGGATCGGGGTCTAAAAGAGGGGGATCGGGTAGCCCTGATGTTGCCCAACTGTCCTCAATATGCCATTAGCTATTACGGGGTGCTGATGGCGGGCGGGGTGGTGGCCCAGGTGAATCCGCTGTCGGTGGAGCGGGAACTGCAGTATCTTTTGGAGGACTCCGGAGCCTCCATGATTGTCGCACTCGACCAGGTGCTGCCGCGGGTGGCAGCGGTCAGGGCGGTGACGCCGATCGATGGGGTGATCGGGGTGAGCCTCAAGGGAACGGTCGCGGCTGATGGTGTCGAGGACTTTTGGGAGGTCTTAAGGAGCGCCTCGTCAGACATACCCGAGAGGCCCACTGCAGACAACCAGGCTGTGGCCGTCCTGCAATATACCGGGGGTACCACCGGCCGTTCCAAAGGCGCGATGTTGACGCATCGCAATTTGGTCGCCAATTTGATTCAACTGCATGCCTACACTCCCGACGGCATGTCACTCGGGAGCGAAACATTCCTCGGGGTCATCCCCCTCTTCCACATCTATGGCGTCGAATGTGTCCTTAACCTCTGCGTGTATATGGGAGGGCGGCTGGTTCTGCTGCCCCGCTTCGACGTGACCGAGGTGCTGGAAGCCATTCGAGACCAGCACCCCACCCTCTGGCCGGGCGTGCCGACTATGTATGTGGCGTTGCTGCAGCGGCCCGACGTCAGCGAGTACGGGGTCGACAGCATTCGTATTTGCAACAGCGGCAGTGCACCTATGCCCAAAGAGCTCCTGGAGCGGTTTGAGGATACAACGGGTGCCGCCATTCTGGAAGGCTACGGATTGTATGAAACCTCGCCCGTAACCCACACCAATCCGTATTGGGGCGTCCGAAAGCCGGGCACAGTCGGTTTGCCTCTCCCCTCCACCGAATATCGGGTGGTGGATCCAAACACGGGGGCGGATCTCGGCCCGGGAGAGTTGGGCGAGATTTGGATAAAGGGTCCTCAAGTCATGAAGGGCTATTGGAACCGGCCCGAAGAGACCCAGGCGTCATTGGTCGACGGCCAATGGTTTCGCACCGGCGACTTGGGTTCTTATGACGAGGACGGCTATCTCGCTATCATGGATCGACTCAAAGACCTTATTATCGCCAGTGGATACAACGTCTATCCACGCGAGATTGAGGAGATCTTGTATCAACACCCCGATGTCGTGGAGGCGGTGGTCGTGGGGGCGCCGGACTCCTACCGCGGCGAGACGGTCCGGGCGGTGATTGTCCCGCGCACCGGGTCGGGCTTAACCGTCGAGTTGTTGAATGAATACCTGGCCCGCAACTTGGCGGCCTACGAGCGGCCCAAAATGATTGAGTTCCGCGACAGCCTGCCCAAGAGTGCGGTGGGAAAAATCCTGCGCCGGGTGGTGCGTGACGAACCATTGTCCTGATTCGGAGCTGGCGAAGGAGTTATTCATGGCTGAGGTGATTCCGGTGCGCCCGGGCGAGGAGCTTGCACTCGAGGTTCTGCACCCTTATCTCGAACGCATTGTCCCTGGCATGAGGCTTCAGGATTGGACGGTGCACCAATACGGCGCCGGCCACTCCAACTTAACCTACCTCCTGCGGGCTCCCGGAGGGGAGGTGGTGTTGCGCCGTCCGCCTTTAGGCCCGGTAGCGCCGCGTGCCCATGACATGGTGCGGGAATACCAGATATTGCAGGCTTTATCGGGTTATTATCCGTACGCGCCCAAGGTCTTTGGGCTGGAAGCCGACATGTCGCCTCTCGGAGCTCCATTCTTTCTTATGGAAGCCAAGGAAGGACTCTTGGTGGATGAGACGTGGATGCAGGAGCAGCCCGCCGCGTTGGGATCTCAACTGACCCGCGTCATGGCCGACCGGCTCGCCGATCTGCATCGGATCGCCTGGCGCGACACGCCGCTGGCGTCAATGGTCAAGCCGGACGGCTTCATGGAGCGCCAGGCCGAGAGCTGGGCTCGCCGGTACCAAATGGCGAAGACAGAGGATGTCCCGGGAGACAGGGAGTTGTGCCAGTGGCTGACGAACCACGTGCCCGATAGTGGTGAGGCTGCCGTTATCCATTACGATTTTAAGTTCAACAACGTCCTGTTTCGCCCTGATCTGTCCGACCTCGCGGGGGTGTTCGATTGGGAGATGGCCACGGTGGGGGATCCGCTGGCGGATGTGGGAGTGGCGATGAGCTATTGGGTCGAGGCGGATGATCCGCCAATATTACAGTCCGCCTTGGGCGAAAGGCCGGTCACGGCGGCCCCAGGGTTCCCGAGGCGCCGCGACTGGCTGGAGATGTACGGCAGGGCCAGCGGACGAGACATCCATCATTTCAGTTATTACTTAACTTTTGCCTACTTTAAGCTCGCGGTAATCGTGGCCCAAATTTATACCCGCTACGTGCGCGGACAGACCCAGGATCCCCGCTTTCAGCATTTTGGCAGGGCGTGCCGGGAGCTCATTGCGGTGGCCCTGGACGCTCGCAGCTTGTAGTGGCCGTAGACAGCAGAGGAGGAGCCGTGGTGAAAGACTTACTGGTTGAGCAGAACGGTCCCATCATGCATTTGGTCCTAAATCGTCCCGAGAGACTCAATGCGTTTAGCCAGGAAATGCTGGACGGGATTACGGATGCGCTGGCCGTGGCGGCCGTGGACCCGGCGTTTCGGGTCGTCATAATCCGTGGTGCCGGTCGAGCATTTTCCGCCGGCGGCGATGTGCATCAGATGGGGGCAGCCTCTGGAGCGGAGGTCGCCCAGCACATCAGCATCCTCAACCGCACCATCACTGCTCTAGCAAGCCTGCCCAAGCCCGTGGTGGCGCAGGTCCATGGTGTGGCGGCGGGCGCTGGATTCAACTTGGCCTTGGCTTGTGATCTAGTCATCGCGAGCGACGACGCTCGTTTCATCATGAGCTTTGTCCATGTGGGCTTGGTGTCGGATGGCGGTGGGTCGTATTGGCTCTCCCGCATCCTGGGACCGCATCGAGCCAAAGAACTGTTGTTCTTGGGGGAACCTCTGCCGGCGTCTCAGGCGCAGGCCATGGGACTGGTCAACCGGGTGGTGCGGGCTCCGGAACTGGACCATGAGACGGCTCGCGTTGCGGACCGACTGGCGTCCGCACCTGCCGCCGCCTTAAAGCAAATGAAGCGTCTCGTGAATCGGTCGGCCGCGCTGTCGCTCGCCGAGATGCTGGAGGAGGAGCGGGCGGCCCAAGCCTTGTTGGCGGAGACCACCGACCATCGGGAAGGTGTACAGGCATTTCTCGAGAAGCGGCAGCCTGAATTCGGCAGAGGAGGACCCCATGGATTTTCGTCTCAGTGATGAGGAGCGGATGATTCGGGACACGGTGCGCGATTTCATTCGCCGAGAAGTGATGCCCTTGGAGCCCGAGGTTCTAGAAAACGAGCGGCAGGGCCGTCCCAGTCTGCCTCTGAAGACCTTGGATGCGCTGCAGCAAAAGGCACGAGCTCTGGGGTTCTGGGGCATCAACACGCCAGAAGAGTATGGCGGCGCCAACTTGGGATCGTTGGCGGCTCTGGTGACCTATGAGGAACTGGGGCGAACCTTTGTCCCTTTCCATTTCGGCGGTTCGGCCGACAACATCCTCTATCACGGCAACGCTGATCAACGGGAGCGATACCTGATACCCACCATCGAAGGTCGGCTCCGCTCCTGCTTTGCCTTGACAGAGCCGGGCGCGGGTTCCGATGCCGGCAACATCCGGACAACGGCGGTGCGGGACGGCGACGATTGGATTATCAACGGCGAGAAGATCTTTATTACTAACGGGAACGAGGCGGACTTTGCCATGGTGTTCGCCGTCACCGACAAGAGTCAAGGACCACATGAAGGAATCTCCTGCTTTCTGGTCGACCGCGACATGGGTTGGCGCTCGACACCCATTCGCACCATGGGAGACTGGGATCCGGGAGCCCTTGTCTTCGACAACGTACGGGTTCCCGGCAGCAACATGCTGGGGGAGGAGGGCAAAGGATTTCACTTGGCCATGCGCTGGATCGGAGCAGCACGCTGGATTATTCCGGCCCGGGCCGTCGGAATGGCTGAAAGGCTTTTGGAGATGGCGATTGAGTACAGCAAAACTCGGGTGACGTTTGGCGTGCCGCTGGCCGACCGGCAGGCTATCCAATGGATGATTGCAGATTCGGCGGTCGAGATTGAAGCGACCCGGTGGATGACCTATCGCGCGGCTTGGATGGAGGATCAAGGAATGGATAACCGCCATCAGGCATCGCTCTCGAAACTCTATGGCGCCAATATGGCCAATCGCGTGGTGGACCGGGTACTACAGATTCACGGGGGGATGGGATATACCAAAGAGCTCCCCATTGAGCGCTGGTACCGGGAGGCCCGCCTGTTTCGCATCTTCGACGGCACCGATGAGATTCAGCGCTATATCATCGCGCGAAATCTCATTAAAGGACACGTCCGCTTGGGCGAGTAACCGCCCTTATCCTCGCCCGCATACCAAAGTTTATGACACTACGTACAGTGTGGCTGCGCTTAAGCACGCATGGCTGCCGTGCGCTAGTGCGCTCTCGCCCCCGAGCGCCGTAATGATTGCCGGGGGCCGCTCGGCCACACAGCGGGTGCTTTCTTATTCGGTGTTCCCGACAATCATCGCCCGGTTAAACCTGCGCTTGGATCTCGAGGGCATTCATTGTCTCGTCGAAGCGCCGAACCCGCCGATATCCCAATTCCACACGAATCTTGTCGCAGGAATAAATCGCACGTTGCGGTGCGCGATCGGGGGGCTGCACGGTTTTCCCCATCGCTCGCGCAATTTTAATCAGGAACTCGGATGCCCGGTAGTTCCCATCAATCGCGTGATAGATTTGATTGCCCGCTTGGGAATGCGTACAGGCGATCAGGCACATTTCTGCGAGGTTTTCCGTATGCACCCACGGGACCATATCATCGGGATGCATCGACGCAAAGGTTTCCACCTCGCGCATTTGTGCGATCGCCCGATCACCCCAATGCGAGTTGTGTTCCGCGCAAATGACCCCCGGGCGTAGGATGACACACCCCAGGCCTTTATCCATGGCGGCATGCAAGATCCGTTCGGACTGGGCTTTGGTGGAGACATACGGATGGGGGTAGTCCACCGTCATCGGGCTCGACTCATCAAATTCCCCGTCTGTGGGGTCGCCGAACACCGAGAGGGTGGAAATATGCACGAAGCGCTGGACTCCCGCCGCCCGGGCTTCCTCCGCTAAATTCTCGACCCCGACAATGTTGGTCGCTTTCGCGACATCCCAGTCATCGAACAGATAGGCGGCCGCATGCACGACATTGTGTGGTGCCGCCGACGGAACGGCGGGGAGCCATGGAGGTCTGTGCCTCAGACTCCGGGACTTGGCCCGTTTTGGGATGCTATATACCCCCAGCGCCCGCCGGGTGACCTCGGACGACCTGATTACCGCCGTGGATGTTAGTCTATTCCATGGACACCACGAATTCGACGATGCTAATCTAATCGAATGAGGTGATCACCATGGGCAAACAATACGATACCGAGTTTAAGTTACAGGCGGTCCGGTTAGCCACTGAATTGAACAAATCCGTGACGCAGGTCGCCGATGAGTTGGGGATCCCGTCGAGCACCTTACATGGCTGGATCAAGGCGACTCAGCAGGACCCGCATCAGCCCTTTATTGGCAGTGGGCAGTTACGACCGGAGGATCAGGCGGCGCGCGACCTGCAAAAGCGCCTGCGGGATTTAGAAGAGGAGAATGCGATCCTAAAAAAAGCGATGCGCATCTTCGCCAACAACGACCGGAAGTAAAATATGCGTTCATTCATGAACACCGCTCCACCTTCCGTGTCACGAAGATGTGCCAAGTGCTGCAGGCCTCACGGAGCGGGTATTATGCCTGGCGAGACCGACCACCCAGCCCGCGGGCGATCCGGCGCGCGGAGCGCCGGGAGCAGATCCAGCGGATCTTTACCCAGAGTCGAGGGCGCTATGGGAGCCCCAAAATCACGGCGGTTTTACGCCAAACGGGGGAACGGATTGCGCAGAAGACCGTGGCCCGCATGATGCGGGACGCGGGGCTCCGATCGCGCGTCGTGCGCAAGTATAAGGCGACGACCAATTCGCGGCACGCCCACCCCGTCGCGGAGAATGTGTTAAATCGCCAGTTCGTCGCCGAACGGCCCCATCAGGTGTGGATGACGGACATCACGTATATCGCGACCGACGAAGGATGGCTCTATTTGGCCAGTGTGGAAGACTTATACAGCCGGCAGATCGTCGGACGCCTTGACGGGGCGGCGACGGACATCGATAATCCGCCCGTCCCGAAGGATGGCACCGCTTCCATTTGTTTGACATTGCTACGAATTTCACGTGTCCGTGGACTTGACACAAGTCCAGAATATCAGTCGGCCCGATCCGTTACCGCATCGAGAAGTTTTCGACCGGTCCCAACGATGACAGATCCGGTGGCCGGTTTCCGATCCCGAAATCCATGATTTGATGGGTGCGCTGGTTGATGGTGAACAAAATGACATGGCCGGTTGGCAACGGTTGTCCCGCGGGGACGCTCGCATTACGATCATTGAAATGCCCATGCAGCACGACGAGCCACACAGGGATCTGGGACCCGTCGACCCCGCCGGCCGCCGCCGCATGCATGGTAGCTCCCCGGGTTGTGTCGACCGCCACGGCTCCCGTCGGCGTCGGGTCGCCATTCTCCTTCGCTTGCTGTTCGGCAATCTTCACGACATACGCGGGTGGCGTATTTGTGGTAGACGCCGCCTTCGTCGTCCTCGCGGAATATGCTCCGGAACCCACGGCGACCACAGCCGCAGCAGCTCCGAAAATCCAGTATTTCCTACGCTTCATCTTTGCCCCTCCCAACCACGACAGCCTGACTAGACTCCACGTCAACCACTTAGTCATCAGAACGTCGTTGGGCACCCATAAGTTTCAGACGCATGGTTGGAGGCTTCGACCACGCACTTCTAAGCTGGGAGGTTGCCGGTCCGACGTACTGACCTTACGGGAGATTCGCCCCCGAGAGTTCATGACCGAAAGTAAATCCCCGCTCGCGATGGAGCCGAATAAAGGGGTACGTCCTACTCGGACGCTTGGCCCGTCGTCCGCAAAATGGCGACGACAGCATCTTTAAGCGGCGGCAGATCATGGCCCACGACTTCCCAAACAATCTCCAAGTCGAGACCGAGATAGTGGTGAGCCAAGCGGTCTCTCATCCGAGCAATCGAAGACCAGGGGATGTGCGGATACTCGGCCAACAAATCCGCCGGAAGCTCCTTCACGGAGGCCCCGATGAGTTCGAGATTGTGCACAATGCCATCCTGTAGTAGCGTGGACTCGAAAAATGCTCGGGATCCTTCCGCGGCGTATGAGGCGATTCGATCAATACTCTGGAGAATCTGCTCCAGATAAGCCCGGGGTCGCCCGATCATAACGGAATGCACTCCCGCCGAATTTCTTGGTAAATCGCCGGGGGCAGTCCCCGTTCGGACACCACGTCCACCGGACAACCGAGCAACGCCTCCACAGCGGCCTCGAAACCGAGTAAGTCCAGCAGACTGTGTCCCGGGCGCACGTGTACCACGAAGTCCACATCGCTACCCTCGGACGCTGTGCCGCGCACCTGCGATCCAAACAACCGGACATCCGCAATCCCGAACTGGTTGGCCAACTCCAGGATCTCAGTGCGACGGTCAGAAATCTCTCGTGGCAGCATTCTCGGTTCACCTCCTATCGCTATTAGTATACACACGCAGGAAGCCCTTGAAATCGACTGAAGTGCGAGATTGTCTACGGCGTTCTCGCCCCCGTATCTCGCTGATTCGCATCATAAACAATTTCCTGGAACAACGAAACGCATCCGCGGGTTGCCTTGAACCCGCCGGCTGACAGGTCATGGGAAATTCTGGCCAGGTAACCCGCGGCCATGGGCGTCGTTATACCAGGCAACAAACGCAAAAGTTTTCGCAAGCGACAGGAGGGAATCCCGTGCTCAAGGCTTGGGCTATGGTTGCCGTATCCCTGCTGGCCGCCATTGTGCTGGCCGGGTGTGCTTCGACTCTACATACCACATCACGCACAGCATCGCCGATCCGGGTATCGGTCTCACATCGGACCCCATCCGCGATCCATCGCGGGCGTCCGGCGTGGGTCACCGCCACCAATCCGATGCTCTCCACGATGCATCTCGCCTCGGCCGCATTCCCCACAACGCGCATGGCGTTTGTCTCCGGGACCTATGCCCAGGGCCATAAATTGGTGGGCTTTGTCGAGTCCAGCGGAGACGCGGGCCGGACATGGGATCGGGTCACCACCATACCGGGCGAACTGCTCACCGATTTGACCTTTGCAAATGCCCAGCGCGGGTGGGCTGTCGGCGCGAAGCTCCCCGCCCGCGTATCGGAGAATGCGAACACGTGGTCTCCGACAGTCCCCCATGGGGCGGCTGACGTGTTGTGGCACACCGTCAACGGCGGCCACACGTGGAACCCCGTCGCACAGGTCCGGGGCACCATCACTTCGGTACTGATCGAAGACGGAACGCCATGGCTCGCGGTGAGCGGACCGTGCACGCGCACCGCCTGTTCGGGCCGCGTCGTGAAGCCGGTGGGCAGGGTATTCCACACGGTGTGGCAGGCCCCGGGGCCGGTTCTGTCCTTGTCGCGGCATCAGTCCAGGCTGTGCGCCGAGGTCATGATTACCGGGTCGAAGGGGTCAATCGTGCGAAGCTTCGCGAGCGCCGATGGCGGAACAACCTGGACGCCGGGCGGTTCGATCGCTAGTGTCCCGGGGATCAGCCCCGGGGTGGTCCTGACTGGGCAGATGGTGTGGACCTCGACAGGCGAGGGATTGGCGGCGGTCTCGGCTGATGGAATCCGAACGGTGGCCCGAACAGACAACGCCGGCGCCCGCTGGGCCACGGTCGCGCAGAGCGGATCCGGCTGCGTGTGGAACACCCTGATCGCAGCGCGGCAGTCTCAGGCGGCGCTGGCCGAAACCGTGAATCTGGCGCAATGCCCGGCCCCAGGAGGCCAAGTGCTGGTGTCCCACCACGGGGCGCGGCACTTCACGGTGGCCAAACGGTGGGCCAGTACCCAACCGCTTGCCCTGGGATTTGGTCCCCAAGGCAAGTTGTGGGCCGTTACGTCCCGCGCGCTCATCGTGTCTCGTGATGGGGGTCAACATTGGCAGCAGCAGTTTCCTGCCATGGCACCGACGGGCATCGTCCGCTACGTGAGCCCTCAGGTGGCCTTTGGGGCTGGAGACCAGGCGAATCCGACCGTCGTGTTAAATTCCCTGAACGGCGGCCAGACGTGGCGTCGAACCGCGTCACTGAGCGTCCGTCAGGCGGTGGCCATGGCGTTCCCCACAAGCGGCGGGGCGTGGTTGGTGGCGACGCCGATGCAAGGGGAACTGAATACTGACGTCGTGCTGCTCCACCGGCTCCCGAACCGCCGGAACTGGTCAATCGCGTACCGGCCCGGGTTGCCAGCGGCCTTTGACCCAGCCCTGCGGTTCTTCTCACCCACACGCGGCGAGATGATTAACCTGCCGGTTAATTGTCCCGGGGGATGCCACAGCTTTGGGGCGTCAACACACAACGGGGGGCGCACCTGGCAGGCCATCCGAGCGCGCCACGTGCCGAGCGGTATCGCCTCCGCCGCCATCCTAACTCCGCGCACTTTCATCGTCGCTTCGCTCGGAGACCAAAATCAGAACCCGGTCCTGTACCGAACGACGGACGCGGGTCAGTCCTGGCAGAAGCTCGTGACGCTCCCTTCTGACTTGAATGGGGGCTTGTCGCTTACGTTTCCCACGCGGCATGTCGGCTATATGTTGGTGAACGACGTCAAATCGCCCGTGGGCAACGGCCATGCCCAACGCGCCGTCTTGGCCCTGTTAAAGACCACCGACGGCGGTCGGCGCTGGACGTTGCACGATTTACCCCGGGTTCCCGACGCCTGGTTTGCCTCCGTGTCGTTCGCGACCGCAAGCGACGGATTGATCACTGTGGGGGACGGCACCGTGTGGAAGACGACGGACGGAGGTCGGCACTGGCTCCAGATGCCCTAGAACGCCTCGAACTGCGGAGGGATAGTCGCTAAGTGCACATACGCCCCCATAAGTCCCTCATCATACTGAGAGCCAAAACGTGTAAGCTTACTGCTTCAGTGTCAACTCTTACGCTACCGAGCGATGATAAATCCGGATAAGACGAACATTGACTACGATGGGGGCCGCGATGAGGATCACAAGAACAAGAATTGCTGCGATCACGTGAAACGCCCCGGGACCCGGTTGCGACGTACAATGCGTGAGGATGCCCGGGCCACCGGAACAGGAGGAAGGTTGCACGGAGCCCGGAAGGGCCATCCCAATGCCGGCGGCATAAAGTGCCGCAGCCAACCCCCCAGGCCAAATAAGTGTGGCCAGAACTTTGTCACGGGTTTTCCACACGGACGAATTCCACAACAACACGACGCCCGCCAACCAACCCACGATCAAGACAAATCCCCCGAACAATATGAGCCAGGGGGCGAGTCGGTCTGCCCAGCCATTCTGCGGGGTGGACGGAAGACCCGCTTCGGCCCGAATCGCGGCCGGGTCGCCCATATCGTCAAGCAACTGGCGAATTTGCGCTTCATCTTCCGGAGCCATGGCGGCTCGGGAGGTGCGAATATGCTCGCGGATGTCCTCAACAATCGGATCGCGGCGCTCCGGCGGCAGATCCCGGAGAGCCTGGTGGATACGGGCGATATATTCCTCGACCAATCGGTCGTGGTGATTCTCGGAGGAGCTCATTCGGACGAAACCTCCTTGGCATTATCCATTAACTCGTTCACCGCGCGGGTAAACTGCGTCCATTGCGTGCGGAATTGGGCCAGGGCGTCGGTACCGGCCGGAGTGAGGGCGTAATAGCGCCGCGGCGGGCCTTCCGTGGACTCCCGCCACACCGTGTCCACCAACCCGTCTCGCCGGAGCCGCGACAGCAGGGGGTAGATCGTACCCTCGCCGGCGATGACCTGAGCTTGCGACAGAGTCTTGGCCAAGTCGAACCCGTACCGTTCCCGGTGCTCTAAGAGGGCCAACACGCAACGGTCGGCGACACCGCGCCGTAACTGGCCCAGCCATGACGCCTCATTTTTGTCTACCATGTTATGCATGATACCGTGCAAAAGAAGGTATCGTCAATCGGTCGAACAGCATCCCTGCGGATGCGAACAGGCCTGGCCTAGCTCGCCGCTGCGGCAGAAGCCGGAGCCCATTAGTTAACCATGCAAATAGCGTACTATCCGGCCCGAGCGTCCCCGGATCCTTGCCGTACATTCGCCCCCGAATCCCGGCTATTGATAATGGCAACTATTGCGCGATACACCCATTACTGGAGCCCTTTCACGTACCATTCGGAGGCAATTTCCAAGCCTTGAGCTCGCAACATGGTGCGTTTGGCCGTGTCCTGATGCCCGCACACGACCAAGACTTGAGCCGCGCCAAATTCCGATCGCGCTCGGACACACACCGCGTCCAGCAAAGCCTGACCAATGGTCTCCCACCGCTCCCCCCCGCGTACCCAATAATCATCCACCATACAAGTGGGGCCCCCGGGCTCATAGACCGGCGGCGCGGCAATGATGTTGGCAATAATGAACCCGTCCACGGTCCCTGGGGTTTCCTCCCCAGACCCAGGCAATCGTCCGCTCGTTGGCCAACATCTTCGCCAGAAATCCGAGATGGTTGTCCCGCGCGGATGGTGCAACCCGCCAAAATATCGGCTGGTAGTTTTCGTATTGGAGGCGCTTTGCTTGAATGAGGTCCGCAATCACATCCACATCGTCTTGAGTGGCCACACGAAGAGGGTTCATCGAAATTCCTCCACACATTGGGATTTTTAGACACGTGCATCATATCCCAACTTTTCGGCGGGTGTGAGGCTCCACGTACGCGATCCGGTGTCAGAAGTACTTGGATCTTGCTGCGCTCTCGCCCCCGAAAGTGCGTTGGCAAAGTTTCTTCTCTAGGGCAGGGGATCGATGTGTCCTGGGACTTCTAAAGCCTTAGCCCTCTGCCATGCGATATTCAATTCATCTTGATGCTGTGCTGCCCACTCCGCAACCAACCCAAGGGCTCGAGGCGGGAGGGCGCCCGCGATTACAGCCAGGGTTCCAATGGCGACAGTTGCGTGGTGAGGACCGTAGTGGGCATGAAAATGGGGAGGGTTGTGGTCGTCGTAATACATCCGGATGATGATGCCATAGAACCGGCAAACTTCAGGCATCAGACCGGACCGGCCGCAAAGCTGGAAACAAGTCTTCGGCTTGTTTCCCTGTTAACCGTAGGTAAAGAGAGTCGGGGCACAAGTCGACGTCGCTCGGCCATTCCACGGCCCCAGCGTCATTAACGTGCACGCTTTCAAAGACATGCCGGTCCTTCCACGCGCCGAACACGCCGCGGCCCGCCAGGTCCTGAAGGTCGATCGTTCCGCTTGTTCCCTCGTCGAATCGGACCCAAATTTTGAAGTCCTCCCGGGGCTCTACCTGAACGACTCGCATCGCAGCGACCCCCTTTCTAAAGGCTTACTTAAGTATACCCCCAATCGGTAGCTGTCACCATTACAAAAAGCGGCGGAACCCGTCCCCTTGGGGCGCTTACGCCCCCAATAATACCGTAGGGGTGGCAGATATTACGGAACTCCCGGCGATAAGACCACGTGCGCGCGACTGACCAGCCGATGGATGAACGTATCTTCCGCCTGAATTCCTTGATGACCGACGGCTTGGCGGATGAGACGGCCCGTGCCCGTGGATGCTTGGTACGCACTGATCCATGAGGGTGATGGGCCTGCGGCCGTGCTGCCGGTTGATTTCACAACCTTGAGGAAGGATGGGTCCGATTTCACCAACTGTTGATAGGCTACCTTGGCTTGGGCGACCGTCGGATCGAGCCCTTTCTGCTTCGCGATTTGCGCCAACACCACTTGCTGAATGACCAATTGGACAGCCTGCGCCTCTAGTTGCCGGGCTGTTTTCTTTACGGGCTTGGGACCGTGCTGGTTCTTTAGCAAGGCCTCCGCTTGAACAACGGCGTCTCGATGAATGCCCACCCCATTGACCCGCGCGACAATGGCCGGCAGGGGTGTTGATCGCGTCCCCGAGGCCCCATTCGTTTGAACCGAGGCGGAGCCGCATCCCGCCAGCAAGAACAAGCTGGCAAGTAACGCGCCCATTGACCACCATTTCATGACAGTCACCTCATTCGTCATTCATTCTATTCCGTTGTCCACGGCACCGATTGTGTAGTCTCATTTCTAGACAGTTCAACATTCAGTCCCATTGGAGCATACTCGGTGTCGCCATGCAATTTGGCTCGATTTATCGGCCGAGTCCTTACGGCAGATACGCCCCCAAGAGCTGATGATAAGCTACATGAAGTATCCGGGCTTTCTAGGGGGCTGCAGTGCTCCAAGCCAGGCCGCCATTCCGACTCCTCTCGACGGTGGTCGGATACCCCGGAACCTGTACGGTCAGGGTCAATATCGGTCCCACGCCGTGCAATGTTTCGGCGGTGGGCAGATTCGGCAGCGGAATGCGGGAAAACTTCCACGTGTGGCCGCCATTCGTGGTGCGGTACACACCCACAAAGGCGCCTTCCTCGAACGCCTCGGCAATAACCCCATCCTGCGCCGACCAAAAGTGTATGCGG
>JAJZAN010000174.1 GCA_021799435.1 Bacillota bacterium | reverse complement strand
CCGCCAATCTTCCATGCAATCATGTCTGGAAGGCCTCCTTCTGCAAAACATCGATGAACGTCCCCTTGATATTAATCCAATCCTAGGCGGGATGAAATGGGAAAGATTCAATAATTGCGTCGGTAATCATCCGAGGGTTGCGTCACTGGAAAGACGTTTGCCGCGACAATGGCCGATTCATCAGTTCTGTCAGTTATCGTGCGACGTCCCAATTGGTGCGGGGATTGTCGGCCGCCATATTATAGATGTCCCCCGCGACTGCAGCACCGCCCAAAGCGCCCACACTGGTCATCCACAAAGATCCAGTCGCGGATAAGGGCCTTGGTTCGCCGCGGAGGAATCAGCCTTTCGGGGAACCGCTAGGGACCATGGTTGTTGCTGTCATGGGCATAGGTGGCAAAGGTGGCCAGCACTAAGAGATCCGTCCGCTTTGCTGGCCGAATACGGACTGCTGTTGGGATTTAAGGGATCGAACTCGCGGGAATGCGCTGGGGCGGCTCGACGCTCCCGTACACTTCATCAGTGGACACGTGGATGAAGCGTTGCACATGGTGCCGGCGTGCGGCCTCCAACAGCATCTGTGTTCCCACGACATTGGTGGTGACGAAGCGCAGGCCGCTCTGGATGCTGCGATCGACGGGGGATTGGGCGGCGAGATGCCAGACCGCATGGATTGAAAGGCTTCGGCACCGGATCGCTTCCCGGCTGGTCATTGTCAACATCGGGGATTGCCGACCGTGTCAGCCTTGGGTTTCGGGCTAGGACCCCGCCGGCACCAGTTCCAGGGTGGCCAAATACAGGGGGGACAGGTGGCGAATAGCATTGTGGGCGCGGGTCACGAATTCCGCACTCCTGAGAATCGGGGTGTCTCGGTCAAAGGTCAATCCCACCGTAAACCCACGGCTTTTGAGAGAAGCCTTCTGCACGATTTCCGGGATATCGGCTTCACCCAGCGAGTCGATGGGGCGGGGGCCCTGTCCGTGGTCGTCTTCATAATAATAGATGGGATCGGGATCGGTCAGACTGAATACCCGAGTTCCTTGTTGCTCGAGGTACTGCAACAGAGCCTTTTTGTCTACATCGCCTTCCGGTTTGACAACGAAGCGGACGAACACATAATCCAAGGCGATTCCCACCTCGAAATGCGCATACCGCTTATAGCCGCGCTCTGAACGAGAAAATGCCACCCAGGTGTCATCCGGCGGGTTGACCCGGCGGCGCGCGTGCGACGCGGTGTGAGGATACATGGGGTGACCGAGAATCTCTTCCAGTCGAGGCGCTAAATCGTCGCCCAGCATGGCCAGTTTGGGACGCACCGTGGTCCGAAGGGCGCTCATGCGCTCATGGAATTCGGGAATTAGAAAGACATCGAAATCGGCCTTGGAGAATCCATCAAACTGGTACATGGCTCGTCCTTTCCATGAGGGGTCGTATCGTTCTCCCGTATGGTATCAAGACTAGCTGGAAATCACAACCTGGCCATCGCCCTTGAGAGGGATTTCGGAGAAGATTCCCGAATAAAGCTGTGGAGGGGTATACGTGGCACATCTTATTCCCGTCATTATTGCGGTGGTTGTTGTTATGGCATTCCGCGTTCGGCGGAGCATGGCCGAGCAGGTTTTCCGCTCAGCCACCATCTGGACGCGCGTGGTCTTGTTGGGTGCGCTGGCTCTGGTGGTGTTGCTGTGGGAAATGCGGTCGGTCATCACTCTGGCGGGCGTCGCCGGCGGTCTTGTTTTAGGATTGATCTTGGGCGGCTACAGCCTTCAGCACACCACTTTTCGTCATGACAGCGAACCACCGCGCTATAAGACCAATCCCTATATCGGCGGCGCCGTGGTGACGCTCTTTGCCATCCGCATTCTCTATGATGCCATGTTGGCCCGGGCGCGGGCGGGCCATGCCGGGCCGATAAACCCTCTGTCCAGTACGTGGTTGGCGGCATTGTTGTACTTCTTGTTCGTAGCTTATTGGGGGGTCTATTACATCGGACTCCTGAGGGCCTTCCGGGCCAAGACCTAAATACGGCCTGAACGGCCCGTCGCTGTTGTCTTCACACTCATCATGTGATAATATCAACAACCTTTTGTTGTCTTTCGGACGATTTGATCGAGAGGACGGTATTTTGTGCGTGTTTTTGCAGAACTAATGTGGTTCTTCAAGGCGCATCGGCGTGACTATGCGGTCGGGGTGCTGTTTATCATTATGGGTTCGGCCTTGTCGCTCGTGCCTCCCGCCGTGGTCGGCGTGGTGATAAACCACCTGACCAACCACACGATGACCTGGCGGTTCCTGCTGGCAGCGCTGGGCGTGATTTTCGGGACGGCGGCGGTGCGGTATGGGACCGGCTACCTTTGGCGGGTGCGAGTCTTCGGCGGTTCCATCCGGCTGGCCACGGAAATCCGAGACAAGCTTTATGCCCACTTCACCAAGCTGTCCCCGGAGTTCTACCACCATCACCGTATTGGAGACTTGATGGCGCACGCCACCAATGACGTGCAAGCCATTCAGGAAACCGCCGGAAGCGGTGTGCTCACATTGGTTGACTCCATCACGATGGGCGCCATGGTGGTGGCGACCATGGCCATCACCATCAGTTGGAAACTGACAGTCATTTGCCTCTTGCCACTGCCCTTGATGGCATTTGCGGTGACCCGCTATGGCCGCATGCTGCACGATCGCTTCATGGTGGCTCAGGCCGCCTTCTCCGACATCAATGACCGGGTGCAGGAGTATGTCTCTGGCATCCGCGTGGTTCGAGCCTTTGGCCAGGAGCAGTGGGAACGCCGCACGTTCGTGGATTTGTCCCGGGACGTCGTGCAAAAGAACGTCGCGGTCGCCAAGATTGACGCCTTGTTCGACCCCACCATCTCGGTCATCGTGGGCTTGTCGTACTTCCTAGCGGTAGCGGTGGGAGCGGTGTTCGTGGTGCAAAAGACCATGAATCTGGGCAATCTGACGGCCTTTACCCTCTATTTGGGCGAGTTGATATGGCCGATGCTGGCGTTCGGGTTTCTCTTCAACACCGTGGAGCGGGGCAGTGCCTCTTGGGACCGGGTTAAGACGCTGCTCGCCATCGAACCCACCGTGGTGAATCGCCCAGAGGCTCTCCTAGCAACGCCTTCAGGCGGCATTCGGTTCGACATTGACACGTTCCGCTATCCGGAGAGCGATCGCCTGGTGCTCGAGAATATCCATCTTTATGTGCCGGAGGGATCCACGCTGGGCATTGTGGGGCGGACCGGCACGGGCAAAACCACCCTAATGCGGCTTCTTTTGCGGGAGTTCGACTTGAAGAATGGCGACATTAGCATCGGTGGAACCTCCATTTACGATGTAGAGCTTGAGGCGCTGCGGAGTGCCATCGCCTACGCGCCGCAGGATGATTTTCTGTTTTCCATGTCGATCCACGGAAACATTGCTTTTCAGAACCCCGATGCGTCCTTGTCGGAAGTGGAGCGGGTGGCTCGGTTGGCGGATGTGCACGACGACATTGTGCGATTTCAGGACGGATACGAGACGGTGGTCGGCGAGCGCGGCGTGACCTTGTCGGGAGGACAGAAACAGCGGGTGTCCATTGCCCGGGCCTTGTTGCAGGATGCCGAAATCTTACTCTTGGACGACACCTTGTCGGCCGTGGACGCCCGCACTGAGGCCACGATCTTGGGAGCCCTGAAGGAGACCCGGCAGGGGCGCACCACCTTGATCGCCACACACCGACTCAGCGCGGTCGAGCATGCGGACCAAATTATCGTCTTGGAAGACGGATGCATCGTCGAGCGCGGCGCCCATGAGGAGCTTCTTCGGCAGGATGGTCGCTATGCCGAGATGTGGGGCCGCCAGCAGTTGGAGAGTTTGGTGGAGCAGGGGGGTGCGGCGCTTTGAGTTTAGAACTGATGGATGAGCCCATATCACAAGGTCAGAAAGGCACCTTTGTGCGGCTTGTCAAATACATGGGGCCGCACAAGGGCCGGGTGGCACTGGCCCTCCTGCTGCTGGGCGGTGCCACCGCAGCCGACGTGCTTCAGCCGATTTTAGTGAAAGTGTTTTTGGATCGCTATCTCATCCCCCGCCATTTCCCCGAATCCCATCTGATTTTGCTGGGAGCGGCCTACTTGTTGCTGGTGCTCTTAACGGCGGGATTAAACGTGCTGCAGTTGCTGATATTTCAGACCTTGGCCTTGGACATCATTCAGACGCTGCGGGTGGAACTGTTTGACAAAATCCAGACCCTGGCGCTGGAGTTCTTTGACCAGACACCGGTAGGCGTGTTGGTCGCCCGCATCACCAATGACACCCAGGCGATCTTGGACATGTTCATGACGGTGATGTCCACGTTTGTGCAGAATATCGTGGTGGTGATGGGGGTTATGGGCGGCATGTTCGCCTTGGACCCGCGGCTGGCCGTCTATTGTCTTTTGATTATCCCAGTGATGGGGCTGGTCATGTGGGCGTATCAAAAGGTCTCGAGTCCGGTGTTTCGCATCGTGCGCCAGCGCAATGCGATTATCAACGCGAAACTGAATGAATCGCTGCAGGGCATGGCGATTATCCAAGCCATGCGCCAAGAACGGCGGCTTAGGCGCGAATTCGGGGACGTCAATGAGGCGTACCGCCAGATCCGGTACCGCAACACGCAGATTAACGGGCTCATGCTGAGGCCGTTGGTGGACACCATTTCGCTGTTCGCGCTAATCGTGGTGCTGGCGTTCTATGGCACCCAGTCGTTCTTCCACCACATTAACGTCGGAATTCTGTTCGCCTTTGTGACCTATTTGAGTCGACTCTTCGAGCCATTCAACAACATGATGGATCGGTTGAACTTCTTTCAGCAGGCCATGGTATCGGCCGAGAGGGTGTTTCAGATTCTTGACAACCCCTCCAGGCGCCCCGAATCCGCGGGTGACGAGCGGCCGTCCATTGCGCGTGGGGAAGTGCGCTTTGAGGACGTGTCCTTTTCCTACGACGGCGAAACCGATGTCTTAAAGCACTTAAGCTTTGTCGCCAAACCCGGGCAAACGGTGGCCATCGTCGGACATACGGGCAGCGGCAAGAGCACCACCATCAATCTCTTGATGCGGTTTTACCCCGTTGAGCGGGGTCGTATCACCATCGATGGCCATGACTTGCAGAGCTTCTCGGAAGACGAGATCCGCGCCAAGATGGGGTTGGTGCTGCAGGACCCGTTCTTGTTTGTGGGGGATATCACGTCCAACGTCCGTTTGGGGAACGAGGAGCTCGATGACCAGGCGGTCCGGGAGGCGGCCCAGTTTGTGCAGGCGGACCAGTTCATCGATCGGTTGGCGGAGGGTTACCAGGCGCCCATCGGCGAGCGCGGCGCCACGCTGTCGACGGGTCAGCGGCAGCTTTTGTCCTTTGCCCGTACCATGGTTCGCCAGCCCACGATTTTGGTGCTGGACGAAGCGACGGCCAGTGTCGACACCGAGACGGAGGATCAGATCCAAGAGTCGCTGCGGAAGATGCGGCATGGACGGACGACGATTGCCATTGCCCACCGGCTCTCAACCATTCAGGATGCCGACCTCATCTTGGTCCTGCACCATGGCGAGGTGGTTGAGCGGGGAACCCATCAGGAGCTTTTGGCGAAGCGCGGCCTCTACCACAAAATGTACCTGCTGCAAGGCGGATTGAAGGAATCTGCGGTAGGACAATAAGAGAGGCGGGGGGAACCCCGCCTCTCTCACTCTTCGCCGAAGTCTAGGACATCGACATCATCTTTCAAAATGGCTTCCACCATGGAACTCATATCGAGCGGCTTATCCAACCGGTCGTCGATGGTGATGGTTGTCACCACGCGGTCGACGCCGCTGTAGAAGGGCGATTGGTGCATGGCCTCCACGACAGGCAGAATGTCGTCCAGTTCGCCCTCCAGCAGCGTGGATGTTGGAGTCAGCACACTTTCCACGCCAATGGCGGATGCGGCAATCTCGAAACAGTCTTCGATATAGCTGGAGATGCTGGCTTCATCGGTTCCGATGGGCAGTACCTTCACTTCGACGACTGACATAGATCGGCCTCCCCTTCTGAAGAGTGCGATGCCCGCCTTTAGACTCTCCGGAAGGC
>JAJZAN010000173.1 GCA_021799435.1 Bacillota bacterium | reverse complement strand
AACTGTCCATGGACATGCAGCGTGATATAGGGGAGCTTAGCCTGCGCTCTCTGAGATCGCACATTGGTTTGGCGGGCTCCCAGGAACACCCACTCCACATGCAGGTCGTTAAAGGCAATGCTCAAAATCGCTTGCTTGGATTCCAAGTTGTATCCCAGTCCCCAATATTCATGCCCAATCCACGTGCCAAGATGGCAGCGGTTCCGCTCACCACTGAAGTACATCAGGGTAGTGACCCCGACCACCTCACCCGCCTCGTCTAAAATCACCCGCGACAAGGATTCTCCCCTTCGCTCCTCCGCGATCACCGCACGAATAAACGCTTTGGTATCCTCCACGGACTGGTCGCGGAGGCCCAGGGCATCTTTGACTGGTGGGGCCGAAGCTAACTCGAACATCCGAGCGGCATATTCTAAACGGTGCGGAACTAATGTGACTCCCATGGCCTGCCCCCCACTTGTTCTCTCAGAATGTCGATTGGCGCTTCCGCCAAGGCCTCGTCAAGAGACCGCAGCCGTGTGGTCAGGCACCGGGAAGCGCGGCTGGTATCGAGAGATGTATCCAGCCTAATCTGTCGCTCCCGGACCTCCCCGGGCGAAATTTCAAATCCCCTCACCAAGTGGGGCGAAAAGCCGGCTCGCTGCGCAACGGCTGTGGCAAAATCCCAATGGCTGGCTGGGATGGGCGATCCGACGTGCAGCACGCCTTCAATCGGCAATCGCGTGAGTTCGGCCAACCCCGCCGCTAAATCCTCGACGTGCGAATATGTGCGGATGAGATTGACTGGCTGCTCGATCGACTCCCCGCGCGCCAGCGCTCCCAAAACTCGGCGGGTCCGCCCATCCCATCGGCCGTCCACGCGGGTCCCATAAATAGGCCCCGGGCGAACAATGCAGTAGTTGGCCGCCCCTTCGCCAAGTCGGCGCTCAGCATCGATCTTTGCGTTGATATACTGGTCCAGCGCGGTGGTGCCTGGGCTCTCGGCACCATGCGTCGATTCCCCGTATGGTCCTCTGTGCCCCGGCAGCACGGCATCGGTCGAGACAAACAGGATCCGGGTTGACTGGCCCACCTGGTGTACTACCGTGGACAATCCGCCCTCGCTGAGCCGGATTTCGTGATCGCCGCGGCGGGCCATGACACACCAAATGATCACGTCAGGCACCACATCCCGCAAGAGACGCCGCACCGGATCACCTAAAGTAAGGTCGAGCGGGACGAGTCCGGCCGTCTGGCTTTCCGGACCACACGTGCCCACCACGTCCACATTGCCCTGGTTGACCAGGTTTCGATAGACATGCCCGCCCAGAAAACCACTAGCACCGAACACCATAACCCGGCCCATCTCGTCACATCCCGTACCATCTAGTGCCCAAGCCACCCAGGACCTATGGGGTGGGCATGGCTTGTTCGTGCTTAATCACAAACGCGGGCTGGGTGACGTAGTCCATAAAGGTTGTCCGCCCGTCATAAGTCAGATAGCGCTGAAACCGCGTCCGGATCGCGGGGGCGGTCATCAGTGCCAATGCTTCATCCCTCGCCACCCATCGGCTTTCGGTGGTCTCGTCGGACGTACTCAACATGCCCCCGACGGCGACACACGCAAAATCTAACATCACCTTAGTCGGGACATGAGTCACTCCATCATGCCACGTATACTCACCGGTATTGGAATAGACCCCCACCAAGGACCGGGCATGAACCTCAATCCCACTCTCTTCCCGCACCTCACGCTGCAAGGCATCCAGGAGGCTTTCCCCGTTCTCGACCTGTCCGCCGGGAAATTCCCAGGCTCGATCGCGCAGTTTCACCAACAGCACATGCCCCTGTCCGTCATCCACGATGCCACTCACCGCCACAATGTGCGTGGGAAATGTCATGTCATACCCTCCTAGTCCTCCGGCGGTCCTTCCCCGTATGCCTGCGCCAATAATACTATCCACGCTCGCACTAAGTCTGGTGTTGAGCTTTAAATAAAACCCGCGCTGCTCGGCCGCCCCCACGGCCGGGTGATATTGGGGGAAAATCCTCCACGACATAGACCCGGACGTTTCTGAGAGCGTGCCACACATGGGGCCATACCGAATGGCGCAAGCGCGGCAGAACTTAGGGGCCCACAGCCAACATCTAGCTCGTCCACGGCCACCGCTCACTTTCACCCATCCAAACGTGAACACTCTTCGACTCTATGCAAGTCCTCCGGGGTTTTCGTATCCGGCGATGTAGAAAGCCGTTCGCTGGACCCCGGCCCGGGCATCGCTAGGCGCGATGTAATCGCTAACACCAATCCGTCCAATCGTCCCGCCCTCTAGGAGATATCGCGCCAGAAAATGATCCCGGGGGCTCAAGAGCTTGCGGTGGGCGTGCAGAATAGCCAGCCGCCGCCGGGTAACCCATCCGAATCGGGTCAGTTCCTGCTGGTCGACCTGAATCTGGCGCCAATCGCAGGTGCCCTCGAAGATGTACACGACATGGGTTCGTTCCGGCTCCGCGCGATGGGACACCGCCACCAAGCCCATGACGGTAAAGTCCGTGTTCAGCTCTTCCTGCCATTCCCGCCGGATGGCGTCTGCGGGGAGTTCCCCCGCTTCCACGCCGCCACCAATAAATTTCCAGGTCGATCCGTTGTTGAAGGGATCCCATGTATGCTGGGCCATTAATAATGCCCCGTCGCTGGGTCGAACGCACAACCCGAGTACGCCAAGATCAACCATTTCATCGCCCCATTTGCGAAAACATTGGATACGGCTTCCATTCCAGTTTACATCAATGAATTTCGACAATTCCTAACTGTTACATGAAATGTTCGCAAAGAACGCAGGACGGAGTGATGAGCCCCCGGGAGATTCCTCAACCGTGAAGGCTCATGCATGCAGAACGTGGTGTACGCTCGGCCTCGCGTGCCACCCCACTGGTTCCAAGAGCTTTGTTGTATGCCAAGTGGAAGCCGGCACGCGCGACGTTGCGCCCGGCGCCCCGCGGCTCACTGCACCGGGGCCGTTGGCACGGCGCCCGCGCGAGTTGCACCGCCAATGCGCGCCACTCAGCGTGTTCTGGGTGTCCTTCTCATCGACCCGACTCATATCCGTCGTGAATCATCAACTCGCGGGGGCGAACATCCCATAAGCGCACGGCAGGATTTCACTCTTTAGTCCCGAATTGGGATTCATCAGAGTGGTTGTCAAGCGCATCGAAGCGGCCTCTAGGTGGAGGGACTCAATGGACGAGACAGGGCGTCGGATTCATCTGGCAGAAGCGATGGTTCGCGAATATCAACGCGAAATGGGCCATCATTTGATGGCTGCCGCCTGTTATGGGTCCGCCGCGCACGGACGAGCCGATGCCCACTCCGATTTGGAGATCATCGTGTTGACAGATGCCTCCATCGAAGCGGTGAACGTCCACACGGTGCAATACGGCATCCAGGTCGAATGTGATGTGCTCCCCACCGAACGGCTGTTGCGGGCCGCCCAAATCGTAACCATCGACTGGGGTATCGAGGCTGACTGTTATCGGCACCAGTGGCCCATTTGGGACCCGACCGGACAGTTTGCGGCCATTCGGGCGGCGTCCCTGGCGACGCCGCCCGAACGATTCGAGGACGCGCTTCAGCAAAGTTGGTGGTCAGTGCGCGAGTGGGCCAATAAGGTGGTAGCGATGGTTGAAGCTGGAAACCAGGCCGGAGCGCAGTTTACCGCGTGGCAATATCTCTATCAGGCGGCCTTGCGGATTGCGCTCATGCAGCAAGAACCGTACGTGAGCTTGCGTACGCTGTGGCAAGAGGCGAGTGCCCGAGGATTTGGGGTGGCGGAAATGGTAGGCGCGTTGGCAAGCGGAGACATCGCTCACCTGCCGGACACCGTCCGGGACATCCAGCAACACACCGGTTCCTGGGGAGAACCCGCTGATCCGGAAGAGCCGTTTATCCGACCGAAATAGACACAAGTCACAAACATCGCTGTTGCGTTTTCGGGGCCATAGCGCAGTGGGCCCAGGGGCAATCACCTTATCGTTTAGAATTGGGAAACCGGTCTGCCACCGGCACCCCCAGGCACGCCAGTCGTCCTTTTGCACGGAATGAAGCGGCGCACGCTAACCCCCAAGCGTCCGGGATCCCTTACGCCGACATCATGGTCTACGGCATGATCAACCCCGCTTACCTGTCCTGACTGAGGGGTGCCCCCGCGCCAACCACGTGCACTTTTTTTCTTCGGCGGGCAGAGAAATCGCGGTTCCCGTCCGTAGTAACGGATAGAGAGTAGAACGAGTGGAGGTCATCCTTTGGAGATCACGTCCGAGAACGTGATGCGATCCCTATGCGATCGCGTGCCCGACGCTTTGACCTTCCTGATCGACCAACACGAACGGGCGATCTCGGCGCTGGTCGTTCGGATTCTCGCGGGGGTCGGTACGGCGGAGGATGTGGAAGAGTGCGTCAGCGATGTCTTTGTCGCCGCCTGGCACCGCGCCAGGGCTTATAATCCCGCGCGGGGAACCGTCCGGACATGGCTGCTGATGCTCGCCAAGTACCAGGCGCTGGACGTACGGCGACGATTGGCTCAGCCGCAGCATCCGGTCCCCGATCCATGCGTGCCCGCGTCCGATCCCGTGGTGGAGGCATTGCTATCCCGGGAACGGCAGCAAGCCTTAGTGGAGCACATTGAGCGGTTAGAGCCCGGCGTGCGCGCGGTGGTCGTCCGTCGGTATCTAGCCGGGATGCCGATACCCGACATCGCGGAAGACCTGGGCATCGCCCGGAGCGCAGTCGACAATCGGCTCTCCCGCGGGCGTCGGCAGATTCAAGAATACTGGGACATGGAAGACGAAGGAGGCGGCTCAGTTGAAAACAGACGACATTGATGAACGGTTGTCGCAGACCCTGAACCGTCTGGATGACGACCTGCAGGCCCGCCTGTGGGCGCTCCTCGGCCCGGATGAAACGGCCGACGCCGCGTCGGCACGGGGTGTGCGCATTCGGCACCGCGCCTTTCAGAAACTGGGGATTGCCGAGACGCCTTCTTTGCCGCGCCGCAGCCGCCGATCGTGGTGGGTCGCGGGTGTGGCCGCCGTGCTGCTGGTGACGACGGCTGCTGTACCGCATACCGTTCTCGCCGCCCTGCAACAGGTCTTCAGTTTCGTGCCCGGCATCGGGGTCGTACACCAGTCTCCGAAAGGTTCGCCGGTGGCTATTCTGCCGCAGCCGATCGCGAGCACGTGGGAAGGAGAGCCGATCCAGGTGACTGGGGTGATGGTGACGCCAACAGATCTGATGGTCACCTTGAGCGGCCCTGGCATGACTACGCCGGCCCATGTGGCCTTTCGTTTGGTGGATGGGAAAACCGTTCCCCTCGCGGGCCGCGCGGAGGGTGCAGCCGGCCTAAACGGTTCAGCGTGGAGCGGGATCTACGGCTCGGTGGGACACTTTGACCTCGGGTCTCCCCATGTGACGGGCCTCGTCATTATCGGTCGCACCCGCATTCCCGTCAGCTTGCATTGGGCGCCCAGTGCCCACGCTTTGTCAGCCATCGGCCCCACCCAAACCCATCATGGCGTCAGCCTGACCGCCGTCGCGTCCCGCGTCGGGTCGCGGGTGCAGTTGACGCTGGTGCCGGACTATCAGGGGAATTTCTACGTATTCGACGTGACCCCCTCACCCGGCGTTACCAGCAAACCGGGCCTCACCATTGTAGACCGGCTGGGGCACGACTATGCCGTGACCCCCATCATGACCGTCGGGCCGAATAACCAGTTCACGTTCACGCCGACGCCCGGGGTCACGCGCTATACGGTCACCGTGCCTAAGATCGATGCCCAATACTCCGGCCAGGCGCGGATCACCGTACCGGTGCCCGCGCGCGGCAGTCAGACGGTGGACCAAATTGTGAATCTTGGGGGATTCCCGGTGCAGATTACCCGGGTGCAACGGGTGTATGGGGGATGGAATGGCACCCCACATTCGGGGCCTGGACTGCGCCTTGACTTGCGCCTGCCTGCGTCCCGGGGGCGGGCGTTGGCAGATTTTAATCTCGTAAACCAGAACTGGGTCGGGACACTTGACCCTCGAACCGGCGTGCTCCGATCCCTCA
>JAJZAN010000172.1 GCA_021799435.1 Bacillota bacterium | reverse complement strand
TGTTGGGCGTGTTCGGCCACTTTACCTGGACATCATTACAACAGGGCTTCCACCAGTATCAACACTGGGGGCAAGCCCTGTTGCACCTGCATCTGCCTTAAAGATAGGCATCCTCTGTCAACGTGAAACCCCAGACGTCGTGACCATGACATGTCGGACAAGACGCATCTGCAGGCGTACAGCAGACACACCAGAACATCCGGCACGCACGGCAGAAGAACGCATCCATCATGGGAGTCGCATGGGATTCACAGCCACAATGCATGCATCGGGGCATTGCTCTTCCTCCCTCCTTACGAGCGCTGAAACTGCGCCTCTTCCGTGGACCCTGTCAGCGCAGTGGTTGACGATTCGCCGCCCGTGATGGTCAATGACACCGCGTCGAAGTATCCGGCGCCTACCTCCTGCTGATGGCGAACGGCTGTGTAGCCCTCGCGCTCTCCCTGGAACTCCGCCTGCTGCAGCTCCGAATACGCTTTCATTCCTGTCTCGCGATAGTTTCGGGCCAGTTCAAACATGGACCAGTTCAGGGCGTGGAACCCCGCCAAGGTGATGAACTGGAACTTGTATCCCATCATTCCCAGTTGGTCTTGGAACGTCACCAAATCGCGTTCATCCAGCTTCGTTTGCCAGTTGAAAGAAGGCGAGCAGTTGTAGGCCAGCCATTTCCCGGGAAATTGAGCGTGAACGGCTTCGGCAAACTCTCGGGCTTCCCCGAGATCGGGCGTGGAAGTCTCGCACCAAATCAAGTCCGCATACGGGGCATACGCCAAAGCCCGGTGGATCGCGGCCTCTAGACCAGCACGGACCCAGAAGAAGCCTTCCGACGTGCGCTCGCCGGTCAGGAACGCTGCGTCTCTGGGGTCAACGTCGGACGTCAACAGGGTGGCCGCTTGGGCATCGGTTCGAGCCATGAGCAAAGTGGGCACCCCCATAACATCCATGGCCAGCCGCGCCGCGACGAGGTTTCGGATGGCCTGGCTGGTAGGAATGAGCACCTTGCCGCCCATATGGCCACACTTCTTCTCGCTAGACAGTTGGTCTTCGAGATGGATCCCGGCCGCCCCCGCTTCGATGAGTGCCTTAACCAATTCGAATACGTTCAGGGGTCCTCCGAAGCCCGCTTCGGCATCCGCCACAATGGGGACAAACCAGTCGATGGGGCTGTCATTGTCCAACCGGTCAATCTGGTCCGCCCGCATCAAGGCACGGTTGATGCGCCGCACCATCTGCGGAACACTATTCACGGGGTAGAGGGATTGATCCGGATAAGTTTCCAAGGCCGCATTGCCATCGGCCGCGACTTGCCATCCGCTGAGATAGATGGCTTCGAGCCCCGCTTTGACCTCCTGCACCGCCTGATTTCCGGTAATGGCCCCAAGCGTGCGCACAAAAGGCCGTTCAGACAATAGGGCGTACAGCCTCTCTGCGCCGTGTCGCGCCAGCGTGTGCTCGACAACCAAAGACCCGCGCAAGCGGTCGACGTCTTCAGGTCCGTAGGGGCGGTACACCCCCTGCCAACGGGGGTTGGTGCTCCAATCCTCATGAATTCGGAGATTATCCATTCATCTGCCTCCCTTGTGGTGTGGGTATGGCCGAGCGGTCCGTCAATGCGCGGTACGCCGGCTCCGTAATAAACTCGAGGAAATCCTCATCCAATATCGCCTTCAGCAAAATCTGCCGAGCCGTGGTCGCCTCCGGGGAACTGGGGATATCGCGGGCCGCCTCGTCAAGCCACTGGGCCAGTAATTTTCCCGTGACCAAACGGCCATCAGCCAAGGGGACCTGGTGGTAGCGCCATTGATAGAGTTGGGCCCTGGCAATCTCCGCCGTCGCCGCATCCTCCATCAAGTTGTAGAGTCCCACAGCGCCTTGTCCGTGAAGCCACGCGGTCAGGTATTGCAAGCTGACCGCCAAATTGTTGCGAACCCCAACTTCGGTGACAGAACCCCCAGGCACGTGAAAACTCAGCAAGGCCTCGGCCCGCGCGGGTGAAGAGAGGTTGCGCCGATGTTTCTGATGGGGATTAGTCCCTAGAACGGCGTCAAACGCGGCCTGCGCTGTTTCCACCAAGTCCGGATGGGCCACCCAGGTTCCGTCAAACCCCTGCTCAGCCTCGCGGCGCTTGTCGTCCCGAACTCGGCTCAGTGCTGCCCGATTCACCTCGGGATCACGACGGCTGGGAATGAATGCCGCCATTCCGCCAATCGCATGGGCACCGCGCTTATGGCAGGTATCCACCAAAAGTTCTGCATAGGCTCGCATGAAAGGAACCTCCATGGTCACCTGGGCGCGGTCAGGGAGGACGGCATCGGGATGCTCCCGAAACCGCTTAATAATGCTGAACAAATAATCCCACCGACCCGCGTTGAGCCCCACGATGTGACGACGCAGCACATAGAGAATTTCCTCCATCTGCATAGCCGCCCCAATGGTCTCGATGAGGACCGTGGCCTTGATGGTTCCCGGTTCAAGCCCTAGAGCCCGCTCCGCGTAATCAAAGACCGCATTCCATAGGTGAGCCTCGGCATAGGACTCCAGCTTAGGCAGGTAGAAGTAAGGGCCTGTATGGTGGCGCCGCAGACGGGCATGATTGTGAAACACATATAAACCGAAATCAAATAGGGAGCCCGACAGGGGTTGACCATCGACCAAGACGTGCGCTTCAGGCAAGTGCCACCCGCGAGGCCGCACCACCAGCACCGCCCTCTGGGGCTGAAGCCGATACTCCTTGCCGGCTTCGGACGTGTAGTGCAGCGTCCCATCGATAGCTTGCGCCAGGTTGGATTGGCCCTCCAACACATTCTCCCAGGTCGGGCTGAGGGCATCCTCAAAATCTGCCATAAATACACGGGCTCCGGAATTGAGGGCGTTGATGACCATCTTGGCATCGGTCGGCCCGGTAATCTCGACGCGCCGGTCCATCAAATCTTCGGGAATCGGATCGACCTGCCAGGTCCCGTCATGCCGCACCGCTTCCGTTTCTGTCAAGAAGCCCATGGATCCACCCCGACTTAACCGGCGCTGTATCTCCTGTCTTCTGGCCAGGAGATGTTGCCGCTGGGCGTCAAATTCCCGATGCAAGGCCTCCAGAAACTCCAACGCCTCGCCGGACATGAGCCACTGCTGTCGGTCCGTGACGGGGCCGAGCACCTCCACTGCCATGGAATCCTCCTCCTTCGATGACCCTCCCGCAACTACACGCTCATGATATCGAGGGCCCCAGCCACCCGAACAAAATTCCCGGCGAATGGTCGGTTTTGGGCTCCGAATACAAAGTGCGCTTGGTTCAACGGCAGGTGGATTGCAACCCGACTTGCTGTCGGGCTCGATTGGAGAGACAATAACTGGGAATCCAAAATGGCAGACGGAGGTGAATGAACCGTGGAGAAAACCCCTTTGCTAAACATTAGCCCTGAGCCGGTCACGCTCTGGTACGAGGGCCCCACTTTCTTGGTGGCTGAGAAGCCGCCGGGTGTTGCAGTACATCCCGACAATCCCAAAGGCGGCGACACCTTGGTGAACCGCCTGTTGCAAGCTAACCGTTGGCTTGCAGAAATGGAAGACAGCCACGCCCCAGGCGTCGTTCACACACTCGCAATGGAAGACCGCGGGCTGGTGTTAGTCGCCAAATCAGATGACATGGCTGAAACCCTGCGGGAGCAATATCGCGGCGGCCGCATCACCTTTTCGTACCGGGTGCGTATGCCAGCCTCGATGACACCCCGGGAACGGGACGATGTCCACGTCATAGACCGTCAAACCGCCGATGACTGGGCGGTGTGCGATATAGACAGTTCCATTGGCGATACGGGCATCTTGCGCGAGGAATGGCTGCACGGAACCGCCGACGCGTTTTTTGTTCTGTACCGGATGCGCATCGACACGGCGGCTAAGACTTTTGAGGTAGGACTAGCCGATCGGGTGTGGCTTCCGGCCATCGACTTGTACACGGCCCCGCCGTGAAGCGTGTGCAACGGGACGAAAGAGTTTCTTTCGGACAACGGATTCATCTATCGTGACCACACGTTGAGCGAGCCGGAGCATGTCGAGACCATGCGCAAGCTGCGCGGAGACGAGCGGGGTATTCCTGTCATTCTCATGAACGGGCACGTTTCGGTCGGATTTGACCGCCACCGCCTAAAGCAGGCCCTCGGCATTTACTAAAGTCCACCATATTCCACGCTGGCGGCATTCATCAGGAGGGGACACCATGAAAGATTGGTCTGGCACGCTGACACTGCGGCCTGAACAGGTCGACGCGTTGGAAGCCTTTATCCGCGAATCCGACACACGTGAGAGCGATATCTTCGACCACGGCAGTCTCGGTGAACACGGAGACGTGCGGATCGACTGGATTATCAAGCACGACCTCTTTGAGGGGGTCGTTGTACACTGGAGCTTGATGTCAGCCGACGGAACCACCTTCTTGGGCGGAGCAGAAAAGAGCCTCCAAGAAGCTAATGACCTCTTTGACCGCTTCACACTGAGTCACGATGGTCACGATTACGACATTTCGGTTCGTCGCGCCTGATGCACCTGGGCCAGGGGACGCAGCACCGTCACCTGGCCCTGCATGTAGCCAGGACGGGCCATGGCTCCTCCCCAACCGCCGACCCCGGAACCGCAAGGAGCCGCGCAATACCAAGCAAATCGGCCCACCTGGTTGACGTGCACCCAAGCCGTCACGATGACGGCCCCGTGCGGCGGTGCAGCCGGAATAGGCAAGTTGAGATGCAAATCGGGAATGGTGAGCGTATGGCTGAGGCGATCAGCGGGTACGCCCACCACCTTTTTGCCATTCACCCACTCCACACTATGTACCGTCCCAATGACCCGAATGTCTTGGGATTGTGCTGGGAGCGGCGACACCCCGTCGTCGCGGTTCACCACCGTAAGACGAATCGGCTCACCGGCCGGCATCACCCAATCCCCTGGGGAAAAGTAGGGACCGGCATGCCCGTGAAGCGGCGTCGCATGAATACTGAGCATGATACCGGGGCCGCTGGTGGGGAATCCTTCTGCCCCGGCCGCACCGCCCCAGACCGTCCCTAACCCGACAGCTGCCACCAGGCCTTTGGCCCACCTACCTTTTGCAACTCTCATGCACCGACTCCTCCTGCGTTGTTGCGGATAGCATGCCCAAAGCAGGAAAATTCCTGACGCCCGAGGGTTTGCAAAAAGAAGACCCGCCGCTGGCGGGCCTTCTCCCCCTATTTGAGTCCTTACGAGACACCAGACTTGAATAGCATGATCCAAATCGACATTCCCACCATGCCAATCGCGATGAGGAAGACCAAGTACAGCGGGATGAGCTGCCAGGCCAAGCCCCGGCCTTCCTTCAAATGCATGAACACACCCAATTGCAGCCCCGCCTGAATGACCGCGAGAGTCAGAATGACCGACAAGAGCGCCACCGGAGGCAGTACGTGGTTCATCACCAGCAAATACGCGGCAAAGGTGAGGACCAGCGAGCCGATGTATCCCCAGATTTGAACGGACGGAAACTTCTCTTCATGAAATTGCGGTTTCAGGAAGCTCAGCGCACTGTCGTTATCTTCTCGATAGGCTTGCTCCGCCGTCAGGACTTGATTGCTCTCAGACATGAATTCTCCCTCCTCCCGAGATCATCCGATGCGGCCGTTCAAGTACACAAACGTGTAAATGAAGATCCACACAATGTCGAGAAAGTGCCAGTATAGTGAAAACGTGAACACCTTCCGCGCAGTCTGCGCCGTAATGCCCCGCTTTTTCAGCTGAAAGAGCAATGTCACAGCCCAGAAAATCCCGAACGTCACGTGAGCCCCGTGAGTCCCCACCAAGATGTCAAAGGCCGAGAGAAAGGCACTCGTATGCCAGGTCGCATTGATGGCAGCAAAGCTCACAAAGTCGTGAATCTCCGTAAAAACGAAGCCTGCCCCCAAGAGAATGGTGAAAAACATCCAATACATGAGGGCACGAGTTTGGCCCTTGCGCATCGCGTAGATGCCGAGCCCAATCGTGAAGCTGCTGGTAAGCAGCAACAAGGTTTCCAGCATCACCGGCCCCATCTTGAAGAGCTGCTGGGAGCTGGGACCTAAGGCCACAGAGTTGTGCATCACCGCGTAGGTCGAGAACAGGCTCGCGAAGATGAGAATGTCTGTCACCAGGAACATCCAGAATCCGGTGATCTTGATGCTCTCTTTCTCGTTAGCAAAC
>JAJZAN010000171.1 GCA_021799435.1 Bacillota bacterium | reverse complement strand
CAATCGTGCCGGCTGGCATATACACCGCAAGAGCTCCCGTGCTGACTAACTCGCGGGTGGCACTCTCGTTGAACTCGTGCGCCTGATGGAAAAAGCCAATGCCCACCACGGCGTCGTGGCGCTGGGCGACCTTGGCCAACGAATTACGGAGTCGCTCCCGGGCATTGAGCGATTTGACCTCCACGATGCACTGCGTACGCCCAGGGCCGTACACGGCGATGTCCCCCAAGGTCTGCGAGCCTAAATCTTCAAACTCCTGCTGGGGGCGCCATCCTAACGATTCGAGCGTCCGCACGACCAGCCGCTGATGGACACCGCCAGCGGTCGACACCCGCTGGTTTTGGACTTGCTGCACTAACGGGGGGATTTGATCAATAACCCGTTCTAGGAGTTCTTCCACCGCCGCATAGTTGAGGGTTGCGGGATCGGGCAAAAACGGGCGCAACTGGACTTGGTAAAACGCCCGCTGCATCGCGTTGGCCGTCTCCATACACCACCGCTGACAGTCTTCCATCGTGGCTGGCTTAATCGGGCTCTTAAACAGTTCGGCGGCGGCGATTAGGGACGCGGCTTGGGGCAGCGTGCCCCATAGGGCGGGAAACCACGAGGGATAGAGTTGAAAGAATCGACTCCGCCAGGCCGGATCGTCCCATACGTCCGGCGCTTGGGCGCGATGGGCGGTGAATCGCTCCGGCCAGCGATCGTCCGGGGTGCTTGCCAAATCATGAAAGAGCGCCTCCCAGGCGGCGACGACGTGCGGTCGCCGCTGAAGGCGCGTCTCGCTCAAGGCGGCTCGCAAACTAGGCGACGGCTCCGGCGGCTGTTGGCCGCCGGCCAGGGCCATGGGCGTGATGTCGGCATGATCCGGACAGAGGCAGCGTGTCGTCATCGCCGGGGCCCGTCGTAGCGCAGGATGACCATGTGTTCTTGGGTCATCGTGGCTCCCGTGTCGCCGGCCACATTGCTGGGGCTGTTCGCGAGCGGCATGCGCTTGTTGGGAATATTACGGGTCAGGTCCTCGATGAGCGAATAGCCGCGGGCGGCTGACAACTCGGCGATGATGGTGTTGGTTGGCAGCACGACCCGCTTGACGGTCCGGTTGGCCACGACCCAGGCACACAGTGCGCCCGGCTTTAACTTGCGCGTGATCGCAGCGATGGCGCGGTCCAAGTCCCGATAGAAACTCTCCACTTCGCGGGCCCGGGCGGGGTGCTGCGCGGCGATGGCATCCAATCCCGCTTGCACGGCCGCCGATGGGATGGGCTCGAGCGCGGGTTCCGGCCGTGCGATGCCGCCCAACAGACGGCGGTCCACGGTGCGGGCCTCTTCCGGCGGCAGGCCCAGCCACTCCAGCGACAGGCGCGAAAACTGCCCGTAGGCGACGGTGGTTCGCGAGTCGCCATACGGGGGCGAGGTCACCATCAAATCGAAGTGCTGGTCGGGCACGCCCTCCAAGAGCCGGGTGTCTCCCTGAACAATTTGGGTCGGTGCCGCCGCTTCCCGGAGATCGGCATCGAACGCTTGCAGTCCGGCTCCATACCGCGCCAAGGTCAGGCGAAACACGCTGAGGACGTTCGGCTGAAACGTGGCCAGCTTGTCCGCGGGAATGCGGTACAGCTTAAATTCCCCGTTGCGCGTGTTGGACACCAGCCGCACGGTTTCGCTGAAGGCCATTTCCGCCAGCGCACGGCCATTGGGGTGGGGCATCGCCCGAATTTGCTCGAGCACGAAGGCCAGCGCCCGACTGACCTCGGGCTTAAACCAAAAGTCTCGGCCCTCGAACGTCGGGATGTCTCCCTGCCAATCCGCCAACGCCAATGGTGTGACAGCGGCCTCCAACGCGGTGAGCGCGGTGCGCAGCTCCCGCTCATCAATGGGGGTGGTCCGGGCCCGTGCAATGCGCAGCGCCAATGGGTTCAGATCATTGCCCCAGGGGGCCAATCCTTGGCGGGCCGCTTCCACGAGGACGGTGCCGGCACCGCAGAACGGGTCTAGCAAGGTCTCCGCGTCCGGCTTCAGGGCCCGCAGACGGGCAATCAAGCCCCGGGCGACTTGGGGAATCATCATCGCGGGATAGGAATGGATGACGTGCGTCCCTTCCTTGGTGTCCGCATCGCGAAAATCCCAGTTGTCCGGTTGCTCTAACAGTGAAGACAGTGGTGTTGACATCCATCTCGTCCATTTCTTTGGGCCCAGAGGCGGCAGTTTTATTCATGATAGCAAACATGCGCTCTCTTTGGAGCGTTCTACGGGGGTATTCCTTCTGATGTGGAGTGGGCTTTTTTGAGACTGGTGCTTGTTTTCCCGGGTCGGGTTAGGGTATACATGAGGATAGGGATGACCTCTTCCGATGGATTGCGACGTCAAGGAGGAATGGATCATGGCACGCAAGGCGACAGAACGCGATGTGAAACCCGGGCGTCAGCTCTGGGTCAAAGATCATGGCGGTTGGCGGCAAGTGGTGGTGCAAGACACGACCCCCAGCTCGAAAGGCATCAAAGTGGTATTCCGCGATCAAGACGGCCAGGAAGGTCAGCGTCTGCTCGACGCCCTGTATCGTTCTCCGTTCTGATGGACTTACTCAAGTTTGGTCATCGCTGACCAACTCTAGCCATCTTCCTGCTTCCTCGTGCCACCGCTTCTTAGGGCCGTTGGCCGGTCGTCCACGGGCGGGCACTCGGCAGGCTGTCACCGAGCAGTCCGGCTTACGCCGGAACGGGTTGGAAGCCTCCAACCGAACTCTCGGCCACTGTGCGTAAATTGATCGCCGCGTTGATGTCGCGGTCATGGTGCGTGTGGCATTCGGGGCACGTCCAATGTCGCATACTCAAGGGCATTTTCGGTATTTTGTAGCCACAGGCGGAACACGTTGTACTGCTGGGATACCAGCGGCTTACGACCACTACCGTCGTCCCCCGTTGGGCCGCTTTGTATTCCAACTGTCGCCGGAATTCCCCAAAACCCATATCGGTAATCGCCCGAGCGAGCGGATGATTTTTGAGCATCCCGGCGACGTTCAGATCCTCAATGGCGATGACATCGAAGCGCTGCACGAGATCGGTGGTCAGTTGGTGTAACGCATCCGCCCGGATATTCGCAATCCGGGCATGGAGGCGGGCGATGCGGCGTTGGGTTTTCTGCATATTCCACGACCAGGGAATGTGCACCTCTTTCGGGATCGGTTGGCTGGGCTCCAGCCCGGCACGGACTTTGGCGGCTTCCATCTGGCGACTGAAGTGTTTCGACAACCGGCGAAGCTGTGTCAAAGCGGCCGCATAGGCTTTCGGTCCCACGATCTTCTCTCCGGTAGAGAGCGTCGCCAATGCCGAAATGCCGAGATCCACGCCGACTACCGCTTGGTTTTCACGGCGGATACTGGGGGGATCGGGAATTTCGACGGTGACACTCAAGAACCAGCGATCTGCGGTCCGCGAGATGGTACCGGACAACACCTTGCCGACAAAGCGCAAGGGTTCGTGCAGGCGCACCCAGCCTAATTTCGGAATGTACACTTTTTGTCCTTTGACTGTGAATTGGTCGTTGGTTAACGTAAAGCTGTCGTGGCGGCCCTTCTTCTTGAACGTGGGATACTCGGCCGTCCCGGCGAAGAAATTCTTAAATGCTTGGCCCAAGTGGATAATGGCCATCTGCGGCGCGTTCTTGGTGACCTCCAGCATCCAGGGAAAGACGTCGCGCTTAAGGGCGTTGAGTTGACGGCGCATGGCCGCCTCGGACGGCTGCGGCAACGTGGGGTCGTCTTTCCACGCCTCATATTGCTGCTGCCATTGGTCCAAGGCCCAATTGTAGGCAAAGCGCGCGACCCCAGACGCCTTGCGGAAGTAGGTTTCTTGGCGGTTGTTCGGATCGAGCGCGATTTTATGGGCGAGAATCATGACGACCTCCTCGGCCAAAGAGCTGACCCAAAGACAACGATAGTGTTCTTGGGGTTACCGTTTCTTCCGCGCTGCGCCCGCAACGCGGAGTGCATACGCTCGAAACCGACACCGACCTCGCCACGCAAGTGATGATAGAGCAACCAACAACAACCTTCTTCAACGCCCCGCGCTCTCACGTTTGCAGCGTATGGTCGGCTACACGGTGACCACGCTGAGTGCTTGGCCGCGCCTCCTCGGCGTGCAGGCTGAAGAGGCGTTCATGTCGGGTCCCATTATAGAACAAATGTTCTCTTATAACTAGCCCTACGGACTGACCGCTTGACCCCCTCCTGTCTTCGGCCGAAACGGGAAATGCGCAGGCATTATATACAACAGCGATCACGGTTTTGTGGGCCGCGATCCGCCGTGCCAACTTCAGCCACTTCTATTCTATTGTACTGTCACGTGACATCAATAGCAAGGATGTGTGATGATCCATTACACTCACGACGAGAGGTGATCACACTGTCCGGCAACCCCAACCTGAAAAACCGCCACGCGTTCTCCAACGCGCTTGATAAGGCGTTGTTCAAGGCGTTTGAGCAACTCCACCGGGACACGCACGTGCCCAAATCCAAGCTGCTCGACGAGGCGGTGGAGCTCTTACTCCAAAAATACGGACGTGAGATTCCTCGATCGCGCGAATAGGTGGACCAGCAAATTTTTGGGGGGGAGGCGTAGACCGGCCTCCCTAGCGGTTAATGCACGTCATAGCCCATTTCGTGCAGGACTTGACGCTCTTCATTCTCCAGTAACTCCGGCATGCGATTGGCCAATCGATCCATCGCCATATCATGAACGAGGACAGCCAATTGCGTGTCGTGATGCGGATTACCGGTCGGTGGCATACGATGCGCTGTGTCTGCGTGACCGTCAGCTGGCGCGTTATCCCGGGCAGCCATGAACGGTGACACATCGAACGTCGGCATCCCATCGTCCGCGGATCCCTCATTTCCCGTCACATGGTTCCACAGCTGATCAGCCCGCGCATAGTCACGACGCGGAAATCCCGCCGTGTGGCGATGGTAGGACTGTGCAGACTGGAACAACATCTGGCTGGTCTGAAGCGACTGCATGTGGTGAATCGTGGCTCGCACAACAGACCGCACGACCAAGGCCAACAGCACCATCAAGACGAGGGCTACGACGACAAAGGCCACCCATACCCCTGTGGTGTGGGCTTGCCATGGCCCCACCGACTGCGCTGAAGACGGCAAATAAGTCGACATGGTGTTCACGGAAATACCTCCTTGGATCGGTTGCGTAGGCTCTCACCCGTAATGGATGAGGCGACGGGAGCCAGACAACCCGGGCTCTCTGACCGCCGTTCCCCCATCCACCACGGGCGACAGGCCCACCCATGCCGCAAGGGTCACGAGCCGCGACGTGAACGATCGCCACTCGCTGGCCCCATTATGACGAACGCGCAAAACGAAACCGGGGATCGGAGCCAAAAGGGCGAATTCCGCGGTGCGTCCATCCAACTCAGCGCAAATCTGTCCTCCGTGTGGAAATCCCCGGTTTGCACCAGGCAAGGTGCTATAGTGGTCCTGCATTCGTGGACCAACAGGATTGAGGGAAAGTAAAGGCGGTGAAGAAGACAATGCGACGTCGCATGTATCGTGCCGTGGGGACGGCGCTGGCGCTCGGCTTGTGGGTCGGCGTCCCGGCCTCGGCCTTCGCGGCGCAGACTCCAGTGAAAACGCCTCAAACTCAAGTGACCGTGCCGGTTGAGACGGGCGGGATCTTGCATTTTTTGGGCCATATCGTGAAGGACGTCACGCATTGGTTGGGGGGCGGCAGTCATAGCGGGTCGGGCCACGACCTCGCGGCGCTGCCCGTCACGAAGCACCACGGGACCTACTCACTGGACACCCAAAAGATTGACCAGCAGTTGCCGGTGCTCGGCGCGCTACTGGGGCAACCCACGGGGATTTTAGGGAATGTCGGGGCAGCGACTGGGCTTCTTGGAGCGAAAGACCAGGGTGGGTCCAATCACCCATCGGGAGCAACGAGTAATACCACCCAAACATGGGTGTCGGGGGCTCCGGTGACCTCCACGGTGCAAACCGTCAACCCCGGGCAAGTGCTGGGTGGCAGTGGGATTCTCACGTCGTTTAATGGATCCGGCATTCCGGGCCAGCAACTCATCAACAATGGGTTCCATAACGTGAACGTGCTGTTTAGCAGCACCAGTACCGGTGTCACCGGAGGCCAGGTCACCGCCGCGAGTGTCGCGAGCACCCTGCCGCCGAATACCCAGCGGCTCTTTGCGAAGACGTTGGTGGTGGTCGCAGAGAACAACAACCAACCATGGAAGACCGCGCGCATTGA
>JAJZAN010000170.1 GCA_021799435.1 Bacillota bacterium | reverse complement strand
CTGCCCGGGTGCCGCGGGAGTTATGAGGCGACCGCTGAGACTGACGATTTTTACCGGCATGCCGGATGCGGTGAAAGGCCATACTTTTTTTGGAGGTGGTCCCTATGTCACCCGGATCCGGGAACTTTATTGTTGAGGGCCTAATGGTGGTCACGTTTGTCATAGGACTGCTGTTGCCAGCCCATCGACGTCACTAGCAAGACTGGAGGGAAACGTTCCATGGCCAACTGGACAAAGCTGTCGCGCGACGTTCTGAGCCGTGTGCTGTCGGTCGACACCTGGCTTCCGACAGAAATGCCGGAATATGCCCAGGGATTCATGTACATGCTCGGCTCGCTAACGGCCTCAAGTTTTGTGGTCTTGGTTGTCACCGGAGTGCTGATGGCCATGAACGGGCCCGACACCTGGTCCTACAACGGTGACATGCGCTTCATTGCCGCGACTCACTTCTGGGCCGTCCAAGCCTTCTTCTTCTTCATGATGCTGCACTTGTGGCGGGTGTTTTTTACCGGTGCCTGGCGCGGAGGGCGCGGAATCACCTGGCTTCTGGGAGCCGTTGCCCTGCTGCTAGCCATCCCCACAGCATTCACTGGGTTTCTCATTAACGGCGATTTATATTCGCAATGGAATGCCGTTCAAGCCAAGGACGGCTTGAACGCGCTGGGTCTGGGCTGGGTTAACCTGACCAATGCTGGACAGATGTATGGCATGCACGTGGTCGTGCTGCCGCTGACCATCGGTGCGGTCATCGGCTTGCACATCATCCGGGTTCGTTTGAAGAGCGTGGTGCCCCCCTATCCGCTGCGCAAGAAAAGGAGGACTGAATTGGAATGACGAAACGACAGCTTGAAGCGGTAGAGAATTACCGTGCCGTCCCGGAAGATTTCGTCAAACACCTGATAGGCACGCTTGTGATTGTGGCGGGGGTTGTCCTGATAGCGTCCATTCTATTCGGGGTCCCGGAAAAGCCCCCATTGACCATTAAAGCGTACGCCTCCGCCCATCCTCTAGCCTTCGAGCAAGTGGCCTTGAATGCCTTGGATGGCCAAGGGGCCATCGCCAGTTATGGTCCTCCGTACAACCACGGCAACGCCAGTGTGCAAACCGGGTTGCAGACAGCTGTGGGCGTGATTCACCCAATCCATGCCAATACCGACTTTGTGTTGAAACCCCTTTCCATGGCGGCTGCTATTAACCCCGCCCTCAGACCCGCCCTAAGAACGTTCACGCACGCCACCACAACCCAACAGGCGCGCTGGGAGGCCGCCTTTGGACGCGCTTTGCTCAAGGGCACCTCCAAGAACGGTGTGGTCGCCACGCCGCCAGCCAACGACGGGCCAGTGCCCACCCTCATGAATGGCATGCTGCAACTGGGCCGAAGCGGCCTCCTGTCGGGAGCTCTCATCCGGAGCCATGCCATCGTCACGCGCTTCGACAACCAAAACTACCTATTGTTCCTGCAAGGCACACCGCTGCAAACCATTCCGGCCACCCAAGCCATGCTGGGATCCAACTGGGGCATTATCCATCCCGCCGTCAATGGGTACCCTGGGGCCTGGTGGATGACAATCCCGACTTGGATTTACCAATGGTCTTTTGTGGCCAATAACTCAGCGGCGGATGCGTTGGCGTTAAGTATCGGATTTCTGTTCTGGATTGCTCTGGCCTTAATCCCTTGGATTCCGGGACTCAATCGCCTGCCTCGCTATTTGGGGGTGCACCGCCTGATTTGGAAGCAGTTCTATCGGGAGCATGAAAACCATCCAGATTCCGACCAGCAAAAGCCGCGCCATGCTTCCTAAACGCCTGGTTGCGATGCTGAGGATGGTGGTGGGTTACACCCTCGGCATCATCGGGTTTGCCACCCTTAGCCTGGGATTTGTCCACCTGAGCGGCACGCAAATGCTGGTGGGATTGGCCGAGGTCGCAGTCGCGACGGCGGCCACCCTCGGATTGATGGTGCCGCTCCGGGAGAAGCGTGCCCCCGCCTCTCCCCATCGAGACGGCTAGTAAAGCACGCTAAGGGTTCAGCAGAATCTTTCCGAACTGCGCTCGGGCTTCCATGCGTTCTTGTGCCGAGCGCGCTTCGGCCAGCGGGTATGTCCGATCAATCACCGCATTGAGACGTCCCTCGCCCACCAACGCCAAAACCTGTCGCAGATTATCGCGCGTTCCCCCATAAGAACCGATGAGGCTGAGTTCCTTTGCGAACAGAGACCACAGGTCGACCGTGGCCTGCGATCCGGTCAAGGTCCCGCAGGTGACAATCTTCCCGCCTCGGGCGAGAACTTTGACACTGATGGGCATGGTGTCCTGACCCAAATGCTCAAACACCACATCCACACCACGTTTATTGGTGATCTCCCGGACCCGTTCCGCCACATTTTCTGTGCGGTAGTTAATCGTCCAGCGGGCCCCCAATGCGTTCTCGGCCCGAGCCAACTTCTGGTCGTCTCCGGCGGTGGCAATGACCTCGGCACCCATGAGGCGGGCAATCTGCACCGCCGCACTGCCAACCCCGGATCCCGCGGCCCAGACTAGCACGCGGTCTCCCGGCCTGACGCCAACCTTGTCGACCAACATGTGCCAAGCCGTGATCGTGGACAGCGTCACGGCCGCGGCCTGATTGTCGTCCACAGTGTCTGGAATGGGCACCAAGCTGGTGGCCGGTACAACCACATATTCTGCGTAACCGCCCATAGATCGCAGTCCTAAGATGTCGCTTTTGAGACACACCGTCTCACGGCCGGCAAGACACGACTCACACTGGCCGCAATACAGGTATGGGGCTACAGCCACCCTCACCCCCTCTGCAACGGGGACGCCCGGTCCAACCGCCGCGACGACGCCGGCCACCTCGGACCCGGAAATGTGTGGAAGCGGAATCTTGCCGACCTGCCCTTGGCGAGCCATGAGATCCAGCCGATTCACTCCGACCGACGCCACTCGCACGAGGACTTCCCCAGGCCCCGGTTCAGGCCTGGGCATGTCCTGCAGCGTGAGCACCGACGGTGCCCCAAACTCCTCAAAAATCACCGCGCGCATAAAAAAGCCTCCCCTCGCCCTCATGATAGCATCCGGGGAGACTCAGCGGGAACTTAGCGGCGGCCGGCCACCCACCGCTGCCAACCCAACGGCTTACGGGCACGCAATTCAATCGGCAGGTCGGATAACAGCCGGCGCGGCACCTCTTCCATCATCCACTCGGCCTCCAATTCCCCGAAGCGCCGATAGAGAAGCTCCCGTACGGCTGAGAGCCGAACGGGGCGCCGATTGACGGAATGTGTGCCGCTTCCCACCGTTTGCACCAATCCGGCTTCCATGAGATCCATACTTAAGCGTTCCACTTCCGGTCCCAACTGCCCCAGCACTGATCCCGCGGATGCGATGCCGGCAGCACCCGAAGCCATGAGGCGCTCCACCAAGTCGGCGCGGTGGCGCAAGGTCCGACTCGTTTCGGGATGCATCAGCGCCACCCGGAAACCCGCTAGGCTGAGGTGATCGATAATCTCAAACGTGTCGATGGGAAAATCGTTGGTGGGCAATTCCACGCACACATAGTGGGTGTCGGCGAGCGGTAAAAACCGGCCCTCCAACAATCCCTCCACTAAGCCCGGGCCTATCCGCACTTCCATGGCCCTGATGAGTCGGACCCGCACACCGTGTTCCTGCAGGGTGCGCTCCAATTCGCCAAAAGTCTGGTCGTACGGATCCTTGGGAACATTGAAACGCGCATCGTTGGCGTGCACCACCGCCGCCAGTGCGTGGATGCCGTCCTGCTCCGCTCGGCGCACGAACGCCACGCTTTCCTCCGAAGTCCGTGGTCCATCATCCAAATCCGGCAGCACGTGGGCGTGCAAGTCAATCATCCCGTGACATCTCCCTAAGATGTTGAGGATCCCCTTCAAAGAGACAAGAGGATTCCGTCCTTCCTGAAAATTCGACAGGCAAAGACGGAATCCTGCTAAACGGTCTTAGGGTTGGGAACCGACTTGGTGGAGCAGCAGCTGGTACACGGAATCGTTGGCATATCCCAAGTGCCAGAGCGCAATTCCCCCCAAATGGTCTTGCTTGGCCAGCTGAATCTTCTGATTCATGCCCTGCAGGCTCTCCCACCAGGCCACTACCGGTCCACTCGCCGTAGAATATGTCGCATAAGTCTCTTGGTCGGCCGTATCCCACTTGGCGTTGGCGTGCATGGTCGGGGTCACCGCGTTGTACGGCACAGTGGCGGCAGTAGTGCTGCCTTTTGGCCACACATAACCATACACCGCGACGCCGAGGTCGATTTTGTTCGACGGCACGACCGCCGTCATTCGCGCCAAGATGCGTTGCACCCAAGGCGTGGCAGCCACGGGACCTGCATAGGATCCGTCATCATGCTGGTCGTAGCTCATCAGCACGAACTGATTCACTTCCGGTGTCAACTTGGCGTAATCGTAGGCGCCCCCAGAGCTGGGCACAACCGCCATGGTAATCACTGAGCCGCGCGGCAAAAAGTCCCGCAAATCAATCATGAACGCCACCAACTCCGGCGCCACGGACGTGTGAGGCGGTTCAAAGTCGATGTCAACCCCTTGAAAGTGCTCTGCCTTGACCATATCCGCCAGGTTGCGGGCGGCATTGAGCCGCGTCACGGGATTAGTCAAAAAGGCCTGCACACCCGTTGCGTCGTTCACCAAAGGAGTAATGGCCACGTGAGCCGCCCGCACCTTGTTCAGAATGCTGGTGTCGAGGTGGCTGACCAAACTGCCGCTGGCATTGACGGAGTACCAAAAAGGCGCAAAATCCGTCACGGCATGCGGGTACTTGTACAATCCGGAGAGACCCGCGGTCGCATCGTTGGCCCAGTATCCCACCACCTGCATGGGGCTCCCAGCGGCATGAACCGACTGTTGCGTTTTTTTCAAACTTGGCACCATGGTCATAAGTCCAGCAACGAGAGGAATGGCTGCAGCTGCCAACCACCGCTTCATAACATCACCTCGGCAACAGTGTTTCCTGCGCTGGGTTGCCCACACCTGGAAGATTCTAACGGCTGCCAGACAAAGACAAGACCCGCAGCCGCTACAAACCCGCTTTTCATGCATATAGAGAGCCTCAATTTCGCGCCGCGGGCCAGAAAGATTTAGAATCCAGTGAGAGGCACGACGAGGAGGGCACCCAGTGTTGACGAAAGAGGAACGACACGCACATATCAAACAGATTGTCGGTCAGTTTTCCGTGGAGACGCAGGAAGAATTGCAAAAACATCTGGAGGATGAGGGGATTTCGGTTACCCAAGCCACCATATCCCGAGACATCAAGGAACTGCAACTGACCAAGGTGGTGGGGCCAACAGGGCGCTACACCTATGCCCTGCCCACGACGCCGCCCGTCTACACCATCGAGGGCGTCCGACACCGTCTCATGGAAGTCTTTGTGTCGCTGGCCCGTGCCCAAAACATGCTGGTGCTGAAGGTGCTGCCGGGCCACGCCCACTCCATTGCCTGGCTGCTCGACAATCTTCCCGATTCCGATTTGGTAGGCACGCTGGCCGGGGACGACACCATCCTCTTGATTCTGCCCGACAACCAAGCCGCAGAGCGATTCGAAGGCACCTTGCGGCACTGATCTCACGTTTATCTATCCGGCCGTTAGGCCTTCAAAACCATAGGATTAGGTCTCCATGAACGACGGCGGTTCCGCTCTATTGCCCCGTGGCGAAAGCCTAATCCCCCTGTTTTACATTCTGTTTGCATATTTATGCGATATATTGTATATTCTTTCGCATCCACTATGGGAGGCGAATGTGAACATGGTGCAAACTTTAGCCTATAACGAAACATTAAAGAATCGATCGGTGTTGTCGTTGATGGAATGGTCTCCGGCAGAAATTCAGCGAGTGTTGTACACCGCCCGGGTGATGAAGCAAGAACCTCAATCTCCAGCATTCCGTCATGCCTTGGAAGGCCAGCATGTGGCCCTTTTGTTTGAGCTTCCCTCCACCCGTACCCGCATCTCCTTCCAAGTCGCCATTCAAAGTCTTGGCGCTTCGGCTGTAGTCTTGGACTGGAACCAAAGCCAATTGGGGCGCGGGGAGCCCATTCGGGACACCGCCCGCGTCTTGTCTCGCTATGTATCGGGTGTCGTAGCGCGGGTGCGGGAGCACGAAACCCTGCAGGAATGGCGCCGCTGGAGCCGAAGTCCGGTATTCAACGCGCTCACCAACCGGATGCATCCGTTCCAGGTGCTGGCGGATGTCATGACCATTTGGGAGCGCTTCGGCCACATGGCAGGGCTTAA
>JAJZAN010000034.1 GCA_021799435.1 Bacillota bacterium | reverse complement strand
ACACCGTCGGGTCCGGTGGTGAGGAGCTTCAGGGCCTCCATCGGGTTCATGAGACCCGGCCTAATAAGAGCTGTCATGAGGCCGCCCAGAATGGTTTCCAGCCCACTAATCCCAAACGGCGCGTCGGGATACGGTCGAGCTTTGTCATCCTGGTGATGGGGCGCGTGATCGCTGGCCATCACCCCAATCAACCCTTTCCGGACAGCCGCCAGCAACGCTTGGCGTGACGCTTCGGGACGAAGCGGCGGATTCACTTTCGTGACCGGATTGTAGCCCCAGGCCGTAAGCGCATCATCGGTCAAGAGCAGGTGGTGCGGTGTGGCTTCGGCGGTGACGTTGAGGTGGCGCTGGTGAGCCCACGCCACGGCGTCCAGACTATCGGGCGCCGAAACGTGCGCCACATGCAAGCGACCGCCTGTCAACGCTGCCAAAAGCACGTCCCGCCACACCATGGCCGACTCGGCGGCCTCCGGCACTCCGGACAACCCTAGTCGGGCCGCCGGTTTCCCCTCGTGGACCGACGCCCCGCGCGAGAGGCTCTTGTCCTCCGCGTGGTTGATGATGGGGGTCCGAAGAGTGGTGGAGTAACTCAACGCGGCCCGCATCATCTGGCTGGACATGAGCGGCAGCCCATCATCCGAAAATGCCCGCGCTCCCGCCATCTGCATGCGGTAGAGATCCGCCAATTCCCGACCCTCACTGCCGACGGTAATGGCGCCCACGGGGTAGAGCCTCACGAATCCCTGCGCCCGGGCTCGATGGGCCTCCCATTCCACCAGTTCCGGCGAATCAATCACCGGACTGGTGTTGGGCATGGCCGCGACTGCGGTGATGCCGCCGTGCGCCGCCGCCTGACCACCAGTCAGGATCGTTTCCTTCCACGTCTGGCCCGGTTCCCGAAAATGGACATGCATGTCGACCAGACGGGGCACCACCCATAACCCGCGGGCATCGACGACCTCTTCCGCGTACTCCTGCCCCTCATGGCTCGCCAGTACCCGGCCGCCCAAAACCCGAATATCGGCATCCGGCGCTTCCAGTCCCTGATACGGGTCAAACAGCCGGGCGCCCCGGATTCGAATTACCGTGTCGCTACTCATGACGCCCTCCCATCAATCGATCCAGCACCGCCATACGGACAGCCACGCCGTTTTCTACTTGGCCCAAGACTCGGGCGCGCGGGTCCGCCATGACCGGGGTGTCGATTTCCACGCCGCGGTTCTGAGGACCCGGATGCAAAATCACGGCCGACGATCCAAGCTTTTTCGCGCGCGCGGCGGTGAGTCCCCAACGCAGGCGATATTCCTCCAAAGAGGGCATGCCTGCCATGGACTCCCGTTCTTTCTGAATCCTCAGCACTTGGACGACATCCGCTTCAGCGAGTGCCGCATCCAAATCGGTAGTCATCGCGACGTTCTGGACATCGAGCGCCGACGGCAAGAGGGAAGGCGGTCCCACGAGCGTCACGCGGGCCCCCATGGCAGAAAATCCCCACAAATCGGAGCGCGCCACTCGGCTGTGCAGAATATCTCCCACAATCACGACGTGAAGGGAAGACAGGTCCGACTGCCGCTCCCAAACGGTCATGAGGTCCAGCAATCCCTGGGTGGGATGTTCATGAAATCCGTCTCCGGCATTCACCACCGGCACGGCGAGATATCGGGCCAGATCCTCCGGGACCCCCGACGCCTGATGGCGCACAACGACCAAGTCAACGCCCATGGCCTCAATGTTTAGGGCTGTATCGTAAAGCGTCTCTCCCTTTTCCACGCTCGAACCCTTGCCCTGAAAGTTAATCACGTCGGCTCCCAGGTATTTCCCGGCCAGTTCGAATGAGGTTTTGGTCCGCGTGCTGGGCTCGAAGAACAAGTTCACAAAGGCTTGCCCCCGCAGGGCGGCACTCTTCTTAACCGGAGCTTCCAAAAGGTCTTGCTTAAGCCGCCGGGCCGACTGCAGCAAATCCAGCAAATCAGCCGCGTCGCGTCCTTCCAGCTGTAGGAAATTGTTATTGCGAATCCTCGACCCCTTCTTTCTCCAAGCTCACGGCATCCCGTCCGTCAATCTCGCGGAGCCACACATGGACCGACTCCAGACGGGAGGTCGGGATATTTTTCCCCACATAATCCGCTCGTATCGGCAGTTCCCGGTGTCCCCGGTCAACCAGCACGGCCAGTTGGACCGCTGCAGGGCGACCCCGGTCCACGACGGCGTCCAGCGCTGCCCGCACCGTGCGGCCGGTATAGAGTACATCGTCCACGAGAATGACGCGCCGCCCCGCTAAGTCGGGCTGTCCCGTCCACGTGGCGCGCCGCCCCTCTAGGCCCCGCTCCCGGTCGTCCCGGTACGGCTCGACATCGATAGCAATGACCGGGGGTTGTACCCCTTCGATGCGGCCCAAATTGCGCGCGATTCGTTCCGCCAAGGGAACCCCGCGAGTGCGGATCCCCGCCAGCACAACATCCTCGACGCCCGGGTTCTTTTCCGCCATTTCGTGAGCAATGCGCAGCAAAACCCGCGTCAATGCGTCTCCATCCATAATCAGGGCCATGCTTAACCCTCCGTCCGCCGCTTTCGGCCATAAAAAAACGCTCTAACCCGCAGACGGCTAGAGCAACTGCACCGGCTCCTTTCCAGTCTCGCGGGACTGGGATTAAAGGTCAGTATTCCCGCCCCTAGTGTAGATCACTCGGGGTTTTCGGTAAAGGATTAGACGGGCTTTTTTCACTGGCTGCCCCCATCCGGTAGATCAGGCAATGGTCCGGGGATCCCCCTTGGAGAAGTTCTTGTACACCGGCCTGGGTCATCCGGCCGTACCAGTCTCCACGGGGATAGAGCACCAACACCGGAGCTTGACCGCACACCCTCAAGCAGGGAGCCCTGAGCAGCATGAAGGCCTCCTGAGGCACCCAGCGTTTCAACTGATGATAGATGCGCCCGGATCCCCGACGCCGGCAATGGATGCCCGCACATAGAACCACCCGTGGTGACTGGAGACGCACCTCGTCCACGATATTTCCCCCTTTTTCCCGGTCATGTTACCCTTATGGGAAAGGAGGGTAACCATGTCCAACACAAGACGCCCCCGCGCCGGCTGGAAGATTGTCGGGGTTGTTCTAATTGGAGTCATTCTCCAATTAGTGTTGAACCACTTGCCCCAAAAAATTCATCACCAATATGGCGATCTATTTCGGGCCGCCATCGTGCTTTTGGTCGGCGGGGCCATTTCCTACATCGTGGAGAATTGGCTGGCGCGGCTGTCATTGGAGCACATTGGATCACGCCGGACGACCTCGATCCGGTTTCTTGCCCGTCTCGTTCTGTATCTGGCTATTGTCCTGTCGCTGTTGGCGGCGTTCGGGGTGGGACTCTCGTCGGTGGTGTTTGGTTCTGCCTTCGTCACCGTCATTTTGGGATTGGCGGGTCAGAACTTTTTCGGCAACTTAATCGCAGGCATTGGTCTCGTGATTTTTCACCCGTTCGAAGTCGGCGACCACATCAGCTTTGTGGCTTGGCAGTATCCTATGTTAATGCCGTCATTTCCCCACGAATCGATGAAGCCGGCTTACACCGGGATTGTCAGCGACATTAATCTGGCCTACACCACCCTTCAGACGACCGAGGGCACGCCCATGCTCATTCCGAATGGGGTGATTATCCAGTCCGCCATCCATAACCATGAGCGGCAGCACGCCCAGCGGCTCCGGTTTCGATTCGATCTGGATCTGGACTTGGACCCCATGCAGTTGGTTCATCGCTTAGAGGGACTGCTGAAAGACTGGCCCTATGCGGTGGAAGTGAGACTGGCCGACGTAGGGGCTTCCACATTCGCCGTCGTGCTGACGGCCGTCGTCCAGGGCAAGCGCGAAGAGGATGTCCGATCGGCTCTGCTGGGACAACTGATTCCCCTCGTTCAGGAGCTGCGCAGAACCTCAGAGAATCCCCGATCAGAGAGCCACTGAGCCGTGTCAGGCCCAGTCATTTCATCGTAGAGTCTCGGCGACGTCACGCGCGGGGTCCCCAACTCCGTCAGCCGCATCCAATCGTCGGGAGGCGCGCTCTCAAAGACCAGCGCCTCCCCGGTGATGGGATGGGAAAAGGACAGCCGCCCGGCATGCAGCAACTGCCCCGATGTAAAGGCCGCATGGCGGCCGCCATAGGTTAGGTCACCCAAAACGGGATGCCCCAACGCCGCCACGTGCACCCGAATTTGGTGGGTTCGACCCGTATCCAGAGTGCACACCAAGAGACTCGCCCCCGCCCAACGCGCTGCCGTCCGATAATGAGTGCGCGCCTCACGGCCGTCCTGGACCACGGCCATTTTAAGGCGGTTGGCGGGATCCCGGCCGATGGGGGCCTCGATGGTCCCCGTCTCGGGATGAAGAGTGCCGCGCACCACGGCCACATACTGGCGGGTCACCGTGCGTTCCTGAATAGCCGTCGATAGTCGCTCTCGAGCCCGGGCATTGCGGGCCAGCACCATGAGTCCGCTGGTATCCCGATCCAGCCGGTGCACCACCCCCGGTCGGACCTCCCCCTCGGCCTGGGGAAGCCAGGGCAAAAGACGGTGCACCACGCTGTCCGTCCAATGGCCGGCCGACGGGTGCACCACCAGGCTGCGCGGTTTGTTGATCACCAAGAGATCGGCATCGCAATACACGACCCACTCGGGGAGCACCGCACCATCTGGATCGGGCGCGCTGAGGACGGGCGGCGCTTCTGGCTCAAAAGCGCAGCTCACAATCTGGCCCGCCTTGACCAGATACCCGCCCTTTTCAGCCCGTCCGTTCACCCGAACGCGTCCGGCCGCTATGTGGCGGTGCCAGAACGACCGCGAATGGTCGGGCCAAACGCGGGCGACCAGCTTATCCAGGCGTTCGTCTGCAGCACCAGCGTCTACCTCAATCTGCCGAACGTCCATCCGCTTGATCCTTTCGCCAAAACTCGATCACAATCAGGGCAATACCCACCACGATGGCAGAGTCCGCCAGGTTAAAGATGGCAAAATAGCGAAAGTGTATGTAGTCGATAACCCGCCCCGCCACGATCCGGTCCCAGAGGTTGCCAGCCGTGCCTCCCGCCAACAGGCCAGCTCCCCAGGCAAAGAGCTTTGAAACCTGGGGATGGCGTTGGAGATAGATGACAAGACCAATGAGAATAACCACCCCAATGGCGATGAAGAGCGGGGCGCCGTGCCGCAATATGCTAAAGGCGGCCCCGCTGTTCGTAATATAGGTAATCCACAACACGGGCGGCAGAACGGGAACGGATTGGCCCGGCACCATGTGAGTCGCTACCACCCCCTTAAAAAACCGATCGAGGGCGAAAATCACGATCGCCAAGATCCAAATCCCGATGTGTTGCCGCCTCATGCCTGAATCTCAGCCAGTACCTGCTGGCATCGTCCACACAGCGCCTCGGGCCCAACATCTTCCGTATACCGCCAGCATCGCTCACAACGGTGGAACTGTGTGGGCTGGGCCTCCGCCACTAGAATCTCACCCGGCTCGGCAATCACCTGGGCGGCCAGCACCATCTCTGTTAAGAGCGCCGCATCAGCCGCGCTGAGCGCCGGGTCTCCCGCTGGAACCGTCAGGTGGACGTCCGCTTCAAGACTGTTGCCAATCACTTTCTCGGCCCGAAGACCTTCGAGCGCTTTCAAAATGACTTCCCGATAGCCTAACAGCCGCTCCATGCGACTGCGCTCCGGCTCGGTTTGGCCGGGATCCCATGGATCCAGCCAGGTAGCCAGATGTACGGACTCGGGCTCGCCTTGGCGCCGCACGGTGTGCTCATACACCTCGTCGCTGGTGAACACCAAAACCGGGGACACGGCGCGGGTCAGGGAGGCCAGAATGTAGTACAAAACCGCCTGGGTCTCCTGGCGAAGCGGGTCGCTCACCGAGAGCGTGTACAGCCGGTCCTTGATCACGTCCAGATAGAAGCTGGACAGGTCAATCGTCATGAGACGCACCAAGCCATGCACCATCGTATGAAAGTGGTAGCTGCGATAGGCGGCCTGTGCCTCCTCCAACCATTGGTTGACGCGATCGAGAGCCCAGCGGTTCAAGGGTTCGGACACCCGTCCGCAAAGATGGGCTTGATCCGGATCAAAACCGGCCAAGTTGCCCAGCAGGAACCGGAAGGTGTTCCGAATCTTACGGTAGCTTTCTGACAACTGGCGCATAATCTCATCCGAGATGCGGACATCGCCGCGGAAGTCTGATGTGGCCACCCACAGCCGCAGAATGTCGCTTCCGTACTGCTTGACAATGTCCAAGGGGTCAATGGTATTGCCCAAGGACTTATGCATCTCCTGACCCGATTTGTCCAGCACCATGCCGTGGGTCATCACCATCTTGTAGGGGGCCTGTCCGCGAGTCGCCACTCCGGTGGTCAAAAGACTCTGGAACCAGCCCCGGTACTGGTCATTGCCCTCCAGCACCAAATCGGCCGGCCATTGCAATTCGGGTCGTTCGGCCAAAACGGCCGCTTGGCTGGAGCCGGAATCCAGCCACACATCAAACACGTCTCGTTCCTGGCGGAACGCCGTCCCCTGACACTTCGGACACGCATAACCATGGGGCAAAAAGTACGAAGCCGCCTGGGACCACCAGACATCGCTGCCCTCCTGGCCCACGATGTCGGCCACACGCCGCACCAACCCCGCATCCAAAATCGACTCACCGCAGCCTTCGCAATAAAACGCGGGGATAGGCAGCCCCCAGTCCCGCTGACGCGACAAACACCAGTCGGTCCGGTCCGTCACCATGCTGCGCATGCGGTCGCGCCCCCATGCGGGGTCCCAAGTCACCTGCTCCGCCGCGGCCAGCAGATCGGGGCGCAGTCGATCGATGTCCATGAACCACTGCGAGGTGGCCCGATAGATCACCGCGTTCTTGCACCGCCAGCAGTACGTATACTGGTGGTCATAATCGTGGGCGTAGATGAGAGCGCCCACTTCCGCCAGCTTGGCTTGGACCACGGGGTTGGCCTTCTCATAAAACAGTCCGCCGACGAGCGGCGTATCTTGATAGTAGCGGCCCTGATCGTCCAGGGGCTGAACCACCGGAAGCCCATACGCCTTTCCTGCTTCAAAGTCTTCCACCCCATGGCCGGGAGCGGTGTGCACCAAGCCGGTTCCGCTTTCCGCCGTGACGTGTTCGCCCAAGATTAGGGGCACATCATGGCCCAAATAAGGATGGCGGGTTATCACACCGCCCAGGTCCCGTCCCAAAAACTGTCCCAACGTCGCCTTCTTGGTAAGCCCAGCCAGCTCCAGCACCCTGTCGACTAACGCTTCGGCCAGCAGCAAGGGCCCCTTCTCCGTCTCAACCACGACGTACGGCAACCCCGCGTTCAAGGCTATCGCGACGTTGGCCGGAATGGTCCAGGGTGTGGTGGTCCAGATGACCGCCCGAGTCCCCGGGGGCAGGTCATGGTCTCCGTCCTGTACGACGTCAAACGCCACATAAATGGCTGGGGAGCGATGCGTTTTATACTCAATCTCCCCTTCGGCCAGAGCCGTTTCACAGTGCGGGCACCAATATACCGCCTTCAGATCCCGGTAAATCAGACCCCTGTCAACCATATCGGCAAATACCCGGAGTTCAGCCCGCTCATACTCAGGCTGCATGGTGACATAAGGATCAGCCCAAGCTCCCATCACGCCCAAGCGCTGAAACTGCTCTGTCATCACCCCGATATAATGCTCGGCGACGCGGCGAGACTCTTGCCGCAAGGCCAAGGGCTCGATCTGGTGCTGGGACACCCCCAGCTTCTTCAAGGCCCGCATCTCAATGGGCAATCCGTGTGTGTCCCAGCCCGGCACGTAGACGACGTCGTAGCCGGCTTGGGTCCAAAACCGATTAATCAGGTCCTTCAAAATTTTGTTCAGGGCGGTGCCGGTGTGGATATCTCCGTTGGCATAGGGCGGACCGTCGTGCAGCACAAACTTGGGCTTGCCGGCGCGCAGCCGGCGCTGCTCCTCGTACAAACCTTCGCTCTCCCATTTAGCCAAACGTTCCGGTTCCCGCATGGGCAGGTTAGCTTTCATGGGAAACGCGGTCTTGGGCAAATTCAGCGTCTCGCGATAATCCATAAGTCCCTCCCGTGTTTGGCGATCAAAAAAACCCCGTTGCTGTCAGCAAGGGGCGCATAGGCGTGGTACCACCCTCGTTCCGCCCATCTTTCGGGCGGCACTTTGGACGCGCTAACGGGCGTACCCGGCTTCGCTACTGGATATCGGTTCGCGTTGCTCTCCTGGGTGATAGTTTAGTGGGCTTCGGATTGGACTCGCACCAGCCGCCAACTCTCTTGACCTCCAACCACCAACCGTCCCAGTCATCGATTTCTCACCGCTATTATACCCTAATCGACCGGTAAATCTAGGTCAAACTGGTTCCTGGCTGGCTTCCACGGACAACGTTTCACGCCGAGCCGGCATCCTCACATCCTCTTTCAACAGCGACAACTGCGATTCCAGCAAACTCCGCACCCGGGCCCGAAACTGATCACTTTCCCGCTTGAGACGCTCCAGCTCCTCCAGCTGCCGCTTCACGTCGGTCTCAGCCTTCTGGATCAGTTCCCGGGCACGCGCCTCCGCTTCCCGCACCACCAGTTCGGCTTCCTTGCGGGCCGCCACCTTCATCTCTTCTGCCGTGCTTTGCGCCACAACCAGCGTGTTCTGCAGAGTATGCTCCAACGTGCGGTACTGCTCCAGCTTCTCACCCATGCCGGAGGTATTCTGGCGCAGCTCGTCGTTTTCCCGCATCAGCGCCTCATAGTCCCGCATCACTTCATCAAGAAACTCGTCCACCTCATCCTGGTTGTAGCCGCGCAAGCTGGTTTTAAACTCTTTGTTGGCAATGTCCAATACAGTAAGCGGCATCACGACACCTCCCTAAAATCGTGCCAAGAACAAGAAAATCCGGTTCAAAAGAAATCCCGCAATGTCAACCAGAAAGAACCCGATTAAGGGGGACAGGTCTAGCATACCCATTAGCGGGATTCTCCGGCGAATGGGAGCCAGAATCGGCTCCGTGAGACGCACCGAGAATCCCGCTAACCGATTCCACAGCCCGTCGGTCCGAGGTGGAAAAAAGGACGCCACAATCCGAACCATCAGGACTACAAAGAAGATTTCTTCGAGATAACTCACCGATTGGGCGAGATGGACAAATATCTCGCTCACAATCAGTGCGGACCCTTTCACTTGCTCAGGCCCCGAACCCAGCCCGCGTTATCTTCCTGATCCTCGCTGGCAACTTCCACGTTGCTGGGGGTGATCAAGAAAATGTTCTCGCCGACCTTGCGCAATCCGCCATCTAAGGCGTACGCCACGCCGGACAGGAAGTTCAACAGCCGCTGACTGGCGCGATCATCCGCCAAGTCTAAGTTCACAATCACCGGACGGCGTCCTTTCACCTGATCAGCGATAGCCTGTCCCTCTTCCAAAGTACGCGGGTGCATGACCACCACGCGCATGTTGCGGGACGCCGGAAGGCTGACAACGCCTGTCCGCCTCTTCTTAGGCACCTCGTCCTCCCAATCTGCGGACGGCCGACGCGTGTCCTCGACGTCCGTCTCGTACTCGTCCTCTTCGACTTCTTCCAACCCGACAAAATTAAGAAATTTGCCCATCATGCCAGCCATGAGTCATCCTCCCCGGAACCAGTATTCCCTGTCTACTCGTCAATCGCATCCTGCGCTCCCGCCGTAGGGGGCGTCAAAGGGCGCGGTCCAAAAATTGAAGTGCCGAGCCGGACCATGGTCGATCCAGCTTCGACGGCCCATTCCCAATCCCCACTCATTCCCATTGACAAATGGGTCAAAGGGGCCCAGGGAAGTTCTTCACCTCGACACATTCGCCACAAATCTGCCATTTCCTGCATGTAATGACGAATTCTTCGGCTTTCTTCGACAGAATTCTCCCGCCGTGCCGGGAGTACCGTCATCAACCCATCGGCTCTCAAGTGCGGCCAGCGATTCAACTGCAGAAGAAACGGACGCACTTGATCGGGATGCAGGCCCGACTTGGAAGCCTCCAACCCGATATTGACTTCAATCATCACCGGCATGATATCGGCTGCCCGGCCATCGAGGGCCTCTGCCAGCCGTTCGCTGTCCAAGCTGTCGATGGAATCGAAGAGTTTGATACCATATTTTACCTTATTGGTCTGCACATGTCCAATAGCGTGCAACGGAACCGGCGGTTTGAGGTGTTGCCATTTTTGCACCGCTTCTTGAATGCGATTTTCTCCGATCGCATCCACCCCAGCCTCAGCCGCCCACAGCGATTCCTCTTGGGTTCGATACTTGGTGACGGCCATCAACTGAACCGCATTTGGCCCAGCAATACTGTCTAATTTCCGCCGTATCTCCCCCACCCGGTCTTCAATTAACGCGCGAGACATATGTACCCTCCCATGCGTCCCGTCATGCGCTGCTCCACACGATAGGAGAAGAACAAATCGCGTCGGCAGCCCGTACAAAACGGCGCCTCGACAATATGCTCCGGCCGAACCCCAGCCCTCTCCAAGAGCCGCCGATTGGCCAGGTGCAAGTTAAGCCGCCAATGGGCTTCGTCCACAGCGGTGAGAGGTTCCATGCCCACGAGGTTCATCACCGCCTCTTTGACAGGTGCGTCCACCTCATAGCAGCAGGATCCGATGGCAGGGCCAAGCCCGATTAAAAGGTCGTGGGGCTCGATGCCGCGAGATCGGAACATTTCCACGCCGCGCACTTGGATTTCCGCTGCCGTCCCCCGCCATCCGGCATGCAGCAGTCCAACGGCGCGCGCATCCACATCGGTGACGAAGATCGGCACACAGTCTGCGAAGCCGAGTCCCAGCACCACCTCCCGACTGTCTGTGAGAAACCCATCCGTGCTGGGGATCGGCTGAGCGCCTTCAGACCCCCTGCCCGCCATATCCGCATCGACCCAGGCAATGTGACTCTCATGCACTTGGTGCGGCATCACCAAGTCCTCCAACCGACGGCCGGCCGATGCCAGCATGCGGCGGCGGTTCTCGGTCACCGCGGGCTTGAGGTCTCCCACGCCATAGGAGAGGTTCAGGGTATTAAAGGGCGGGAAGCTCACACCGCCCCGGCGGGTAGAAAACCATGCCTGCACCTTTTCATGTACGTCGAAGACAACCCGCGAACCGTCCAGCCTGAACTGCATGCAATCTCTCCTCCGCATCTCGATCTTTCCCCTATCTTAGCAGGTTCGCCGGTCCTCACGGGAAGCCCAGACACGCATTCTGGCAAGACGGCGTAGTGTAGCCCGACATGGGAATGAGGTGGCACTTGTTGTCCCTAGTAAGTATCGCATGGATGATTAGCCTATTCTTTGCTGTCAACATTGGCGCCAGCGGGACGGCCGCATCCATGGCCCCGGCCTATGGCAGCGGCGCGGTGCCGCGCCGCTCCACAGCTCTTGCGCTGGCGGGGATCGCAGTGGCGGCCGGCGCCCTGTTTGGCGGCGCTCCCGTGTCGCGTACCATCGGCGGCGGACTGGTTCCATCCCGATTCTTCACGGCGGAGACCGTCATCATCGTCCTCGCCGCCGCATCCACCACCCTCTTTGCTGCCAACCTTCTAGGAGTACCGCTCTCAACCAGTGAGGTTGCGGTGGGCTCCATTGTCGGTCTGGGCTTGGCCGAACACGCGCTCCGCCTCGGCCACGTGCTCCTGATTGTCGGGGTGTGGCTGGCCATGCCCGCGGCGGCCTTTGTTATTGCCCGCGGCATTACGCGATGGCATCCCTGGCTTCGCCGCCAGTTGTTGCCCCACCCTCTATGGGGCCGGCGCCTGGCTGCCGGTCTTTTGACCGCCACCGGTTGTGCGCAAGCCTTCGCCGCCGGCATGAACAACGTCGCCAATGCAATCGGGCCCCTGACCGGAGCGCATCTCACTCCCCTCCGATCCAGTCTGGCCTGGGGCGCCGTCTTTGTCGGCCTAGGCGCCTTTCTTTTGGGAGGGCGCGTACTGGATACCAATGCCAAGAAGCTGGCCCAGTGGTCGCTGCTGGACGGCGCGTCGGCCGCCCTCATCAGCGGCGTCCTGACAGCTTTGGCATCCCTGGAAGGACTCCCCGTACCGCTCACTCAAGCCTCCACGATGGCTATTCTGGGACTTCAAGGGCCTCTTTTGGCCTTGCCTGCGCGACCCGTGGCACTCCGAGTGCTGCGCATCTGGGTGATCTCCCCAATCGCCAGTCTATTGGTCTCCTACACGGCAGTCGACATGCTCACAAACAGCCGAGCCCACTTCCCCATCGCCCTGTTGGCGCTGTTGGCCGCCGGATGGGGACTCCATGCACTCCGCCGACGGAGCCGGCCGCAAGCAAAGGGGGAACCGCGCGCGCCTAAGGGATCGGACCATTAGCCCAGGGAAAAGCGCCCAAATGGGCGCTTTAAGAATTGGTTGGTTGCTCGTAGCTTCCCGCCACCTCCACCAAGATGACGTCTTGACCGATTTTCTGAATCTGTCGCCAGTCTATTACCGTGTCCCGGTCGCGCCCGAACAGTCCTAAAAATCGGCTGGTTCCGGGCACGACGACCGATTTCACCCGCCCTTGCTCCAAATCCAGCTCCAAGTCACCGATGAGCCCCAGTCGACGTCCGTCGACGACATTGATGACATCTTTCATCCGAAGCTCGGAGGTTTTCACCATGCGGCATCCCCCCAACACATACCTATGTGGAGACGACAGGACCTACGACTAATTGCGTAAAATGGCCAAGACCGTCGTTAAAATTCCTGGAAGCTGCCATGACACCTTTAAACGGCCGTGTCGGCTGGCTAAGTGCCTTAAGGGATGATGGATACGATGGCGTCGCTGATGCGGGGCGCCGGGAACCACCGCCGGCTGGGCGGGCACCGCCAAAGCATTGCCCATGTCGATGAAGCACAGCGAGGGAAACAACACGCACCACCAGTTATGCCCTTCGCCTTTACCCAGCACGATTAATAGGGCCCGATAGCGGCCCGCCGGCAGCACCCAGCTGCCGTAGGCCTTAGTGGGAAAAAGCGTGCGCGTCCAGTGAACATGGGCTCGATAGGCAGCATGGTGATGGGCCAGGACCTGGTTTGCCACCAGAGCCAGCTTGGGTTCCATTCTCTCAATGCGGGCAGCGGCCTGGGACCGGTTCTTGACACCATTTAAGACCGGGTCCAAGGTTTCCAAAATCCGATCCCGCACGTCCAGTTTGAGAGCTTGGTCGATGGGGTTGTCGGAGTTGGCAATGACGCGAAAGCGAATCACCTGGGGGATGGCAATGGTCGGGCTCGACGGCCCAGCCGATATGTGGGAAGCTGTCGGCGACATGCTCCAGATGAGCGTCATCCCCAAAAGCGCGATTAACCAATACTTCAGAATACCCATCACATATGTTTCCTCATGTGGTTCAGGGCCGCCTTTTCCAAACGCGACACCTGCGCCTGGCTGATGCCAATCTCGTCGGCCACCTCCATTTGAGTCTTGCCGTCGAAGAAGCGCATGGTGAGAATCATCTTCTCTCGATCGGTCAATCGCCGCATGGCTTCCCGAATGGCGATACCTTCCAGCCAGGTCTTGTCCTGATTCTTTTCGTCCGAAATTTGGTCCATGACAAAAATAGGGTCGCCGCTGTCATGGTAGATGGGCTCGAACAGCGACATCGGTTCCTGAATAGCGTCGAGGGCATACAGAACTTCTTCCCGAGGAACCGCCAACTCCTCAGCAATTTCACTGATGGTCGGCTCCTTCGAAAACCGATGCACCAAATGATCCCGTACTTGCAGCGCCTTGTAGGCAATATCGCGAAGTGACCGACTCACCCGAATGGGATTGTTGTCGCGCAGATAGCGCCGTATCTCGCCGATAATCATGGGCACCGCATAGGTGGAGAATTTGACATTTTGACCAAGGTCAAAATTATCGATGGCCTTCATCAGCCCGATACACCCCACCTGAAATAAATCGTCTGAGTGCTCGCCGCGGTTCTGAAAACGCTGAATCACGCTCAACACCAGCCGCAAATTGCCGTTAATCAACTGATCACGTGCGCTCACGTCACCAGCTTGCATGGCGCGAAACAGCTCACGCATCTTGGTATTGGTCAGCACCGGAAGCTTGGCTGTATTGACACCAGGAATCTCCACTTTGTTCATTGGCATGGCGTGTTTTAGACCTCCCGGAGTGCCCGATGCAAATCCGATCACTCGATGAAAGTATCACCAGAACTGGATCGAGCTATACCGAACTGGGGGATTTCGGGAGGGGCCAGGCGATGAAGGCAGGACCAGAAGCCACTCATTAGAGCATGGCCGCGGGGGCTTTCGGCCGCTCCAATACACGGCAAGAAAGCCGCCAAAGTCGCGGCTTTCTGATAGCGAGAGGGAAGGACGGTTGGAAGGGGGTTACTCCATACGCCGGAACTCTTTACGAAGGCGCTTGATAATGCGCTTCTCGAGCCGGGAAATGTAGGACTGGCTAATACCCAGCGAATCTGCCACCTCTTTTTGGGTGCGTTCCAGCCCATCTAGAAGGCCAAACCGCAGTTCCATAATGCGTTTTTCCCGGGCGGAGAGCTTAGCGAGGGCCCTTTTGAGGAGAATGCGGTCAACCTCCTCCTCCAAAGGCTTTGAAATGAGGTCGGTTTCGGTTCCCATCACGTCCGACAGCAAGAGTTCGTTGCCGTCCCAGTCCACATTCAAAGGCTCGTCAAACGACACTTCCGATCGAGTCCGCGAGTTGCGGCGCAAATACATCAAAATCTCGTTTTCGATGCATTTCGAAGCGTAGGTGGCCAGCTTGATTTTCTTCTCCACGTTAAAAGTATTGACAGCCTTGATAAGTCCGATAGTGCCGATGGACACCAAGTCCTCGATGCCTACCCCGGTGTTTTCGAATTTCCGCGCAATGTACACCACCAGCCGCAGGTTGCGTTCAATTAGTGTGGACCGCGCGCTCATCTCCCCCGCCGACAAATGCAGCAGCAAACTGGCCTCTTCATCCCCGGTCAGGGGTGGCGGGAGAGCCTCACTGGAGCCCACATAGTGGACGTCAGTGATGTCCTCGCGTCCCAGCCACTCTTTGACAGCCTGGCCTAAACGCTGCCACCAAGAGGGCTCGGGTTCCCACATTGCGGTTGTGACATCTATCATGCTCCCACCCTTTCATGCGGATAATGAAGTAAGCTTTTCGGCGTCGCGAGCGCGGCATAACTACCGTCGGCAGCAATAGACCCTGCGGTAATGCCGACCATAAGCGGAGTCATAGCGTACCATGCATCCAGATAGCGCCCGCGGGCCCGGTCAATCGCCAAAACCGGAAGTCGTCCTTCACCAGAAATGGTGCGAAATGCCGTGATCCCCGCCTTGCCCTGCCATGCCTCAGGAACAGGTCCGGGACTAGACTTGCGGTGCGCCTCCAGAATCCACGGCAGGATGTCCTCGGGGAGCCAGTCAAAGACTTGGGCCAACTCCACAATCACCACGGGGCGGTGCAGTACCGGATCCGTCAGTTGGTTGCCGGAGTCCCACAGCACCGGCAGGCTGACACGCTGTTGATTCAGTTCCAACACAATCTCACCATGCGACTCGCGTCCGATGATTTGCCGAACGCGCCGTTTGGGCATCCACCAGCCACCCGCGATAAGGACCGGCGGCACCACATAGCCCCAGTCCAATCCGGGAATTCGGGGCGCCCACATCGCCAACCAGTTCAGTCCTGCGCTCATCATCCCGCCGGCCAGTAAGGACATGACCACAAAGAGAATCCAGGTTTTGATCCAGTAGCGTCGCGGAAGGCCCCAAAAGGCCGCTCCGAGCATAAAAGCGGGCCACACTAGTCCTAATTCCCATGGAACTGCATAAAGGTTTTCTCTCAGCAATACCCATAGGGTGGGTAGAACACCAATAATGGCAGCGATGGTCAGCCTAAGGCGGGTGGTGCGATGACCTAATAGTTTGGCCGTAAGCCAGAGCAATACCCAGTCCATTTCCAGACTGTAAAAGAGGGTACTAACGCCGTTGACCATGAGAGTCCCTCCTACATTGCCACGAGACCGAACGGGTCAGAATATGCATATGGGCGGACACCAGATGGTATGTCTCCCGACACCGTTATTGTAGGAAGGAGAGGGAAAGAAGTCTGTCAATCAGAGGAGGGCGCTCTCGCCAACTTGCCGACAAAAAACCCGCTCCCGAAAACGGAGCGGGTTTGATTTTTTGACCTTTAGGAACGCCGGCGCAGGAAGGCCGGAATGTCTAGGTCATCATTGGAAAACGGCTTAATCTCGACTTCCTCGTGAGGGCTTTCAGGGTCTGGTCGGCGCGACCGCTCACCCGTGAAACCGGTCGCAATAACAGTGACTCGCACCTCATCGCGGAGACTTTCGTCGATGACCGCGCCAAAGATGATGTTGGCCTCAGGATCTGCGGCTTGAATGACGATTTCAGCCGCCTCATTGACCTCAAACAACGCCAAGTCGGCACCGCCGGTAATGTTCAGCAACACGCCGCGCGCCCCGTCGATGCTGGTTTCCAAGAGAGGACTGGAAATGGCCGCCTTGGCCGCTGCCGCCGCCCGGTTCTCCCCTTGACTGACACCCACCCCCATAAGCGCCGAGCCCATCTCCGACATGATGGTCTTCACGTCGGCAAAGTCCAAGTTGATAAGCCCCGGAACGGCGATCAGGTCCGAGATGCCCTGAACACCTTGGCGCAGAACGTCATCTGCAATCCGAAACGCTTCGATAATGGATGTCTTCTTTTCCACCACTTGCAAGAGCCGGTCATTCGGGATGGTAATCAGGGTATCCACTTTGGACTTCAGGTTGGATGCGCCTTTTTCGGCAAAGGTTTGCCGACGGCGTCCTTCGAACGTAAACGGCTTGGTCACCACGCCCACCGCCAGAGCTCCGACCTCTTTGGCCACCTCCGCTACCACGGGGGCTGCCCCCGTACCTGTACCGCCGCCCATACCGGCGGTAATGAAGACCATGTCCGCGCCCTTAAGGGCGTCCGCGATTTGCTCGCGGCTTTCCTCGGCCGCCTTCTGCCCAATTTCTGGGTTCGCTCCGGCTCCCAGCCCCTTGGTAAGCTTGTTGCCAACTTGCAGCCGTGTGGGGGCCATGGAGAGCGCCAGAGCTTGCGCATCGGTATTCACGGCAATAAACTCGACTCCTTTGAGTCCAGCCTGAATCATGCGGTTGACCGCATTGGTACCGCCGCCGCCTACACCGACCACCTTAATTACCGCGAAGCTCTCAGCCGCCTGGTCAAAGTCTAGCATCCTGTTTCCTCCCTGTTCCGGGTCTTGCTTTCTAAGGTTAATTCCATAAAGTTAGCCAAAATTGTATGATCCGCTGCCATACGGATTCGCTCTCGGGGCGGATATGTTCGTTCCGCACCGCCCGCGCGGTGCCCACCACCACGGAATACCCGGGACTTCGGGACAGATCCGACAGACCTCCCAGCCCAATCGGCACACCCAACCGCACCGGCCATCCCCAGCGATTCTCGAGATACGAGTTGAGACCTTTCAAAAGCGAACCGCCGCCCGTCATGACCACTCCAGCCGCAGGACCTTTGGGCCAATCAATACGGCTCAAGTGCTTCTCCACCATCGATGCCCATTCATCCACGCGTGCCTCGACGATTTCTTCCAGCTCCTTGACCGGAATGAGCTTGACCGACTGGCCGCTGACCGCCCGTACTTCCAAAGTGCCGTCGCGCTCCGCACCCACCGCGGCATACTCCAGTTTGAGCCGCTCAGCCTGGGTACTCACAACGCCTAAGCCCACACTCAAGTCCGACGTAATCGACTCGCCGCCAATGGGCACCACCCCCATGTATTGGAGATGGCCGCCACGGTACACGCTGACGCCTGTCGTGCCGCCGCCGACATCCAAATGAACGACGCCCAATTGCTTCTCGTCGTCGGCCAGCACGGCGTCCCCTGAAGCCCGCGGTGCGGGAATCCATCGTACGGGGTTCAGACCGGCCATGGTCACGACCCGACGCAAGTTGCGCAGCACCGTGGTCTGACCGGATACCACCAACACCTCGGCGTCCATTTCGTGAGCCACCATGCCCACCGGGTCCACCACACCCCGAAACCCGTCCACAGCCAGCCCGCGGCGAATGACCTGCACCGTCTCGCGGTCCGCCTCATGAGACACTTGGGCAGCTCGCTTGGTCGCTTGCTCGACATCTTCAACGCGGACCGTGCCCGCCTTCAGATGCACCCGGGCTTGTCCGGCCTGAATGGCCAAATGATCACCATTCACGGCCACCACGGCCTGCGTTAACTCCGTACCAGCCATGCTGTTGGCCCGGTTGACCGCGTCGCGAATCGCCAACGCAACCCGCTCCACCTCAAACACCAGCCCACGGCGCATGCCCACCACCGGGGTTGCAGCCACGCCCAGCACAACCACCTCTCCGTCCGGACGTGCTTCGCCGACCAACGCTGACACTTTGGTTGTACCCACGTCGACTGCCAAAATCAGCGGACGCTTGGCCATGCGGAACCTCCTTCATGGGAGAGTTTCACTCTTGCATGAACTTCTCCTCGAAATACAATTTTCCTGCATTAAACCGACGGGTGTTGCAATTTTACCCGTGATTTGTTCCACCGGCTGATCAATAAGTGACGGATTGCCCCAAGGTTTTGAAAGATCCGGAATCCGAAGGCGAACAGTGCCGCATCAAACAACGGCACGCCCATCTCTTTGCCCAAGTAGGTCAAGAGGGCTGCCAACACCGCGTTGGAGACCAAACCGGTAACAAAGGTGACCGGCACAAAGGTTTTCTCCAAACTCGCGCGAATACCGCCGAAAGCCGAGTCCAAAGCCGCCAGGAGGGCGATGGACAGGTAGCTGGCGAACGATGCCGGCAGGACGTTGGGGAACGACAGCCCGATGAGCACGCCCATCGCGAGTCCCACAACCACAATCCACAACGCCGAATATCCCCTTTCTGGTACTACCCTCCTATCTTAGCAGGTTTAGCCTCCGAAAAGGCAATCCTTCCGCGATATGGAGCAATTTCAAGGTGTTTCATAGAACGGTATTTGATGGAAACCAGTTGGGACCATCCTTGAATGTCTGTGTCGTTCTCGAGCGCCTTCAGCATGGGACCGGAGGGCCCCACCGCCCGGATGACGTAAGGCGAGGCATATGGCACACCGTTGATGCGAATGGTCGGCCCAGCGCAGAAAATCGAGGTGGTCGCCGTGTAGCGTTGACCATCGATAGAGATGGCTTGGGCACCTGCCGCCGAGAGGAGGGCGACGACCCGCAGGACGTATTGGTCGTGCACCAGCCGCAGCATGGCTGGTTCATTGGGAAAGGCGGGTTTGGTGGCATCGTGCATCACGACCTCCACCCCAGACCCCGACACGGGGGTGAGGGCTGCCAGCGGCTCCACCCGATTCAGGTCCGCCTTAAGCCCCTGGACGTTGTCCGGCTGCCCGAAGGCGGCCAGACGGCTCTCCAATTGGTTGACTTGCTGCCGCATCGCCAAGTTATGCTGTTCAGCCCGCGTAACCAAAGCGGTGAGCAATTGACCTTGTTGCATTTGTGCGGTTTTGGTAATGAACCCGACCGTTCGAATTTGCTGGGTAATGAGAAATCCCAGCACTGCCGCCACCAAGGACAGCACCATCAGAATGTGGCGGGGCATGCCATCCCCTCCCGGCATATTGTCGAGTTCAGTATACGACTATCGCTGACTGATGTCCGCTCCCAGTTGAGTCAAGCGGCGGTCGAGGTCCTGATAGCCGCGTTCGATGATTTCCCGGTCCGCGATGACCGTCTCTCCTTCCGTCATGAGGCCGGCGATAACCAAGGCGGCACCAGCTCGCAAATCCAACGCCCGCACGTCCGCGGCATGCAGCGGCCGTCCCCCATAAATCAAGGCGACCCGCTGATCGGCCACAATTTGCGCCCCCATGCGCCGGAGTTCCCGAGCATGGCCGAGGCGGTTCTCGAAGACACGCTCAGAGATAATGTGGACCCCCGGCACCTTCAACAAAAAGGCCATGAACTGGGCCTGCATATCCGTTGCGAACCCCGGATACGGCCCCGTGTGAAGGGAGATGGGCGTGGTCTTATACTTCTCCGGGGCGGTGAGTTCCACCACGTCGCCGTCGCGCTCCTCCACCCGGCAGCCCACGTCTCGCAGACGGCCCATTAGTCCGGGCAGGTGTTCGGAAATGCAGTTTTCCAACACGACGTGGCCGCCCGTCGCCGCCGCCGCCAGCATAAAAGTGGCGGCCTCGATGCGATCAGGGATGATGGTATGCTTGACGCCCGACAATGCGCTCTGGCCGACAATGCGGATGTCCGAGGTGCCGGCTCCCCGCACGGTCGCCCCCATCTTCTCTAGAAACTGCGCCAAGTCAACAATCTCAGGCTCCATGGCGGCGTTGCGAATCCGGGTTTCGCCGGGCGTACGGGCCGCGGCCATCATGAGATTTTCCGTCGCACCGACTGACGGGTAGCTGAGATGAACCAATCCCGGTATAAGTTCGGAAGCATCTAAGCGGGTGCCAATTTCGGTTTCCGATACCCGCGCACCCAATTGTTCAAATCCATAGATGTGAATGTCAATAGGGCGATCCCCAATCGAACAGCCTCCCGGCTGCAGCGCCACCGCGTGGCCCATCCGGGCCAAGAGCGGTCCAATGACAAAGATAGAGGCCCGCATCTTCATCATCAGTTCTTGGGGAATGACATATTCATGAATATCAGAAGGATCAATCACCAGCGATGAATCTGAGACCCAGCGAACCGTCGCTCCCAACGCGGTCAGCACCTCGGTCATCACATCGACGTCTCGCAGTCGGGGCACTCCCTCGAGTGTCACAGGGCCCGAAGCAAGCACCGACGCGGCCATGATCGGCAGAGCAGCATTTTTGGCCCCGTGAACCCTTAAGGTTCCGTCAAGCCGTCGCCCTCCGCGTACCACAAATTCTCCCATGTTGCATCGGCTCCTCCCTCTCCCGGGCCAATCCAGCGCACCTCGGGTTTCAACACCACACCGCAACGCTGGTACACAGTTCGTCGAATGCGCCGCATCAACGTTAGGACATCGTGGGCCGTGGCCTGGCCGCAGTTCACAATAAAGTTGGCATGCAGGTCCGACACGGCCGCGTCGCCCTCGCGCCAGCCCTTGGCGCCAATCTCTTCAATCAGTTGCCCCGCGTAGTGGGGCTGCGGATTTCTAAAAATACTGCCGGCGTTGGGCTCCCCCACCGGTTGACTCTTCTTGCGGTACTCCATGTTGTGCCGCATTGTCTCACGAATTTCATCAGGGTTCCCGGGTTTGAGGAGCAATGTCGCTTCCAGAGCAATCCACGGATTATGCATAAAACGGCTTTGGCGATATTGAAACTGCACCTCGTCCGCTGAAATCCGCCGCACCCCGGAGATGGCATCCCATACCAGCACGCTCTCCACTACCTCCACCATCGACCCGCCATGGGCTCCAGCATTCATCACCAGAGCGCCCCCGAGCGTCCCTGGTATGCTGATGGCAAATTCCAAACCCGTTAGCCCAGCACGCTCCGCCAGGCGGCACAGCTTGGTGAGCAGAAGCCCAGAGCCGGCCCGAATCACGGGAGGATCAATCGCGGTCTCTTTGAGGGCTCGCGCCGTGGAGATTACCACGGCGTCCACCCCTTGATCGGAGACCAAGATATTGGTGCCCTGCCCAATGATGAAGTAAGGCAAACTTTCGTCCCGCACCCAGTCGAGCACACGGACCACACCGTCTAAATCATCGGGATCGACAAACACGGACGCCGGTCCTCCGATTCGGAATGAGGTGTGCCGGCCCAATGGTTCCCCGGGCTTCACCTGACCCACATTCATGCTACGCAAATGGCTTGCGACCGGTTCCACATCCATCAGTCTCGCCTCCCCGGCGTCTTAGACGCCTCGCGGACGGTGTCGATGATGCGTTCGACGGCGTGCGCGTCAAACATTTCCCGCATTTTGGCAGCCATCGCGTCGGTCCGGCTCGTGTCCCTAAGCAAGGCCAAAATCTCCCCCCGGCGAGCCTTCAGATCGCCTTCCGGCACTCGGATTCCGGCTCCCCGCCCCTCAATGACTGCGGCATTCTTGCTCTGATGATCCTCGCTCACATTTGGGCTGGGGACCAGCACCGCCGGCATGCCGAACGCCTGACAATCGGTGAGGGTCATAGCGCCGGCACGACAGACCTGGAGATCGGCAGCCTGATAAACGGTCTGAATCTCGTAGAAGTATTCGAAAACCTGGACCCGGCTTTCGTCCCAGCCGTGAGGATATTGCTGGTGGAGTTGAGCCTTCATGTCCTCGTAGTAGCGTTTGCCAGTGGCCCAAATCATACCCAGGTTCGGATCGGCGACGACGTCAGACATCAGCCGCAGCATAAGCCGATTGATGGCGAGAGCTCCCTGACTGCCACCCGTCGCCATCAAAATCCGGATGTCGCTCAAAAGACCCAGCCGCGCCCGGGCCTCAGCCTTCGACAGTGGTTCTGGGGGCAGTTCGATGGGATTGCCGGCCAGCACCACGCGAGTCCGTTCTGGGAAGTATTTTTTTGCCTCCTCGAATGGCACCAGCACCGCCTGAGCGCGCTTCGCTAGTTGGCGGTTGGTGAGTCCCGGCCAGGCATTCTGTTCCTGAATGACCAAAGGGATGTTCAGGAGCCCAGCCGCCAGTCCCACCGGTCCCGATACATAGCCGCCGGTCCCCACCACTACGTCCGGGCGAAACCGCCGCAAAATTCCCCAGGCCTCGGCCGTTCCCCGGATAGCCGAGAGCACGCCCGCCACCTTGCCGCGCAATCCACGCACCAATAGGCCGCGCGCATGCACTGCCGCAAACGGCACCTGAGCGCGCGGCACCAGATCCCGTTCCAGCCCGTGGTTGGTGCCCACGTACAAGAGTTCGGTGTCGGGATCTTCCGCCAGTAATCCTCGTGCGATGGCCAGTGCCGGATAAATGTGTCCGCCGCTGCCTCCGCCGGTCAATAGTACGCGCATCCCAACCACCCTCGAAGATCGGTCTGACCTGAAAACACGGCGCAATCTCTACAGTATGCCGGCCCTTAAGTGGTGTGCCTCGAAATGTTCAACAGCACGCCCACGCCTGCCAAACTCAAGACCAGCGATGATCCGCCGTAGCTGATAAACGGCAGGGTAATGCCGGTAACCGGCAGGGTCGCGGTAACCACGCCCATGTTGATGGCCGCTTGAATCGCAATCATGGTCGTGAAGCCGGTTGCCAGCAGGCTGGAGAACAAGTCGGGGGCCCGCATGGCAATCCGGTACCCGCGCCAAGCCACCAGCATAAACAGCACCACCACGGTCAAGGTGCCGATTAGCCCCAGTTCCTCGCCCAAAACCGCAAAAATGAAGTCCGTAAAAGATTCCGGTAAAAAGCCCAAAGCCTGCCGGGAATAACCCAACCCCAGTCCCAGTACACCGCCCGATCCCAGCGCCAGCAGAGCCTGAATGGTGTGAAAGCCCTCGCCTAACGGGTGCTTCCAGGGGTCGGTAAAGGCAACGATACGCTGCAAGCGGTAAGGCTCCAGGACGATGGCGGCCCCAAGAGCCGGCATGCCCGAACCTGCCAGCGCTCCCAAGTGCCGTTTTTTCGCCCCAGCCACAAACAGCATCACAAAGAATGTCCCTGCGATGGCCATGGTCGTGCCTAAGTCCGGTTCGGCCAGTACGAGGCCGAACACGACCACCGCCAGCGCCAGGTGCGGAATCACGCCCCGCCAGAAATCCTGAATGCTGTCCTGGTGCAAGCTGAACAGGCGCGCGAACAGGAAAATCATGCCGATTTTGGCCAACTCGGATGGCTGCACCTGTAAGGAACCCACACCCAACCACCGCCGTGCGCCGTTAATGGATATGCCCACGTGCGGGATGAGTACCGCCCCCAATAATACCACGGAGACAACAAACAAGGGCAAAGCCCATTTTTGGTAACGCCAGTAGTCGAATCGCGACGCCACAATCATCACCAAAAGCCCCAGCACCGCCCACATGATCTGACGCTCCAAATAGTAGTAGGGGGTACCCAAGGTACGATAGGCGATAGCGGCACTGGCCGAAAACACCACCAGAGTGCCAATGGCCAACAGCCCTAAGACGGCAAACAACAACAGATAATCGAAACGGCCAGTCCTGTTCTCCATCGCGCTGCCCCTCCTCTCGCCCCGTTCTACCACCACGCCAGTGCCGCCCCCAGGGCTGACAGCAGCCAAAACACCGTAACCACTCGTTCTTCCGACCATCCACCCAATTCGAAGTGATGGTGGAGCGGGCTCATGCGGAAGACCCGCCGACCCGTCAAACGGAAACTCACCACTTGGATAATGACGGACAATGTCTCAAGCACAAAGAGTATGCCAACTACTGGAAGAAGCAGCGGCGCTCCCGTCAGTACGGCCAACGCAGCCAACCCGGCTCCCAGTGCCAGCGACCCGGTATCGCCCATAAAAACCTTGGCGGGGTGGAGATTGACTCGGAGAAACCCCACCAATCCGCCCACCATAGCCATGGCCCCCATCACCACCGACTGCTCGCGATGACGCAGTCCCCACAACGCGAAGAAGGCAAAGGACAGCGCTGCCGCTCCGGCGGCTAGGCCATCCAATCCATCAGTCTCGTTAACGGCATTGGCAGTGGCCAAGATGGCCAGTACTGTCACGGGACCATACCACCAGCCCAACGGCACTGCGCCCAAGTGAAAGGGCAACACATACGTCTTCGGGACCAAGCGGTAGACATACCATGCAAAGGCTGCGGCAAGCACCACTTGCAGCAGCAGCTTTTCGCGGGCCTTCAGTCCCAGCGGCCGCTTCAAGGCTACTTTGATGTAGTCGTCGCCAAATCCAATCAGGCCGTAACCCAGCGTCAAGAGCGCCATCGCCCAGGCTCCGGAGCTCTGGGGGTCCAACACGGCCACCGTAATGGGCAACCCCGCTAGGAAGATCATCCCACCCATGGTCGGCGTACCCTGCTTTTTTAGGTGGGATTGGGGGCCTACCTCACGGACCTGTTGGCCAAATTTCAACCGGTGCAGAATCGGAATCATCACAGGCCCCAAAATCAGGGCTGCGACCAAGCCAATAATGCCAGCCCACGCCTCTCTCATTGGGCGTCACCCCAAGCCGCCAGCTGTCGGCTCAGCCACTCGAACTGCATGCCGCGCGAGGCCTTCAGAAGCACCGTATCGCCCGGAGCCAGGCGTTGAGTGAGCCAGTCCAGCGCGTCCTGGCGCGTCGCCGTCCACGCCGCCGCGACGCCCGCGGCCCGGGCTGCCTCATAGGTATGACGCGCCCGTTCTCCCACGCACAACAGCAAATCTGTCCGCGACGCTGCGTACCGCCCCACCTGCTGGTGGCCGGGAACCTCTTCCTGACCCAGCTCCAGCATGTCGCCCACGACCGCCATCCGCCGCCCCCCGCGACTTGCCAGCACATCAAGGGCCGCCCCGGTTGACAACGGACTCGCGTTGTAAACATCCTCCAAAATTGTGAATTGGCCGGCGTCGATAACCCGAATCCGGGAACGTCCTGCCTCGATGGCCTCCAACTGGTCCCGCGCTTCTGACAGCGGCACTCCCAGCTCCAATCCCACCAGCAGGCTGGCAGCCACATTGTGGGCGTGGTGGACCCCGAGCCAGGGCAGGTCAATCGTCAGCGGCCGCCCGTGCACCAGCAGTTCGATGCGGGTGCGATCCTGGGTCACCACAGCCGACATCACACGGGCTGATGCTCCCTCGAAGGTCCCAAACCATTCCACCCGTTTAGGCGTTTGTTCACCGAGTTCGCGCACCCAGTGGTTGTCGTGATTCAAGACCGCCAAGCCGTCGTCCTTGAGCCCTTCCAGAATCTCTCCCTTGGCATGTTGAATCGCCTCCATCGACCCCAAGCGCTCCAGGTGGCTGGGCCCGATGGTTGAGATAACCGCCACCTGAGGCGGCGCAATCTGGGTGAGTTCGTGAATTTCGCCCGGTGCGCTCATCCCCATCTCGGCCACGAAATGGGTCGTGCCAGCCTGGCCCTGGAAAAACGACAGCGGCAACCCAATGTTGGTATTGTAGTTGCCCAGCGACCATGCCGTTTGGTATCGCGCCGTCAATACAGCCGCAGACAGCTCCTTGACGCTGGTTTTGCCCACACTGCCGGTGACCCCGACCACTGTTACATGGTAAGCCTCAATGTAATTCCGCAAGAGCTGTCCCATGGCCTTTAAGGGGCTGGCGACGCGAATTTGCGGCCCAGCCGCAGATGGAAAATCGTCCTTGACCAGGGCCACACCGCCCGCCTTCCAAACCTCCTCAACAAAGGCATGGCCGTCCGTCCTAGTGCCCGGAAGGGCAAAAAACAATGCGTCCGGACCCACCTCACGGCTGTCGATGGTGAGCCGGGTGACCGGCCGGTCCAGCGGGCACTTCAGGGCGGTGCCCCGGGTCCAACGCTCCACCTCTCCAAAGGTCAATGGCATCATGTGCGCTTTAACTCCCTCAGCATTTGTCGGGCCACTTCGCGATCGTCAAAGTGGATGGTTCCGTCCCGATAAATTTGGTATGTCTCGTGGCCTTTGCCCACAATGAGCACGACATCGCCCGGCTGGGCCTGACCAAGCGCCAGCTTGATGGCCCGCTCCCGATCCAGTTCCACCTGCCAGCGGCCATCCACGAGTTTCATGCCCTGTTCGATTTGATGAATAATTTCCAGGGGGTCTTCAGACCGGGGATTGTCCGCAGTCAGCACCGTCCAATCGGCGTATTTTCCTGCCATTTCACCCATCAACGGTCGTTTGCCGCGGTCGCGGTCACCACCCGCCCCAAATACGACGCCAATTTTCCCCAAGGCGAACTCCCGTGCTGTGACCAGCGCATTTTGCAGCCCATCCGGCGTATGCGCGTAATCGACAATCACGGTGAAAGGCTGCCCCTCATCAATGCGCTCATAGCGCCCCGGCACCCCCGGGTAGCGGATCAAAGACGCTGCCATGGCGTCGGGCTTCAGGCCATAGACGTAGCCCACCCCCATCGCGGCCACGGCATTCATGACATTGAATCGGCCTGGCATGCCAAACGATACCGCTTGCTGTTCGCCGGAGGGGAACCGGACTCGGAACTGTACCCCGCGACTCGTCATTTGCACGTGAGTAGCCCGAATGTCGCATCCTTCTCCCAGGCCATAGGTGAGTACCGGAACGCGGCTGAGCGCTATGAGCCGTTCGGCATGCGGATCATCCCCATTAATGAGGGCAGCACGCGGCCCTTTTGGCGATCCATCGCCGAGGCGTTCAAACAAAAGGGCCTTGGCGCGGAAATAGCTCTCAAAATCTTTGTGGAAGTCTAAGTGGTCCTGGGTCAGGTTCGTGAACACCGCCACGTCGTAGTCGACGTGGTCGACGCGGGACAGAGCCAAGGCGTGCGACGACACCTCCATCACGGCAGCCCGCATGCCTCGGTCCGCCATGTGACGCAAAATGCGCTGCAGGTCGGGCGCCTCGGGTGTGGTTCGCACCACTTTGAGCGTTTCCGGGCCGACCAGGGTGTGCAGGGTGCCGGTTAGTCCGCAGGCCACGTCATTGCCTTCCAAGACGGCCCGCACCAGATGGGTGGTGGTGGTTTTGCCGTTGGTGCCGGTCACCCCCACCATCCATAGCCGTCCGGATGGGTGGCCATAATACACGTCGGCCGCTTTAGCCAAGGCTACCCGCGCATTGTCCACGACAATCCCCGAAGCCCCCGCTGGAATAGCTTCCGCCCGTTCCACCAGAAAGGCTGCCGCTCCGCGATTCAGCGCCTCCGCACAATAGAGGTGCCCATCGGTGCGAAACCCCGGAATGGCACAGAACAAGTCCCCCTGCACAACCTGGCGGGAATCGTGCTGGATCCCGGTGATCTTGACGGCGGCACTGCCCACGATACGGCCTTGCCCCATCTGTTTTACTAATTCGTCTATAGTCATTTGCTGCTCCCCGCTTTCACGGTTAGTCTTATCCTACCCATACGCCAACCGTGGTCCCCGACTTGACCTGCTGTCCGGGATTGAGCGCCTGACGGACCACACGGCCGTCAGCGCCCCGCATCACGGCGACGTTCAACCCCAGGTCAAACGCCAAATGATGCGCCGAGGACACAGACAGGCCCCGAAAGTCGGGGACGGTGACCCATTCAAGGTAATCGCGGCTGCGATTTCCCAGCGTGAGCGTCAAGACAGTCCCAACGGGACGGTACCCGCCATAGGTGACCGACTGGCTTACCACAATCGATCCACGTCCCTTGAATTGTACCGGAAAACCATACTCGGCCGCATCTTGTGCAGCAACTTCCGGAGCTAAATCCACTAAGTCGGGAACAAAAGCCGGCTCGCCAGTCCGGGGCTTTTTAATCGGTTCCGTGGGCGGCACTTTCAGATAACGCAATATGTCCCGCATCAGGCGGCCAAACACCGGGGCGGACACCTGACCCCCATAAAAGGCGCCTTGAGGTTCGTCCACGGACACCAACACAGCCGCTACCGGATTGGGTACGGGCGCAAAACCAATAAAAGAAGAGATATAGATTCCTTTTTCGGTCCGCCCATTCACCACCTTCTGTGCGGTCCCGGTTTTTCCTGCGACTTTGTAGCCAGGAATTTGGGCTAACTTGCCACTACCTTTGGTGACGACTCCAATCATCATGCGCTGCACCGTGGACGCGACTTCGGTAGACACCACCCGCCGGATTGGCGGCCCTTCCAAAAGCTTTTTCACCTTGCCGTCGGGGCTGAGCAGCGCACGTCCCACATGCGGACGGTAGAGCTCCCCGCCATTGGCTATGGCGCCCACCGCATTTACAAGGCCTATGGGTGTGACGGTCAGGGTTTGCCCGAACGCCATAATGGCCAAGTCCAGCGCCGTCACCCGTCCCTTGCGGGGAAACAGTCCCACCGCCTCCCCCGGCAGGTCGATACCGGTCCGGGTCATAAGTCCGAACCGGTTCGCCCATTCATAAAATTTGTCCACGCCCAGTCCCAGCCCCAACTCCATAAACCCTACGTTGCAGGAGTTCTTGACAATGTCGGCCAACGATTCGGCGCCGTGCCCGGCGGGACGCCAGCAATTGACTCGGCGTCCCAGCACAATTTTGAACCCAGGGCACCAGAATCCCGCACCACGACTGGTCGTTCCCGCCTCGAGAGCGGACGCCAGGGTAACGGGCTTGAAGATTGACCCCGGTGGAATGGCGTCCGTGATGGCCAGTTCCCGATACCGCTTGGGATTGTAGTCGCGAAAGTGGTTGGGGTCGAACGTCGGCCGCTGGGCGATGGCCAGAAGGCCGCCAGTTTGGGGGTGTATGACCGTAATCATGACCGCTTTGCCGCCCGTGGTAATCATGGCGTGCTCTGCGGCTCTCTCCGCCATCCATTGAATATTCTCGTCGATGGTAAGTTGGAGTGTATCGCCTTGTTGAGACGGCACAATCCGTTGACGGGCATTCGCAATGGTGTGCCCGTGCGCATCGTATTCTTCTTGGATGGCACCAGGCTTTCCCTTCAAATACTTGTCGTAGATCATCTCGACACCCGCTAGGCCCTGGTTGTCAATGCCTGTAAATCCCATGACTCCCGCTGCCAATTCCCCTTCGGGATAGAAGCGGGCGGTTTCGGTGACGAGGTGAATGCCCGGCAGCGCCGGCAACTGGCTCCGGATGGTCTCCAATTCCCGCGTCGTCAGGCGCCGTTTCAACCACACAAACCCCTGGTTGCGTGACAAGCGGCGCAACACGCGGCTTTGTTCCATATCCAACACGTTAGCTAACAGCACCGTTTCACTCTGCCGCGCACGCTTGGTCTGCACCGGTATGGCATAGACCGAGTAGGCGTGATGGCTTCCGGCCAAGAGACGTCCATTGCGGTCGACGATATTGCCGCGAAACGGCGCCAGGGGCACCGACCGGAAGTGAATACTGTCAGCTAGTTTTTTTAAATGAGGCGCATCTAGTGCTTGAATTGTCACGAGCCGGCTTCCTATCAGTAAATCGAACAAGCCAAAGCCCACCAAGGCAACAAAATTGCGCCGCTTCAATACCAGCGGTGGACGGTCATTCATCTTGGAGACCTCCCTAACCCGAAGGACGGGCTGGTTACTCCCCATATGTATGACAATCACGTCCACCCGAGAACTTTACGGCACTGGACCTGGCTTGGATCCATTGTCGGGCCCCGCATAGGGCTTAATGTTCCAATACTTGAACAGGTACTCGGCAATGTGCTTCCAAACGGGCGCCGAGACCTGATCTCCGTAAAACAGCTTGCCAACCGGATGGTTAATCGACACCAACATGATGAATTTGGGATGGGGCATGGGAGCCATCCCCAAATAGGACGCCACAAAATTGGAATTGGAGGTCTTCCCGTTAACAATTTTCTGGGCGGTTCCCGTCTTCCCCGCGATAATGTAGCCG